>JBKBUP010000279.1:0-2774 GCA_046289795.1 Dietzia sp. | reverse complement strand
CCGCACTACGTGTCGGCCGAGTCCGACGCGCCGGTGGTGGACACCGACGATGACGACGACGAGGCGGACAACCGCTGGAAGCCGGGCTCGGACGAGTCGATCAGCGACCGCCTGGCCCGGATCGTCGGCTCCTCGATGGGGTACAGCCCCGACGACCTGCCGCGGGAGCTCCCCCTGCTCGACCTGGGCCTGGACTCGCTGATGGCGGTGCGGATCAAGAACCGGGTCGAGCACGAGTTCTCCATCCCGCCGCTCGAGCTGCAGGCGATGCGGGACGCCTCGATGAACGACGTCGTGCAGATGGTGACCTTCGCCGTGGAGAACCCGGACAAGGTCGGCGAGCTCGCGGACAAGCAGGCCCGGGGCGAGGGCGTGGTCGACGTCGCCGCCCTGAGAGGTGACGCGCCTGCCGGTGGAGACTCTGCCGGTGGCGACACCGCCGACGGTGTCGCAGCCGGCGAGGCCGCCACCTCCGAGGTCTCCATCGCGCCCCGTGACGACACCGAACGGTTGGCCTTCGGCGCGTGGGCCGTGGTCACCGGTGCGGCGGCACCGGGGGTGACCGGGACGCTGCCCGCGCTGGAGGACGGCGTCCTCACCGCCCTGGCGGCCCGACTGTCGGAGCGCTGCGGGGGCGAGATCACCGCCGGGCAGCTGGCCGGGGCGGGGACGATCGCGGAGGTCGCCGACCTGCTGCGCCCGTTCACCGAGGTGGCGGTCGAGGGCAACATCCGCGTCCTGAGCGAGGGCTCCGCCGACAGCACCCCCCTGTTCCTGTTCCACGCGGCCGGCGGTTCGTCGTTCGTGTACGAGCCGCTGGTCGACCGTCTGGACGGCGACAACCCGGTCTACGGCGTCGAGCGCACCGAGGGGCCGCTGGAGGAGAGGGCCGCCGGTTACCTGGACAGGATCCGGGAGATCGCCTCGGGGCGTCCCGTCGCACTCGGTGGCTGGTCCTTCGGTGGGGCCCTGGCCGTCGAGGTCGCCCGCCAACTGAGGGCCGCCGACGACGTGGTCGCACTGGTGGCCCTCCTGGACACCGTGCAACCGTCCGAGCCGATCCCGGACACGCTCGACGAGGCGGAGGCGCGGTGGAAGCGGTACTCCGAGTTCGCCAAGCGGACCTACGGGCTGGACGTGGAGGTGCCGCGGGACTTCCTCGCCGAGCACGGTGAGGACGGCGTGCTGGGCATGCTTCTCGAGGGGCTGGGCGCCGAGGCGAACGCCATGGGTGGCGGGGTCATCGAGCACCAGCGGGCCAGTTTCGTCGACAACCGCATCCTCCAGAGCGCGGACCTGTCCACGTGGTCGGGGGTGGGCGCCGAGGTGTCGTTCGTGCTCTACCGAGCGGAGCGGATGCACGAGGGCGCGATCGAACTCGAGCCCCGCTACGCGCACGTCGACCCCGACGGCGGCTGGGCCCGGATCGTGTCCGATCTCGAGGTGGTCCAGCTGAAGGGAGACCACCTCGCGGTGGTCGACGAACCGGTGGTCGGTACGGTCGGTAAGCATTTGGCGCGTCGCCTCTCGGAGATCGACGCGGGAGTACTGAAGGGATCGGACGCGTGACGGCTAGGACCACCGCGGAGAAGCTCGCGGAGCTGCGGATCAAGCACGAACAGGCCCAGGACCCGGGCAGCGAGCGGGCGAAGGCCCGCCGCGACGCCGCCGGCCGCACCCCCCCGCGGCAGCGCATCGCGGAGTTGCTCGACGCCGGCAGTTTCCTGGAGATGGGGCAGCTCGCCAAGGCTCCGGGCGACCCGACCAACCCGTTCGGCGACGGGGTCGTGACCGGCCGCGGCACCATCGACGGCCGCCCCGTGGTCGTGTACGCGCACGACAACACCGTGTTCGGCGGGTCCGTGGGCGAGGGCTTCGGCAAGAAGGTCTGCGCGATCATGGACCTGGCCATCAACGTCGGCTGTCCGATCATCGGCATCAACGACTCCGGTGGCGCCCGCGTCCAGGACGCCGTCACCTCGTTGGCCTACTACTCCGAGATCTCCAAGCGTCAGTACCCGGCGTCGGGATTCGTCCCGCAGATCTCGATCATGCTGGGCAAGTGCGCCGGCGGTGCCGTCTACGCCCCCGTGACCACCGACTTCGTGGTGGCGGTCAAGGATCAGGCGTACATGTTCGTCACGGGCCCGGACGTGATCAAGCAGGTCACCGGCGAGGAGATCTCCATGGAGGACCTCGGTTCGGCCCTGGAGCAGGCCAAGAACGGCAACGTCAACCACGTGGCCGTGAGCGAGCACGACGCCTTCATGTACGTCCGGAACCTGCTGAGCTATCTGCCCTCCTCGGCCGCCGAGAAGGCGCCGCGGATCAACCCCGGCCTCGAGCCGACACCCACCGAGTCCGACATGTCACTCGACACGATCATCCCGGACTCCGACAACGCGGCGTACGACATGCACGACGTGCTCATCCGGATGTTCGACGACGGCGAGTTCGTCGAGACCTCGGGGCAGTTCGCGCAGAACATGATCACCGGCTTCGCGCGGGTCGACGGCGAGCCGGTGGGCGTGATCGCCAACCAGCCGCTGCACCTGTCCGGTTCCCTGGACATCGACGCCTCGGAGAAGGCGACGCGGTTCATGATGCTGTGCGACGCGTACTCGATCCCGCTGGTCTACGTGGTGGACACCCCCGGCTACCTGCCGGGAGTGCAGCAGGAGAAGCTCGGCATCATCCACCGGGGCGCCAAGATGGGCTACGCCGTGCTCGCGACGTCGGTGCCCAAGGTGACCTTCGTCGTCCGCAAGGCCTAC
>JBKBUP010000027.1:0-19557 GCA_046289795.1 Dietzia sp. | reverse complement strand
GAGGCCCTGACCGGCGAGCATGGTCGCTACCCGGTCCACCGCCGTATCCAATGCGGCGTAGGTCCACCGGCGATCGGCGAAGGTCAGTGCGACGCGGTGCGGGAACCGAGCCGCCGCACGGCGCAGGACGGCATCGGTCGTCGCGGAACTCACGGCGGGGCTGAGGGATCGAGGGGTGGTGGTCATCCGTCCAGCCTAGGCGCCAGTGGGCGCGTTCACGGTTCGGCCGTGACGATGTCCAACACCTCCGGGGGGACCGCTCCGTTGCTGTCCCGCGGGGTCCAGTGCTCGCTCGGGACCCACTGGGATCCGCACCCTCGGCACGCGAACATGGGCTCGCCGCGGCGCTCCACCGGGGTCCTGGTCCACTCGCACAGGTCGCGACAGGAACGGACCCGCAGTGGGGCGAGGTCGGGATCGGGCTCTCGCCTGGGGGAGAGACGGAGGGCGCGGAAGCTGGACATGTCTCCGAACAGGATAGCCGGACGTCGTATGGGTAACGTGGTCGCGGACCCGAATGGACGGAGGCGGCCGAGTTGAGTGGATGCCCTTGTGGGAGTCAACGCGCCCTGGACATCTGCTGCGGGCCGCTCGTGGAGGACGGCCTACCTGCAGAGACCGCCGAGCAGCTCATGAGGTCCCGGTACACGGCCTTCGTGCTCGGACGGGAGGGCCACCTCTGGCGTACATGGCACCCGCGGACGAGGCCGGAGACGGTGGAGGCCGGTGACGTTGAGTGGGCGGGCCTCGCGATCCTCGACGTGGTGGCCGGCGGCGCCGCCGATCAGACCGGGACAGTGGAGTTCGAGGCCCGCTACATCGGGCCCGAGGGGCCGGCGGTCTTGCGTGAACGGTCGGAGTTCGAGCGCAGAGGTGGCCGCTGGACCTATCTCGAGGGCTCGGACCCTCTCGGGGACCAGGAACCGTCCTGAGGCCTAGGTGGCGGTCGGGTCCTCCGGCTGGCGGGTCACGGTGACCGAACCGATCGTCCTCGGGGCGACCAGGTCGATCCGGCCGATTCGGTTCCCACGGGGCATGGACCAGGCGACCATCCCCCGGACCTCCTCCCCGGGGAAGCTCAGGATCGACGGCACGAGCGGGTCCTCGATCGTTCCCGCGGGGTTCTCGACCCGCTCGAACGGCCTCCCCGAGGGGTCGAAGGCCGAGAAGTTCTCCGGGCCCAGTTCCGGTTGGCCGGACGCCTGCACGGCACGGACGTCAACCACCACGACCGCGTCCGAGTACGCGGTGGAGGGCACGATCCGGAGGTTGGACAGGGTCACGGTGGCGTCCCACGATTCTCCGGCCACGGGGAACGGCCTGTCGAACTGCTGCGACGACGGCAAGGGCCCCGACTGCTGGGCCGTCGGGACCGGGACTCCCGCGGTGTCGTCGTCACCGAACAGGGACGCCGGCGAACAGGCGGGTGTGGACACGGTCGCGGCCACGATCACGGCAGCGAGGACGGCGCGACGCATGTAGGCGCTCCTGGGGCGAGGTCTCACACCGGGCCCGTCCCGGCACGGTCTCAGATCCTACTGCTCACCTGGACCGTGGTCATCGGCGGCGCGCAGGTCACGCCATCGTCTGCCCGCGACCCGGTGCGCGAGATCCGAGTAGACGTCGTCGAGCTCGGCCGAGATCTCGGCCAGCTGGATCTTGAAGTTGACCGGGACGAACACGCGGTCGACGAACTCTGCTTCGGCGGAGATCGTCGTGCCGTCGAACACGTACCGGCACCACAGGGAGTCCCGGTTGAGGATCGCGACCTCGGTCTCCGCGGCCGCGGGGTCCTCCACGGAGGAGACCAGTGGGCTCCGGAACACGACGAGTGGCAGCGAGCGGTGCGCACGGACGAAGAGCAGGACACACCCGGCGGGGACGGTGAACACGTCGTGCTCGTCGGGTGTGACCCGGCGTTCGTAGACCTCCGAGAGGGCCGATTCCAGGGCTCTGGTCGCCTCGTCGGGGGTGGCGATCGGCTGCGACCGGAAATCGGCGTCCGCGGGCACCTGTTCACCGGTGGCGACCCGGGCCGCGTCCTCGGGGTCGGACACGTCGTGGAGGAAGACCGGGTGAGGGATCCCGAAGACCCGCTCCATCGTGCCGGCGACCAGGTGTGCCGCCTCTGACGCGCGGTCGACGGGGAACGTGACGTTCGCCCCCGGCGTCACCGCGCCGGTCGGGGGCCCTAGTCCCCAGCCCAGGGCCACGAGTTGTTCCAGCCGGACCGGCCCCAACGGCTCCGGGGAGTCCTCGGACCCGCCGCCGGAGACCTCCGCGTGGATGCGGTCGGCCCCGATGGCGGTGAACCGCACATACGGGGTGCGGGTGGACGGGGAGCCCAGGACGGGCACGGCCAGGTCGAACGTGGCCCCCGGGACGAGGTCACGCAGGAGTTCCGCCAGGCGGGCCGCGAAGCGGTCCCACCCGGCGGCGATCGACGCGTCCACGTCGAACTCGAAATCCGGCATGGTTGGCAGTCAACCACCGCGCAGCCGGGTCCGTCAGTACTTCGAGATGTACGGCGGGGGCGATCAGCTCTCCGTTGGCGGGCGCCCGGCCTGGTAGTCGGACCAGTACTCGTCCGAGCCGTCGAAGCCCACGCGGACCCCGCCGCGGTGTTCGATGATCTCCGGCTGGATGGGGGTGATCCTGCGCTCGGCGGCCAGTGCGGCGGCGACGTCGGGGAACCCGGCGAGGACACGGAGCTGGGTCCACGTCGGGGGCAGGAGCATGGACCGGCCGGATCGGAAGTCCTCGAGGAGGTCGACGGGCCGGGCCCACATGGTCAGGTCGACCTCGGTCGTGAGGTCATCGGGTTCCTGTCCCTCCGGGAGCGCGGCGAGGAAGAAGCGGGTGTCGTACCTCCGCGATTCCACCGAGGGGGTGATCCAGTGGTCGTACGGGCGGAGGCGGCCCGCCGCGAGGGAGAGCCCCTCGTCGGCGAGGAACCGGCTGAAGGTCAGCCGATGGCTCTCCAGTTCGTCGCGGCTCGAGTGGTATCGGCCCGCGTCCGCGACGGGAGATCCGTCGAGGTGGTCGGCCAGGAGGACGCCACACTCCTCGAAGGTCTCCCTGGCGGCCGCGCACACCAGCCGGCGTGCACGCGGTACGTCGCAGTCGAACCGCTCGGCCCACCACTCGGGCGCGGGACCGGTCCAGGCGACGTCCGGATCGTCGTCGGATGCGTCCACCCCGCCACCCGGGAACACCGTCATGCCGCCGGCGAACGCCATCCCCCGAACACGGCGCGCGACGAACACCTCCGGTCCGTGGTCGGCGTCCCGGATCACCATCACGGTGGACGCGTCCTTGATCGGGCGGGTTACGGGGTCGTGGCCTTCAGTCATGTGGATCAGTCTCACCCGGCGGGGTGGTAGACGGTTCGTCGGGGTGCCCGGAGGGTACCTTCAGAGCGCACCGTCGGTGGATACCCGACAGGCGAGCGCACCGTGCAGGACACGATCGACGTGCTCGCGCAGGTCGGCCCGGTGATCGCCACCGGGGGACCGGTCGATCCCCGAACGTACGATGCTCATGTAGAGCACGTCGAAGACGGTCTGGGCGGGGCCGTCGAGATCCTCCGCCTCCGGTGGACGTGGTGAATGGCGGGCGAGGATCACGCCGATGATCCCGCGAAGTTCACCGAGGATCCGCTGCGCCTCCGCACGGTGCGGGCCGGGTTCCCCGAACAGCGTCTCGCGGTGGTAGGCCACGATGTTCTCCGGCTGGTTCTCGAGAGCGGAGAACAGTGGGTCGCACAGCGTGACCAGATCCTCGACCGGGTCGCCGGTGTCCGGGACGGTCTCGACCATGGCCCGGAACTCCTCGTTGGCCACCATGCACAGCAGTTCGCCCTTCGACCGGGCGTAGCGGAATAACGTCCCGGTGCCGACCTCCGCAAGGTCGGCCACCTCCTGCGTGGTGACCGACGAGTACCCGTTGCGGAAGAACAGGTCGCGGGCGGCGGCCAGGATCCGACGCTGCTTGTCCGCCTTGTTCAGCTCTCGGCGTCCGGGTTCACGGTCCAGGCTCACGAGAACCACTCGGTGGGCTTGCCCGCCACCAGGAGGAGTGAGAAGACCGCGGCCACCACGATGAGCGTCACGATGAGCGCGACGACCGGGGAACGGAGTGCGAAGGCCAGGGTGCGCTCGGCGAGTGAGCGTGGCTGGTCACTTCCGGGACCGAGCCGCCAGTTCCCCTCGAGGAGCCCGCGGCGTTCGACGGACCTCTCGAACGGCACGGTGGCGTACGGGACGACCGCGGACGCCAGGCCCAGGACACCGGTGCCTGCGGACCACCGCTTGTCCGTCCAGACCGCGACCGTCGCCACGGTGTAGCAGAGGAACACGAATCCGTGGATGCTGCCTCCGACCGTGGTGGCCCAGTCGAGACCGAACCCGTACTTGCCGACCATGCCCAGGATCAGCAGAGTCCAGGTGATCACCTCCGCGAAGGCGAGCCTCTTGTACAGGATGCGGGGGGTCACAGATGTCCTCCAGGGGTCGGGTCGGCGTTCGTCGGTCATCGTACGGACACCGGATCCCCGGCCCGGTTCAGCCTCCCGTCACGCTCACCCGGCGAGGGTCAGCGAGGCGAAGCGGACCTCACCCGCCTCGTCGCTGGCGCCCAGATCCACCACACCTTCGACGGCCCAGCCGTGGTCACCCGCCGGATCGTCGAGCACCTGTCGGACCCACCAGGTTCCCGGCTCCACCCCGTCACCCGATTCGGTGACGGAGAACAGGGCGGGGCCGCGGGCGGCGGGCCCGGCTCCGATCGCGTCGTACTCGTCCCAGTACGCATCGATCTCGGTGTCCCAGTCGGGATGCTGGGGGACGTCGGCGTCGAGCTCCACGAGCTTGTCGATGTCGTCCCGCGACAGCAGTTCCACCCGGCGGAACATGGCGTTCCGGACCATCACACGGAACGCACGGAGGTTGGCGGTGACGGGCCGGGTGGTGCCGGCCGACTGGCCGAAGGCGAGCTCCGCCACCTGGTCCGGAGAGACATCCGGATCCGTGAGCAGCTCCCACTCGTCCAGCAGGCTCGAGTCGACCTGGCGGACGAGTTCTCCGAGCCACTCCACCAGGTCGTCGAACTCCTCGGTCCGCAGATCCGCCGGAACGGTCTGTCGCAGCGCCCGGTAGGCATCGGTGAGGTAGCGCAGCACGGAACCCTCCGACCGGCTGAGCCCGTAGGCGGAGATCAGATCGGAGAAGGTCATGCCCCGCTCGACCATCTCGCGGATGACCGCCTTGGGAGAGGGCTCGATCCCCGCGACCCACGGGTGCCCGGCGCGGTAGGCGTCATACGCGTCCGCGATGAGGTCGCCCAGGGGTGTGGGCCACGAGATGTCCTCGACGAGCTCCATCCGTTCGGAGTACTCCACACCCTCGGCCTTGAGGGCCCCGATCGCCTCACCACGGGCGGCCCGCTGCTGTGCGTAGAGGATCGGCCGCGGGTCGTCGAGAACGGACTCGATCACCGAGACCAGGTCCAGGACCGGGGTGGGGGAGTCGGGGTCGAGGACCTCCATGGCCGCGATCGCGAACGGGGCGAGAGGTTGGTTGAGCGCGAAGTCCCGCTGGAGGTCGACTGTCAGACGGACGTGCCGTCCGTCGTGGTCCGGCTCCGCCACCCTCTCGACGATGCCCGCGGTCTCGAGCCCACGGAAGAGTTCGATCGAGCGCAGGACGTGCTGCCGGGTGCGGGCCCGGGTCTCGTGGGAGGACAGCAACAGGTGCCGCATGTGGGTGTAGCAGCTCCCGGGACGCGAGATCACGTTGAGCAGCATCGCGTTGTTCACCTCGAAGCGACTGGTGAGCTGCTCGGGTTGCGCACCGACGAGCTTGTCGAACGTGGACCGGGACCAGTTGACGAACCCCTCCGGCGGCTTCTTCTTGGCCACCTTGCTCTTCTTCTTGGGGTTGGCGGCGGTCTTGGCCGCGGCTTTGGCGTTCTCGACCTCGTGTTCGGGAGCCAGCACCACCACCAGGCCCTCGGTGTCGAAACCCGCGCGGCCCGCACGGCCGGCGATCTGGTGGAACTCCCGGGCCTTGAGGACACGCTGCCGGCGTCCGTCGAACTTGGTGAGCCCCGTGAACAGAACGGTCCGGATGGGGACGTTGATACCGACCCCGAGGGTGTCAGTCCCGCAGATGACGGTGAGCAACCCGTCCTGGGCGAGCCGTTCCACGAGGCGGCGGTATTTCGGGAGCATGCCGGCGTGGTGGACCCCGATGCCGTGCATGAGCAATTTGCGCAGGTTCCGGCCGAACGCGGTCGAGAACCGGAAGCCGCCGATCTCGTCGGCGATGGCGGCCTTGCGCTCCTTGGAGGACACCGCCACCGAGGTGAGTGCCTGGGCCTGTTCCAGGGCCGAGGCCTGGGTGAAGTGGACGATGTAGACGGGGGCCTTGTCGTCGCGGAGCAGGAGTTCGACCGTCTCGTGGATGCTGCGCAGGGCGTAGTCGAACGTCAGGGGGACCGGACGCTCGGTGCCCCCGACGAGTGCGCACTCCCGTCCGGTCCGTGTGCGGAGATCCTCGATCAACCAGTCCACGTCGCCGAGCGTGGCCGACATCAGCAGGAACTGGGTATCGGGCAGTTCGATGAGCGGGACCTGCCAGGCCCAGCCCCGGTCGGGCTCGGAGTAGTAGTGGAACTCGTCCATCACCACCTGACCGATATCCGCATCGGCCCCTTCCCGCAGCGCGATGTTGGCCACGATCTCCGCGGTGGCGCAGACGATCGGGGCGTCGGCGTTGACCGCGGCGTCGCCGGTGAGCATCCCCACGTTCTCGGCGCCGAACACCTTGCACAGCGCGAAGAACTTCTCGCTGACGAGAGCTTTGATCGGCGCGGTGTAGTAGCTCCGCACCCCCCGGGCCATGGCGGAGAAATGCGCCCCCAGCGCGACCAGCGACTTGCCCGAACCCGTCGGGGTGGCGAGGACCACGTGGCTGCCCGCCGCCACCTCGAGGACCGCCTCCTCCTGCGCCGGGTAGAGCGTCAGACCCTGGGAGCCCGCCCACGCCACGAAGGCGTCGAAGACCGCTTCCTCCCGGAGATCGGAGGGGACGTCGTCGAGGTCGGCTAAGAGTTCGGGCAGATGCACCCGACCGAGCCTAGCCGCCCGGTGGCGACCACCCGCCTGTACTAGTGGGCGCGCGGCTCGTCGTCGCCGGTCTGCTCCGCGAGGAACCGCTCGAACTCGGCGCCGATCTCGTCGCCGGACGGCAGCGGTTTGCCACCGGGGTTGAGCGAGTCGGAACCGTGGCGGGTCTCCATGAACTCGTCGTACTGCTTCTCCATCAACTCCACGGCGGTCCGGATCTCCGGGTTGTCGGAGATCTGCGCGGTGACCTGGGTGGTGAAGTCCCGGGCCGCCGTCTCGAGCTCACCGGACGGCAACTCGAGCTCGGAGATCTGGGCGATGTTGCCGACCAGGTTGAGCACCGCCGCGGGGTACGCGGTCTGCGACAGGTATTGCGGGACGTGGACAGTGAACCCCGCGGACGGGATGCCGTGCTCGGCCATCCGGAGTTCCAGCAGTGCACTCACATTCCCCGGGACCGAGAACTCCCCGGGCCATGCGGTGAACCCGCGGATCAGCTCGACGTCACTGGCGTGCGCGCTCGCCTGCGTGGGGCGGGTGTGCGGCACCCCCAGGGGAATCGCGCCGAGGCCGATCGACATCCGGGCCCCGAACGAACCGGCGAGGTCGATCACCGATTCGGTGAACCCGTCCCACCGCAGATCCGGCTCGAGGCCGGAGAGCAGGAGGAAGGACGTCCCGTTGGCGTCCTTGACGGCGTGCATCTGGATGGTCGGCTCGGAGTACCCGGCGAAGTGGTCGAAGGAGTAGCGCACCTGCGGTCGACGTGACCGGTAGTCCACGAACTCGTCCGCGTCGAACTCCACGATCAGCTGGGAGTCCAGGCTCTCCTTGAGGTGTTCCGTGACGCCCTGGATCGCCTGGCCGGCGTCGGAGAAGCCCTCCAGCGCGTGCACGAGCACCGGGCCCTGTCCGGATTCCGAACGCAGATCGGGGACGGGCTCGATCAGTCGGTACAGATCGCTGTGCCTGGCCATGTCGACTCCTCTCGTCGCGACACCCCGGTTCGTCCGGTCAGGACCGAATTGGTCGTCCGACCGGGACGGGGTTTCTGCTCTTTGCCAACGACAGCGGGCCGCAGATGATTCCCCACGACCACCCGGGCTCCACAGCGGGCCGCATCCGGCCGGTTCCCGCGAGATCACGGCCGTGGGCGTGTCCGAAGGTTGATCCGGTGCACCGGCACCGGCGGACCGCCGCCGACAGGGGGAGCGGCCGCAAGACGACGAGACAGGTGGACGGCGATGACGGCGAACGGACGGATCGGTGGCGACGGGATGGACGACACGTCGACGGTGGTGATCTCCTCTCCGGAGGAACTCATCGCGTCCATCCCGGTGATGTTGGGCTTCCCCCCGGGTCCCGGATCGGTGGTGGTGGTGTGCGGGCGGACCGCGGAGGGCAGGCAGGGGCCGGTCGTCAGGATGGATGTCGACGGCCTGTTCGGCGGATCGGGTGTGTCCGCTGATGACGCTGACGACGCTGACGACCGGGGCGGTGACGAGGTCGGACTCTCAGGGGACCTCGAGCGCTCGCCGAGGATGATCGATGACGGGCCGGCTCGCGGGTTGGCCCAGTTCTGCTCGAGGGAGGGTGTGTCCGAGGTCCATCTGGTGGTGGTCCACGAGAACTGTGCGGACGGGTATTCCGCCGGGCTCCGGGCGGAGGACGCCGCCGCGGCGTTCGAGTACTGGTTGGGGCTGGCCGGCACGCAGGTGGCCGCCGCGTACGGCGTCGGCGAGTTCGCCCGGGGCGCGACCTGGGTCGACCTGTTCGGGATGGTCCGGGGTACACAGCTGGACCCGGACTCGACGGAGATCGCAGCGGTCCACGCGTACGACGGGCGTATCCGGGCCGGATCGCGGGGGGAGATCGATCGGCTCTACCTGGTCCGGGACGACGAGGCGTGTGACGTCGATCCGCACGGCCGGGGGCCGGTCCGGCTCGGGGGAGACCTCGCCGTGGACCGCGCGGTGGGTGCGCACGAGGACGCGGTCCGGCGGCTGGAGGAGGGGGAGGAACTCGACGACGACGAGTTGGCCGAGATCGGCCGGGGCCTGCTGGACATCGCGGTGCGTGACGAGGTCTACAGGCGCCTGGCCCACCGGGGACTGTGCGATGAGGACGGACGCCGCCTGCTGTGGTGGTCGCTCGCGCGCCGCCGGCCCGGACGCGAACGCTCGGTGGCGCTGCTGCTACTGGGAGCCGCCGCCTACTTCGCTGGCAGCGGGGTCCACGCCCGGTCGGCTCTCGATGCGGCGGTGACCGCGGATCCGGCGAACTCGCTGGCGCGGCTCCTGCTCCACGGACTCGAGCAGGGACTCGCGCCCGAGCGGCTCCGTCGGGTGGCTGCGGCCTGAGGTGCGGGACACCCACCCGGCCCGGTCGGGTCAGGCGGACACCCGCGGCGTCGGACCGGGCTACCGCGGGGCGGAGTGCGCCCGATCGCCCAGGGCCGAGGTGAACGCCCAGGCGTCCCGGACGATGGTGCGCAGGTCGGTGCGGGTGGGTGTCCACCCCAACTCCGTGATCGCCTTCTCGCTGGAGGCGACGAGTACCGCCGGGTCCCCAGCTCGGCGAGGAGCGACAACGTCCGGGATCGGGTGACCGGTGACCTCGCGGCACACGTCGATCACCTCGCGGACGGAGAAGCCCTCACCGCTACCGAGGTTGAGCACGCGGTGGACCCCGGCCCGGTTGGACTCGAGGGCCAGCAGGTGGGCCTCGGCCAGGTCGGCGACGTGGATGTAGTCGCGGACACAGGTCCCGTCCGGGGTGGGCCAGTCGTCACCGAAGACCTTGATGTCGGTTCGGTGCCCGAGGGCCACCTGGAGGACCAGCGGGATGAGGTGGGTCTCGACGACACGGTTCTCTCCCGCCGAACCGTAGGCACCGGCCACGTTGAAGTAGCGCAGGCTCGTGGCGGCGAGACCGTGGGCCGCCGCGTACGAGGTGATGGCGTGATCGATCGCCAGTTTGGTGGCGCCGTAGGTGTTGGTGGGCCGGGTGGGCATGTCCTCGGTGATCGGGATCTGTTCCGGCTCACCGTAGGTCGCCGCGGTGGACGAGAAGACGAGGTTGGTCACGTCGGCGGCGCGCATCGCGTCGAGGAGCGCGAGCGAGGTGACGACGTTGCCCTGCCAGTACTCCCCGGGCTTCTCCACGGACTCCCCGACGAGAGAGCGGGCGGCGAAGTGCAGCACCCCGTCGAATCCCGGTTCCAGGACGTCGCCCGCCAGCGCGGCGACGTCACCCTCGATGAACGTCGCTCCCGCGGGGACGCCTTCCCTGTTGCCGGTGGAGAGGTCGTCCAGGACCACGACCTCGTGTCCGCGCTCGACCAACACCGTCGCGCAGACCCCGCCGACATATCCCGCCCCGCCGGTGACGAGGAGTTTCACAGGAGGATCTCGACCTGGATCGCGTGCGCGTGGTCGCCGTCGAGCTCCACCGTGTGACCGTCACCGGAGTCGAGCTCCACGAGGTGGCCCCGACGGGTCGCGGTCACGGTCTTCAGTGGTTCGACACCGGCCGCGCGGAGCTCGGAGATGAGCTCGGTGTCGATCTGGACGTTCTCGCCGATCGCCCGGATCCGGACGTTGTGAGGGGTGTCGGTCTCGAGCGCCGAGAGGCGGGTGAACGCGGACTCGTCGGCCATCGTGGCCGTGTAGCCGATACGGTCGAGCCCGGGTATGGGGTTGCCGTACGGGGACGTCCTCGGATCGTCGAGGACCTCGATGAGGCGACGCTCCACGTCGTCACTCATCACGTGTTCCCAACGACACGCCTCGGCGTGCACCTTCTCCAACTCCAACCCGATCACGTCGACCAGCAGCCGCTCGGCGAGGCGGTGCTTCCGCATCACGTCCACGGCCAGTTCGCGGCCTGTGGGGGTGAGCTGCAGATGCCGGTCGGGCGCCACGTGCACCAGGCCGTCGCGCTCCATCCGGGCGACCGTCTGGCTCACGGTCGGGCCACTCTGCTCGAGGCGTTCGGCGATCCTGGCCCGGAGCGGGATCACGCCTTCCTCCTCGAGCTCATAGATGGTGCGGAGGTACATCTCGGTGGTGTCCACCAGATCTTTCACGCTGAATCCTCCACGTCGGATCGTCGCAGGTACTCGCTCCCGGTGGATGACTCTCCCGGCCGGGTTCCCGGTCGAGCCTACCGTCGGGCCTCGAACCGGGGTGGGGAGCGCGCAATCGCCGGGCCGGTTCCGGCCCCGCCGCGTAGATTCGTGGGGTGCACGCCCCGGTGATTCCACCGGGTGTGGGTCGCCGGGAGCGTCCCGGTGCGACGGGAGGACGGGTGGCAATGGCCGGTATCCGGGACGGCGTCGCAGCCGCGGTCGTGTGGAGTCCGTCGCTGATGGAGTACCGGCACTCCGCCGATCATCCGATGAGTCCGCGCAGACTCGACCTGACCATGTCTCTGGCCACGGAGCTGGGGGTTGTGCAGGGCGTGGAGATGCTGGACCCCGGTTCGGCGAGCGACGAGGAACTGCTCCGCGTCCACACCTCGCGCTACATCGACGCGGTCAGGGCGGCCGGCGACCTGCCGCCCGGTGAGCACTTCGGGATGAGTCACGGTCTCGGCACGGCGGACAATCCGACGTTCCCGGGCATGCACGAGGCGAGTGCGGCCGTGGCCGGCGGCACCCTGGCGGCCGCCCGGGCGATCGCCAGTGGCGCCGTGACCCGGGCGGTGTCCGTGGCGGGCGGCATGCACCACGCCATGCCGGCCGCCGCCGCCGGATTCTGTGTCTACAACGACGCCGCGGTGGCCATCAGCTGGTTGCTGGACAACGGGTACGACCGGATCGCCTACGTGGACATCGACGTCCACCACGGTGACGGTGTCCAGGCCGCTTTCTACGAGGATCCACGCGTACTCACCATGTCGCTGCACCAACACCCCGCGACGCTGTGGCCGTCGACTGGCTGGGCGTCGGAGACGGGTGTGGGCCGGGCGGAGGGGACCGCGGTGAATCTGGCGTTCCTGCCCGCGGTCACCGACGGGCTGTGGCTGCGCGGCTTCCACGCGGTGGTGCCGGGGGTGTTGCGGGCCTTCGAGCCCCAGATCATCGTCATGCAGGCCGGGTGTGACTCGCACCGGGAGGACCCGCTCGCCGACCTGTCCCTCACCGTTGACGGGCACCGGGAGTCCTACCTCCGACTGATCGCGCTGGCGGACGAGCTCTGCGAGGGGCGGCTCATCGCGATCGGCGGCGGGGGATACGAGCTCGTCCGGGTGGTCCCGCGTTCGTGGACCCACCTCATCGCCGCGGTCCTCGGGGTCCCGGTCGATCCGGAGACCCGGGTGCCGGAGGAGTGGAAGGCCATGGCCACCCGGTTCACGGTGCCGGACAGGGTCCCGCAGACTATGAGTGATGGCGGCGACGTCGCGCACACGCCGTGGGAGCCCGCGGGCGCGGATCGTGGTGGCGAGATGGACCGGACGTTGGCCCGGCTCGACCAGTCGATCCTCGATACCCGGCGCTCCGTGTACCCCCTTCTCGGGCTCGACCCGGACGATCCCCGGGACTGACCACACCGCCCCCGCGTCGCGGGTGCCCACGACTCACGACTGTTGTCTCTTGGAGGACCACGATGGCCAACCCCGGCGACGGAACGACCGACGGCGACGCCCCCGACGGCGACGCGCCAGGCGTCAACCCGCCCGAGCACGCCTCCACCGACACGGCGGTCGACGACTATCCGGAGGGTTACCCGCACGAGTGGGCGGCTGACGTCCTGGGCTCCGACGGCCGCGCGGTGCGGATCCGGCCCGTCCTGCCCAACGACTCGGACAAGATCACACGCTTCCACTCCAGTCTCTCGGAGCGGACCCGCTACCTCCGTTACTTCGGTTCCCACGACGTCCTGTCGGCGAAGGAACTGCAGCGGATGACCAACGTCGACTACCGCGACCGCATGGCGTTCGTCGCCGAGTTGGGTGCGGAGATCATCGGGATGGCGATCTACGAACGCCTTCCCGACTCCACGTTCGCAGAGGTGGCGTTCACGATCTCGGACCAGCACCAGGGCCGGGGGCTCGGCTCGATCTTCCTCGAACACCTCGCCGGTTCGGCCGCCGAGTGCGGGATCGACCACTTCGAGGCGGAGGTGCTGTCGGAGAACCGGTCGATGATCCAGGTGTTCCGTAGGGCGGGGTACGAGATATCGCGCTCCTTCGACGGATCCACCCTGCACCTCGAGTTCGCGATCGACCCCACCGAGGCGTTGACCAACGTCCGCAACTCCCGCGAGACGGCGGCCGAGGCGCGGAGTCTCGCGAGGGTCCTGACCCCCGCGTCGGTGGCCGTCATCGGTGCCTCGGACCAGGTCGGCAAGATCGGTCACACCGTCCTGCGCAACCTCATCGGGAACGGGTTCTCCGGTCCGGTGTTCCCGGTCAACTCCGATGCCACCTCCGTGCAGTCGGTTCGCGCCTACGCGAGCGTCCGCGACATCCCGGACCCGGTCGACCTCGCCGTGGTGGCGGTCCCGGCCGCGTCCATGTCCGAGGTGCTCGACGACTGCCTGTCCAAGGGGGTGTCGACCCTCGTCGTGATCTCGGCCGGCTTCTCCGACGTCGGCAGTGCGGGTGTGGTGTCCGAGCGTCGCCTGGTGAGCGAGGCCCGTGCCCACGGGATGCGGGTGGTGGGGCCCAACGCCCTCGGGGTGATCAACACCTCCGCCGACGTCCAACTGAACGCCACCCTCGCCGAGGTGGTCCCGGGGCCGGGGCGGGCGGGATTCTTCTGCCAGTCCGGTGCCCTCGGAATCACCATCCTCGCCGCCGCCGCCCGCCGCGGGCTGGGCCTGTCCACCTTCGTCTCCGCGGGAAACCGCGCGGACGTCTCCGGTAACGACCTGCTCCAGTACTGGGACACGGACACCGGGACCGAAGTGGTCCTGCTCTACCTGGAGAGTTTCGGCAACGCCCGCAAGTTCTCACGGATCGCGCGCCGGGTGGCCCGCAACAAGCCGGTCGTCGTGGTCCGCCGGGCTGCCGACGACCTGGAATCGGGGGTGCAGGGTCTCACCGCGTCGGCCATCCGAGGACTGTTCCGCGACTCCGGCCTCATCCAGGTGGACTCCATCACCGACATGTTCGACACCGCGACGCTGCTCGCCTATCAACCGCTACCGGCGGGCGGGCGTCTGGCGATCGTCGGTAACTCGACCGCCGTCGGCCGACTCGGTGGAGATTCCGCGCGGCTGCAGGGATTCACCGTGGCGGAGTCGGTCGACCTCGGAGCCGGAGCGTTGCCCGAGGACTTCCGGGCCGCGATAGCCGACGTGGTGGCCCGCGACGAGGTGGACTCGGTCCTCACGGTCTTCGTCCCACCCGTCGCCACCGAACCCGACGCCTACGCCGAGGCCATCCGGGCCGCCGCGGCGGACAGTGCCAAGCCGGTGGTGAGCACATTCCTCGCCGGCGAGGGCCTGCCCGAGGGGCTCACCATCACCGACGAGTCCGGCGTGGCCTCACGGGGTTCCATCCCCTCGTACCCGTACCCGGAACGTGCGGTGTCGGCGCTGGTGCGCGCCCGCCGCTACGCCGAGTGGTTGGACCAGCCCGCGGAGGAACCGGCCGAGTACGACGACATCGACCGCGCCCGCGCACGGGACCTCGTCGACTCGCTGTGCCACTCCAACGCCGGGAGTGAGTCGTTCGAGCTCACGCAGGGTCAGGTCCGGGGTCTGCTGGAGTGTTACGGGGTCGGCATCGTCGACTACCGTGTCGCGGCCGGGGTCGAGCAGGCCGCCATGGCGGCCGAGGAGCTCGGATACCCGGTGGCGGTCAAGGCGATGGGTGAGAAGTGGCGGACCCGCAGTGACCAGTCCGGGGTCCGGTTGGATCTGACCGACGCGGCGGCGGTCCGTCAGGCGTTCGACGACCTCCAGGCGACCACAGGCTCGCGATCACTCCACGTCCAGAAGATGGCCACCAAGGGCGTCGCCGTGACCATCCGGGTGGCGGACCACCCGATCTTCGGCTCGCTCATCTCCTTCGGCCTGTCCGGAATGCTCTCCGACCTCCTGGCCGACCGCGCGTTCAGCACCCTGCCGATCTCCCCGTCCGAGGCCCGGTCGCTCCTCGACCGACCGCGGGCGGCTCCCATCCTCGACGGGTACGCGGGGGACACCCCGGCTGATCGCGACGCCCTGGTGGAGCTCATGGGCCGGATATCGTGTCTGGTGGAAGACGTCCCCGAGCTGCGTCGGCTGTCCCTCGACCCCGCGCTCGCGGCCCCCGACCGGGTATCCGTGTTGTACGCACAGGTACACCTGGGCCCGCCCCCGCGGTCCAGCGGCGACGAGGGGCCGCGGCGACTGAGGTAGGGCTCGCCGGTAGGGTTCGACAGCGGTAGGGCTCGACTTCGGTGGGGCTCAACTGCGGTCGAGCGGCCCGTGGCCCGGCCATGAACGCGACGAAGCCCCGGCTCCCGTGACGGTGTCACACCGTCTGACGTGGAGCCGGGGCTTCGTGGTGTGCCCGTCCGGTCCGCCCGGACCTCAGACCGCGTAGGAGCGGAGCTTGTCGGCGCGGCGTCCCTCGCGGAGCTTCGCCATGACCTCGCGCTCGATCTGGCGGACGCGCTCACGCGAGAGCCCGAAGCGCTTACCGATCTGGTCGAGGGTGCGCGGCTGGCCGTCGTCGAGACCGAACCGCAGGGTGATGACCTGCTGCTCGCGCTCCTCGAGCGTGGACAGGACCGCGCGGACGTCGGAGTGCATGACGTTGGTGACGACCGTGTTCTCGGCACTGGTGGCCTCGGCGTCCTCGATGAAGTCACCCAACGGCGCCTCCTCGTCCGCGCCGACCGGCATGTCGAGGCTCACCGGGTCGCGTGAGTGGTCGAGCAGTTCCTCGATCTTGTGCGCGGGGATGCCCGACTCCTCGGCGAGCTCGTCGAGAGTGGCCTCGCGTCCGAGCTGTTGGTGGAGCTCCCGCTTGATGCGGGCGAGCTTGTTGACCTGCTCCACCAGGTGCACGGGGAGCCTGATGGTGCGGGACTGGTCGGCCATCCCCCGGGTGATGGCCTGGCGGATCCACCACGTGGCGTAGGTCGAGAACTTGAAACCCTTGGCGTAGTCGAACTTCTCCATGGCCCTGATCAGGCCGAGGTTGCCCTCCTGGATGAGGTCCAACAGCGGCATACCGCGCCCCGTGTAGCGCTTGGCCAGTGAGACCACCAGGCGCAGGTTGGCCTCGAGGAGGTGTGCGCGGGCGGCCTCGCCCTCGGCGACGATCAGCTTGAGGTCGGCCTTCTTGGTGGGGCCCATCCGCTTCTTGGTGGCCAGGAGGTGCTTGGCGTAGAGACCGGCCTCGATACGCTTGGACAGCTCGACCTCGTCCTCCGCGTTGAGCAGAGCGGTCTTGCCGATCCCGTTGAGGTAGACGCGAACGAGGTCAGCGCTGGGGCTCTGGCCGTCCGAATCCGCCTCCGTCCGACGATCCGATCGGGTGGTGGCTGACGTCATGTCTCCTCCTCCTGCCTGGCCCTGTGGATCAGAGCCGGCGGTCGGTTGCTGGTGGACGGAACGGGCGCGTGTCCGGGTCACGGTCACGTACTGCTACAACGGCAGGGGTGCCGGGAATGTTCCCGGACCCATGACGTCCGTCACGACTGTCGGGAGCCGGAGGTGTCGACGAGGACGGTGAACGGGCCGTCGTTCACGGAGCTGACCTGCATCATCGTGCCGAACACCCCGGTCGCCACCTCGAGGCCCCGCTCACGGAGTCCACGTACCACCGCATCGACGGCGGCCTCGGCATGTTCCCCGGGGGCTGCGCGTGACCACGATGGCCGGCGCCCCTTGGCCGTCGAACCCATGAGGGTGAACTGGCTGACGACCAGGACGGGCGCGCCGATCTCGACCGCGCCCTTCTCGTCGTGCAGGATCCGCAGTTCCGCGATCTTGCGGACCATCGTGGTGATGTCCGCCTCGTCGTCGTCGGTCGACACGCCGAGCAGAACCAGCAACCCGGCGCGGGGGAGCGCGCCCACCACCTCGCCGTCCACGGTGACCGACGCCTCGGTGACACGGGAGACCACCGCTCTCACCCGTCGGCCCGCCCGACGGGGACGGCGGCGCGGACTCCGGGCGGGAGCAATCCGGGAACCCCCGCGGGGACGACGAACCCGTGGAGGAACAGATCGGCCACGACCCTCCGGACTGGTTCCGCCAGTGTCTCGGGGTCCTCACCCGCGCCCGCGGCGGCGAGGACGACCAGGTCCTCCAGCGGGAGCGCGGCCATACGTGCCCCCCGCAGGACGGTCGCGGTCAACGGGTCTATCTCGTGGCGCCAGCGCGCGCCGGTGACCCGCTCGACGATCACCGAACCGGCCGGTGCGGCGGACCCGGACATGTGGTCCCCCGGAACACCGGGGCCCGGCGCCAGGGACTCCGAGACGTGCAGACGGACGTCGGGGGAGACCGTGAACACCGTCGCGTCCAGGGCCCGCGCCTGCCCGCCGTGCCGGTCCGTGGCCGCCCTCAGCCAGGCGGTGCGCGCGAAGTAGGCCTCGGCCTCGTCCCCCAGCCCCTCGTCGAAGGGATGGGTGAGGTCCTCGCAGAGGACCGACGAGGCGCCGTCGACGCGTCGCAGGTAGACGTAGCCGAACCCGATCCCGTCGACGCCCTCGTCCTCGAAGTGGTCGAGCCAGGCGTCCGCGGCGAGGGCCG
Organism: Dietzia sp.; assembly: GCA_046289795.1. Taxonomy (GTDB): domain Bacteria; phylum Actinomycetota; class Actinomycetes; order Mycobacteriales; family Mycobacteriaceae; genus Dietzia. The sequence continues at coordinate 1,731 of JBKBUP010000027.1, read as the reverse complement.
TGGATTCGTCCCTCGGGTCCATTCCCTCGTCGGTGAGCCACGTCCACACGTAGAGCTCCGGGTCGGAGGTGTCCCGGCGGAGCACCCAGGCCTCCACGCCTTCGGAGGGGATCCACGACGCCACGTGGGACCGCCAGTCCGTGTCCCGCCGCTCCACCCAGGAGGCCAGGATGACCGCGGTGCCGTCCTCGGTCAGGTGCTCGGGAGCCCCGGACACGACCGTCCGGCTCGCCCCGTCGAGAGCGAGCCCCGACTCCCGGTACGAATGGCCGGGTTCGGAGGGGCCCACCACGAAGGGCGGGTTGGCGACGACTCGGTCGAATCTGCGGTCACCCACGGGCTCGAACCAGGGGCCGGCGAGAAGCTCCCCGTCCAACCCGTTGATGGCCAGGGTGGCGGCCGCCAGCTCCAGGCACCGGGGTGTGATGTCGGTGCCCGTCGCAGTTCTCGCGGTCTCCAGTGCGTGGACGAGTTGGATGCCGCAGCCGGTGCCGAGGTCGAGCACCGAGTCCGCGCGGGAGGTGGGGGTGATCCGGAGGAGCGACAGCGTCGCCTGTCCGACCCCGAGGACGTGGTCGGGCCTCGTGGTGGCGTGGACCATCGATCCGTCGACGTCCGCGAAGACCCAGCGGGTCCCGTGACCGGTGTCGACGGGCCGGAGGTCGACGAGCGCGCGGACGGTCCCCTCCGGCGAGGTCGGACGCGTCCACAACCCGGCGGCGATCCCGTCGGTGACGAGGACTCCGGGCAGGGCCGCCGCGACCTCGGACTCGGGGAGAGCGTCTCCCAGGACGAACAACCGGACCAGGGTCCCGGTCGGCCCCGCGGACCGGGCGCGTCTGCGGACGGACGCCGCATCCGAGCGGGCGAGCGCCGAGACCGCCTCCGGCCCCAGCGCGTCCTCCAGGCCGGGCACCGTGAAGTGGCAGCCGCGGAACGCCTCCGCCAGGGCCGGCGCGAGCCGGGTGAGAGTGGGGACGGTCAGTGTCACGGGGCGGGATCGCTCTCGTCGGGTCGGTCGGCGTGGTCCGGGGTCCCGGAGGCGGGTCCCTCGTGAATCGGGATCTCGTGAGCCGGGATCTCGTGGATCGGGTTCCCGTCGGCCCGGCGCTCGTCGGCGGGGGTCTGGTTCGCCGGACTCTGGTGCGCCGGACCACCCATGAGCCCCGGCGGCACGGCGTAGGGGGTGTTGTTCGACAGGGCCCCCGCGGTGTACCGACGCGCCTGCCCCTTGGGCAACGGGGGTCTGTCGTTGGCGCTGATCACCGCGATCCAGGGGATCGGTATGGAGCCCGCGACGATCGCCAGGGCGATCCACGGGTTGTTCCAGAGAGCGAGGGAGCCAGCGGCCAGGAGCAGCGCCGGGATCCGGATGGACATAAGCAGGAAGTACCGCTTCTTCCGCGCCGCGAGCTCGTCACGGTAGGACTCCCGCGCGGCGGTGATCAGAACGGGCTTCGCTGTGCCGTCCCGATCCTTGGACCGCTTGCGACGGGAGTCGGGTGCCATGGCCCCCAAGGTACTCCGGCGTTGGCGCAGCGACGGTGGCGTGCGGCATCATGAGGGGGTGAGCACCACCCGGACCAAGACACTAGAGCGCCCCGAGGTCACCACGACCGAGGAGACGCAGGACGACGCCCCCAAGTTCTTCCACTACGTGGACAAGAGCAAGATCGCCGAGAGCGCGGTCATGGGCTCCTACGTGATCGCCCTGTGCGGCGAGGTTTTCCC
>JBKBUP010000278.1:0-2807 GCA_046289795.1 Dietzia sp. | reverse complement strand
CGGCCGAGGTGACGAGCCGGTCCGCGGAGTCCACCGTCGTCCCGACCCTGGTCACCACACCGTCGGCCGAATCCACGGTCGAGTCGACCCTCAGCACCACCTCGTCCGCCGCGTCGACGGTGGACCCGACCCGGCCCACCACGCCCTCGGCGGAATCGACCGTGCGGTTCACGCGGACCACCACCCCGTCGGCGGAATCGACCGTGCGGTTCACCCGGCCCACCGCCCCGTCGGCGGAGTCGACCGTGGCGCCGACGCGGGCGACTATCGCGTTGGCGGAGGAGACCGTGTGGGCGACCTCGTCCACCACCCCGTCGGCCCGCGCCACCGTGGCGCGCACCCCGTCGACGGTCTCCGCAGCCGTCGCCACGACCCCGTCGATCGCGGCGACCGTGCGGTTGACCTCGTCCAACAGGCGCTGGATCCGTTGCACGATGCCCTCGACGTCCTCCAGCAGCGCGAGGACCCGAGCGGGCAGGAGGAGGAACTCGCGCGCCATCGACAGTTCCCACTCGACCACCCGGAACGCGGTCTGGAGAAGGGACGACGGGGAGGGGACCCGGACCTGCATGTCAGCCATGGATCGATTCTGCCCGAACAACCCACCCGGGACCGCCCGATCAGCGCACCATGGATGAAGCGACGGGCGAACAGACCCAATCGTGTTCCCGGAGGGGTACGAGATGAACGCAGAACAGGTAACGAACTTCGACGACCTACGACTCGGCGACTCACCGGAATACGGCGGGAAATCGGCCAACCTCGGGGAGATGACGGGCGCCGGGCTCGCCGTGCCACCCGGCTTCGCGATCGGCCAGTCGGCGTACCTGGAGGCGATGGACACCGGAGGCGTCCGCGCCCGCCTCCACGCCGAGCGGGTGCCGGAGGAAGGACTCACCGAGGCCGAGCTCATGGCCCGGTCCGAGGCACTCACGCGGACCGTCGCCGAGGTGGAGTTGCCGCTGCAGCTGCGCGAGTCGATCCTCGAGCACTACCGGGCCCTGGGTACCGACGTCCCGGTCGCGGTCCGCAGCTCCGCCCCCGCGGAGGACGCGGGCGACACGTCCTTCGCCGGGATCCACGAGTCGTACACCGACGTCATCGGTGGGGACGCCCTTCTCGAGGCGGTCCGGAAGTGCTGGTGCTCGCTGTGGTCCCCGCGGGCGATGACCTACCGGGCGGTGTCGGGTTACGACGAGGAGCCGTCCATCGCTGTCGTCGTCCAGCGGATGGTCCGCTCCGACACCTCCGGGGTGGCCTTCACCGCGGACCCCCGCACCTCCCAGACCGACCGGGTCGTCATCGAGGCCGCCTTCGGACTCGGGGAGGTCGTCGTCGGCGGGAAGGTCGAACCCGACACCTACGTGGTCGCCAAGTCCGACCTCCGCATCCTCACCGCCCACGTGGGCCGGAAGGTCTCCCGGATCGTCGCCGGCCGCACCGACGAGGGACTCGTGCCCGTCCCCGAGGACATGCAGACCGCACGCGTGCTCGACGACGATCAGGTACGCGCCGTCGCACGGCTGGCGATGGCGTCGGAGGAGCACTACGGCAAGCCGCAGGACACCGAGTTCGCGATCGAGGACGGTGACCTGTTCATCGTCCAGACCCGGCCGATCACCACGCTCGTGGCGGACGCGTCAGCAGGGGCCCCGGCGGGCGGGGCGGGTGACGACGGGACCGTGCCGGGGTCCGACTCCGACGTCGACCCGATCGTCGAGGGACTGGGCGCCGGCCCGGGCATGGCCACCGGACGGGCGCGGGTCCTGCACGAGCTCGCCGACGGAGCCGACCTGGCACCGGGCGAGATTCTGGTCGCCACGATGACCGACCCGGACTGGTTGCCGATCCTCAAGCGGGCCGCGGCGATCGTCACCGACGAGGGTGGCGTGACCTGCCACGCGGCGATCGTCGGTCGCGAGCTCGGCCGCCCCGTCATCGTCGGCACCCGGACGGCGACCACGGCCATCCGCGACGGTCAGACGATCACCGTCGACGGCACCGCCGGCGTGGTCTACGCGGGCACCGTACGTCCGGCCGCCGCCGAGCCGGCCCCGGCCGACGCCGGTCGGGCTCCCGAGGCGAGGACCCGCGAGGTCACCGCGACCGCGGTGTACGTCAACCTCGCGACCCCCGACGCCGCGGCCAGGGTGGCCGCGATGGACGTCGACGGTGTGGGCCTGCTTCGCGCGGAGTTCCTCATCACCAGCGCGCTGGACGGGGTCCACCCGCGCACACTCATCGCCGAGGGGAGGGCGGAGGAGTACGTCGGCCGGATGGTCTCGGGGATCAGCACGATCGCCGCGGCCTTCGACCCCCGGCCCGTGGTCTACCGCGCCACCGACCTGCGCTCCAACGAGTTCCGCGGGCTGCTCGGCGGGGAGGTCGAGGCCGAGGAACGCAACCCGATGATCGGCTACCGCGGATGCTTCCGGTACACCCAGGAGCCGGACCTGTTCCGGCTGGAACTGGACGCGTTGGCCCGGGTGCGCCAGAAGCACGGCAACCTGCACCTCATGATCCCGTTCGTCCGCACCAGGTGGGAGCTGCGGGCCTGCCTGGACATCATCGACGCCCACCCGATCGGGCGCGACCCGGGCCTCAAGCGGTGGATCATGGCCGAGGTCCCGTCGGTCGTCCACTGGATCCCCGAGTACGCAGCGATGGGCATCGACGGAGTCTCGATCGGGTCCAACGACCTCACCCAGCTGACCCTGGGCGTGGACCGCGACTCCGAGGTGTGCGCGGCGCTGTTCGACTCGATGGACCCGGCGGTACTGGCGTCCATCGACCAGATCATCGACCGC
>JBKBUP010000277.1:0-2826 GCA_046289795.1 Dietzia sp. | reverse complement strand
CCCGGGGGCGGGCGCGCCCGCCGCTGCGGCCCCGGCGGGGGGTTCGGCCGCGCCCGGCCGGGCCGCGACCCGCACACGTACGAGCGTGACAGCACAGGGGGCGGCGGCCGGGACGGCCGGGTCCACAGGGCAGCAGTCCGCAGGTGCGGCCGGGTCGGGTGGGGCCGACACCGGGGCGGGGGGAGATGCCCCCGCGGACGGTGCGCCTGCTGCGGCGATCGGGGGGACCTCGACCGCGGTCACCGCGGTGATCGAGGTCGACCGCAAGGCGGCGAGACCCGGCGGCGCCATGGGGTTCGCGGCGGCGGGGTTCTGGCCGGGTGAGCAGGTCTACGTGGTGCTCGGCGAGGGTGACGCCGCCGTCGGACCGGTCCTCGCGGGAGTCGACGGTGAGGTCGCGGGAGTGCTCGTGCTCCCGGAGGACATCGCCCCCGGGACCCACGAGATCCGGGCAGCGGGCGCCGGCTCGGGACTCGAGGCCGCGGAGCGGTTCCCGGTGCGGACGGACATCTCCCCGACGGCATCGGCCGCCGGACTCAGCGGTTCGGCGGGCTGGGTGTTCCTCGCCCTCGCGGCCCTGGCGTTGTTGGCCGCCGCGGCGGTCGCCGTCAACCGGAGGCTCTTCTCCAGGCCCGACGGTGGCGCCGAACCCGAACCCGAACCCGAACCCGAGCCCGACGGCGTCGACGAACCCGACGACGCCGACGGGGAGGGCGGAGCCCCCCACCAACCCACGACCGTTTTCGAGCAAAGGGATCTCCGATGACCAGTGAGCTGCGATCGACCTATCGCCGGGCCGCCGCGCTGGCGCTGGCGCTGGTACTCGCCTTCGGTGCACTGATGAGCGCTCCGTCGGCGCGAGCACAGGGTTCTGCACTCGAGTTGACCGACGCGGAGTTCCGGTGGGGGCTCACAGTGCAGAGCTCCGGGCCGAGCCACGGACCCGGACTCAACTTCCTCTCCGCAGGGGACAGTACTTCGGCGCTCGCCGGTTCCGGAGCGACGATCACCGAGCAGACGTGGAGGGCCACCTCGGGCAACGTGGCGATCGAGAAGCGATCCGCGAGCGGGGCCACGGCGACCGCCACCTGGGCCGGCACGCAGACCGACCAGTCGGGCAAGCCCCTCCGAGACGCCGCCTCGAGCAGGTACAGCGGCCTCGAGATGGTCTTCGGTAAGGGCGCCGGAACCGTCGACGCCCAGGCGGGGACCGCCGAGATCGAGTGGAAGGGCACCGCCTCGGTCCTGTACTACTCGGGCCTGGTGTTTCTCAGCGTCAAGGACCCGGTCCTCACCGTGACGCCCACGAAGGCGATCGTCACCGCGACCCTGGGTGGGCGACAGAGCTCACAGGACAACCCCGAGGTGTCGCTCCCGATCACCTCCCGCACCGTGGTGATCGCCGACCTGCCCCGAAACCGCGTCGAATTGGGTGGGGAAAAGGGGTTCTCCGTGACCCCCGAATATCTCGGGGTGCCCTATTCCGCCAAGGCCGGAGAGAACCCCCAGACCAGAGACGGAAACAATTGGGGATCATTTCCCGGAGAATTCGTGGACTTTGCCGCTGATGCGGGATCCGGAGGATTCTGGTATTCCACCGGAACATCCGATAATACGAAGCCCGCACTCCCGATAGCAGTGAGTTGGAAATCAACCGAACCCGAAGAAATGCCGAATTCCGGTGGATCAGGTGGTTCCAGAGGGATCGTGGGGCAGGTCCTCGACGACACGGTCGAGCAGATCCTGCGCTCCGCGGGTGACGACATCGCCGACACCGCGGCCGCCTGGATGGACGAGGCGTGGAAACCGCTCCATCCCGACGAGGTGAAGGCGGCGCAGGAAGGTGGCGCACCGATCACCACCGGAACCGGGGACGCCGCATCGGGAGACCGTGTTGACGAGGTGTTCGAGGTGTACCACGAGGAGTACTACACCTCGGGTGCACCGATCACCGCCGGGACCGTCGCAGGGACTCTCGCCTCGATCCCCGCCTCGTCCTCCGGCGGGGCGTCCACGGGCGGTTCCCCCGCCGCGCTGCCCTCGAGTCCCGCCCAATACGCAGACCAGGGGACGGTCCCGGTGGCGGCGAACTCGCCGCTCCACGGCTCCGACGTGGTCTACGCACAGACTTCCGCCTCCCAGAAGGCCGGAAACCCCACCCACCAGTGGCAGTGGTGGGTGGGGGCCGCACTGCTCGCGCTCGCGGCAGTGCTGTTCTACCAGACAGTTCGACGAAAGGACTGATGTGAAGTCATCTCGATCCCGGCTCGCGCTCGCCGGTCGGCGGGGCACGATGCTGGGGGCAACGCTCGCGTTGCTCGCCGGAGTCGTCGCCGCCCCGGCGGCCCAAGCCCAGGACACCACCCCGGGGACCGTCTCCGACGCCTCGTTCGTCTGGGGAATCAGTGGATACGCCCAGAAGGGCATCTTCGGACCCTGGCGTATCTTCGACGCCTCCGGTGACGCATCCGCGCTCGTGGGTTCGGTCTCCGGAGGCTCGCAGTCCGAGTACACCCCCGGGGCGTTCCCGGCCACCTCGATGCCCGCAAGGCTGGTCGACGGCCAACAGGCGACGCCGAACGCGATCAAGTTCTCCGACGGTGAGGGAGCCCGCAGCGCGGACGGCACCGTCACCATCGACTGGGACGGCGAGTTCACCTTCAACGCCTACCCGGCCAACCTCAACGCGCCGGACGAAACCCTGGCAGACCCCGAGCTCACCGTGAACGCCGACGGCTCCGGGGCGCTCGACGCCGACGTCACCATCGGCGCGGCGACCGACATGGACGGCAACCAGACTCCCGAGGTCAGCGCAGGTCGGAAGAC
>JBKBUP010000276.1:0-2843 GCA_046289795.1 Dietzia sp. | reverse complement strand
CTCGGTGGGACGCCCGGTCGTGCCCGAGGTGGGGGCCGGACGCGACGTCGACACCGTCTCCGCACTCCTGCGGGAGAACTCGCTCGAACCGGTGCGGGGTGGGGCCGAGCACTCGGACTCGGTCCCGGTCGGCCTGGTCGTCGCCCTGGAACCACGGCCCGGGACGACCGTCGACGTGGGCACCCGGGTGTCCATGGTCACGAGTTCGGGGCCCGCGCCGGTGATGGTGCCCGATGTCGCGGGGCTCGAGGAGGAACAGGCACGGGCCGCGCTGGAGGGATCCGGCCTCACCGTGTCGGAGGTCAGACGGGTCTACGACGGCGAGGTGGACGGTGGGCTCGCCGTGGGCACCGATCCCGACCCCGGATCGGACGTCGCCCGCGGTGACGGCGTGACACTACTGGTCTCCAACTCCCTCACCGTCCCCGACATCAGGGACGTGCCGCTGGACGAGGCCACGGACGTCCTCGGCGAGGCCGGGTTCACGATCGTCCGCGAGGCACCCGTCACCGACCGACAGATCTCCGACGGTCGGGTGGTCCGCACCGACCCGCCCGCAGGTCGGCGACTCGACCCGGCCAACGCGGTGCTGCGGGTCGTCCCGTCGAACGCGGTGACCGTTCCCGTCGTCCTGGGGGCCAGGGCCTCCGCCGCCCAGGAAACGCTCCGCGACGCCGGTCTCAACCCCACCATCGACACGGGATCCCCGAGCGGCATCGTCTACGGCCAGAACCCACTGCCCGGACGGGTCGTGGCACGGGGCAGCGGGGTCGAGATCGACGCGCTGGGATGAGAGCGCAGCCGACCATCCGAGCTGCCCCGGGGTGCGCTCGGCAGGGCGGATGGAGCCCGGCTCAGTTGCGGAGCATCTCCGCCACCAGGTAGGCCAGCTCGAGCGACTGCTGGGTGTTGAGCCTCGGGTCGCAGGCGGTCTCGTAGCGGCCGGCCAGATCGAGGTCGGAGATGTCCTGGGCGCCGCCGAGGCACTCGGTCACGTCCTCGCCCGTGAGCTCGATGTGGATCCCGCCCGGGTGCGAACCGAGCGCGTGATGGACCTCGAAGAAACCCTGGACCTCGTCGATGATCCGGTCGAAGTGCCGGGTCTTGTAGCCGTTCGACGTGGAATGGGTGTTGCCGTGCATCGGGTCGCACTGCCAGATGACCTTGTGCCCCGAGGCCTCGACGGCCTGCACGATCGGCGGGAGCGCGTCCCGGACCTTGTCGTTGCCCATGCGGGAGACAAGGGTCAGACGCCCCGGACGGTTACGCGGGTCGAGCTTCTCCACGTACTCCACCGCGAGTTCCGGGGTGGTCGAGGGGCCGATCTTCAGACCGATCGGGTTCTCGATGAGGGAGGCGAACGCCACGTGGGCGTCGTCGATCCCACGGGTCCGCTCCCCGATCCACAGGAAATGGGCCGAGAGGTCGTACAGCCCCTGGTCCGCGTCGCCGGTGAGGCCCGTGCCGTCGTCGGCCAGACGCAACATCGCCCGCTCATAGTCCAGGACCAGCGCCTCGTGGGAGGAGAAGATGTCCGCCGACCGCAGGTTCTGGTCGGAGACCCCACAGGCGTCCATGAACCGGAGGCCGCGGTCGACCTCCGCCGCGAGCGCCTCGTACCGCGCGCCGGCCGGCGAACCGGCGACGAACTCCATGTTCCATTCGTGCACGCGGTGCAGGTCCGCCGTCCCGGAGGCCGTCAGGGACCGGACCAGGTTCATGGCGGCGGCGGCGTTGGCGTAGGCACGGACCAGGCGGGACGCGTCGTGCTCACGGGCCGTGTCATCGGCCTCGAGACCGTTGACCATGTCCCCGCGGTAGGAGAGCAGACCTGTTGCGTCCCGGTCGGCGGAGCGCGGTTTGGCGTACTGGCCGGCGATCCGGCCGACCTTGACCACCGGCATCGACGCGCCGTAGGTCAGGACCACGGACATCTGCAGAAGCGTGCGGATCACGCCCTTGATGTGCGGCTCGGTGTTGGCCTCGAACGTCTCCGCGCAGTCCCCGCCCTGGAGCAGGAACGCACGACCGTGCGCGACCTCTGCCAGCCGATCCGAGAGGTGCTCGACCTCGGAGGCCACACAGATCGGCGGGACGCTCTCGAGGACCTTGCGCATCGCCGCGGCGTGATCGGGATCCCACGACGGTTGCTGAAGCGCAGGTCGCGACAGGGCGTCGGCCAACAGCTGATCGAGGTCCGCCGAGAGCGGGGGGAGGTCGGGAAGCTGCGCGATGTCGACGTCGACTGTCCAGTTGCTCACCCCGCGAGGATACGCCACCTACGCCCGCACCGACCTCAGAGACCCAGGTGGGGCGCCTTCGCGGCGATCGCCCGGAACCTCATCGACGCATGACGTGCATCACCGAGGGCGTCGTGCGCCCCGCCGGGGTGCGGGGGGAGCTCCGGCTCGCCGGCCATCTCCCACAGCTGGCGCACATCCCGGGTGAACCTCGGCATCGCTGCCGGGAGCTCGGTCATGTCACCCCAGAGCTGGCACACCGCGACGTGGTCATAAGCCCCGATCCACGCCCACAACTCGACCGGTCCGGAGATCGGTGCGGTGACGAAGTCGTACAGCTCGTCCCGGATCCTCGCCCGCGACATCCAGGCCGAGGACGAGGGGTTGGGCAGCTTCGGCAGGACGTTCCGGCGGACCCACGGGCCTGCTCTGGCCGGGTCGAAATCCGTGGACACCGCGTAGAACTCGCGCCCGTCCTCGGCCACCATCCCCACCGAGACCAGGTCGATGGTGGTGCCGTCCTCGATGAACTCGCAGTCGTAGAAGTAGCGCACCCGTGTCAGCGCTGTCCCTCGACGGGCTGGTCGAGGAGGTTCCGTCCCG
>JBKBUP010000275.1:0-2855 GCA_046289795.1 Dietzia sp. | reverse complement strand
CGTACGAGACCTTGTACACCGAGTTCGGAATCACCGGCGACGCCGTGGTCGCCGCGGCCCGCGAATCCCTCGCGGCCGTCAACGGGGAGGCATGATGACCAACGCCAATCTCGCCGCACTGAGCGCCGCCGGCGTCTCGGTCTGGCTCGACGACCTGTCCCGCCAGCTGCTCACCTCCGGTGAGCTCGAGAAGCGGATGTCCACCTACTCGGTCGTGGGCGTCACCACCAATCCCGCGATCTTCCAGGCCGCTCTCGGTGACTCGTCGGCATACGAGTCCGCGCTCGCCGAGGCCGTCCGCGCCGACAGGGACGTCGACGCGGTGGTGCGCGCGCTCACCACCGCGGACGTCCGGGACGCCTGTGACGTCCTGGCGGGCGTCTACGAGACCACCGACGGCGTCGACGGACGCGTGTCCCTCGAGGTCGATCCGCGACTGGCCGAGGACACGGAGGGGACCGTGGCCCAGGCCGTCGAGCTCGCCGCCGTCGTGGACCGGCCCAACCTCATGATCAAGATCCCGGCCACCGCCGCGGGTCTCCCGGCCATCACGGAGGTGATCGGGCGCGGGATCGACGTGAACGTCACCCTCATCTTCTCCGCCGACCAGTACCGCGAGGTCGCCGAGGCGTACCTGGCCGGGTTGGAGAAGGCGGCGGCAGCCGGCCACGACCTGTCCCGTATCCACTCGGTGGCCTCGGTGTTCGTCAGCCGGCTCGACTCCGAGATCGACTCCCGCCTGCCCGGGGACTCCGACCTCCGTGGCAGGGCGGGGCTGGCCAACGCCCGGCTGTGTCAGGACGACTACGACGAGGTCTACGACACCTCCGGTCGCTTCGGTGACCTCGCCGCCCGGGGCGCCCGCCCCCAGCGCCTGCTCTGGGCCTCGACCGGCGTCAAGGACCCCGCCTATCCCGACACCCTCTACGTGAGTGGTCTGGTCACCCACGGCACGGTCAACACCATGCCCTTCCCGACCATGGAGGCGTTCGCCGACCACGGGGTCCTCGAGGGCGACACGGTCCGGGGCACCGGTACGGCCTCCCGGGACACCCTCGAGGCGCTGCGTGCCGAGGGGATCGACCTCGACGAGGTCTTCACGTTGCTCGAGCAGCAGGGCGTACAGAAGTTCGTCAGCGCGTGGGACGACCTGCTCGCCACGGTCACCTCGCGGATCGACGAGATCCCGTCGGGGTCGTGACCGAACCGGACAGCCGACCCTCCGCGGCCGTCGACGACCCCGTCGGCGGCCCGGAGGGGTCGGCCAACCCGCTCCGCGATCCACGGGACCGGAGGCTGCCCCGGATCGCCGGGCCGTCCGGCCTCGTCATCTTCGGCGTCACCGGGGACCTCTCCAAGAAGAAGCTCATCCCCGCCGTCTACGACCTCGCGAACCGGGGTCTGCTCCCACCAGGTTTCTCCCTCATCGGGTTCGGGCGCCGGCGGTGGACCCACTCCGAGTTCGCCGAGTTCGCCCGTGAGCACGCCCGGGAACGGTGTCGTACCCCGTTCCGTGAGGACGTCTGGGAACAACTGGCGGCGGGACTGCGGTTCGTCACCGGGACCTTCGACGACGACGAGGGGTTCGATCGCCTGGCGGAGCAGCTGACCGCCCTCGAGACCGAACGGGGCACCGCCGGGAACTACGCGTTCTACCTCTCCGTCCCCCCGGACGACTTCCCCACCGTCTGTCGGCACCTCGACCGCACCGGATGTACCAGAGCGGTCGACGGGGCGTGGCGCCGCGTGGTCATCGAGAAGCCCTTCGGGCACGATCTGGCGAGTGCGCGCGAGCTCAACGCGGTGGTGGGCGCTGTCTTCCCCGAGGACTCGGTGTTCCGCATCGACCACTACCTCGGCAAGGAGACCGTCCAGAACATCCTCGCCCTGCGGTTCGCCAACCAGCTCTTCGAGCCGGTGTGGAACACCAATCACGTCGACCACGTGCAGATCACCATGGCCGAGGACATCGGCCTCGGCGGTCGCGCCGGATACTACGACGGGATCGGGGCGGCGCGCGACGTCATCCAGAACCACCTCATCCAGCTGATGGCACTGGTGGCGATGGAGGAACCCACGGACTTCTCGGCCGCGGCGTTGCGGGCGGAGAAGACCAAGGTGCTCGAGTCGACCTCACTGGCGCTGCCGATCTCCGAGACCGCGGCCCGGGGCCAGTACTCCGGCGGGTGGCAGGGGTCCGAGCAGGTGGTGGGGCTCAAGGACGAGGAGGGGTACGACCCGTCCTCCACCACCGAGACCTACGCCGCGATCACCCTGGAGGTGCACAACAGGCGCTGGGCCGGGGTCCCGTTCTACCTGCGCACCGGCAAACGGCTGGGCCGTCGCGTCACCGAGATCGCCGTGGTCTTCCGGCGGGCGCCGCACCTGCCCTTCGACGCGACCATGACCCAGGAGCTGGGTCAGAACGCCCTGGTGATCCGGGTCCAACCGGACGAAGGCGTGACGCTGCGGTTCGGGTCGAAAGTGCCCGGGACCGCGATGGAGGTCCGCGACGTCAACATGGACTTCGCCTACGGCGAGGCGTTCACCGAATCCTCGCCCGAGGCGTACGAGCGGCTCATCCTCGACGTCCTGCTGGGCGAACCGTCACTGTTCCCCGTCTCGCGCGAGGTGGAGCTGAGCTGGATGCTCCTCGATCCGGTGCTCAGTGAATGGTCGGCCGGTGGCACCCCCGAGCAGTACCAGGCCGGGACCTGGGGTCCGCGTGGTGCCGACGAGATCCTGGCCCGCAGTGGCCGCGCATGGAGGCGACCGTGATCATCGACCTGCCCGACACCTCGACCCGCGAGATCTCCAAGAAGCTCGTGCAGATCCGTGAGGACGCGGGGCTGAGC
>JBKBUP010000274.1:0-2891 GCA_046289795.1 Dietzia sp. | reverse complement strand
CACCCCGAGGTTCGCGGAGATCGCGGATCCGTCCACGATGTGCATCGTCGGGTAGTTCCAGACCCGGTGGTAGGGATCCACGACGCCGCTCTCGGGAGAGTCCGAGATCGCACATCCACCCAGGAAGTGAGCGGTGAGCGGCATGTTCGCGATCTCGCCCCAGGTACCGCCGGCCAAGCCGCCGATATTCTCGGCGATCCTCCGGGTGGCCTCGTTGCCGGCGGGGATCCAGGTCGGGTTGGGCTCGCCGTGGCCCTGCTTGCTGGTGACGTACCGGAACGGGCCGCGGCGCTTGACCGAGGTCTCCAGTGAGTTGTCGAGGTTCTGCATGACCAGGGCGATCACCGACCGCTGGCTCCACCGACGGAGGTAGAACAACTGGAAGAACATGGCGGGCTCGCGCCGGACCTCGTTCACCAGGGTGCGCCACCGCGGGAGCGGTCCGTCACCGTCGGTGAGCAGGGTCTGCAGGATCGCGATGGCATTGGAGCCCTTGCCGTAGCGGACGGGCTCGATGTGGGTGTCGGGCCGGGGATGGAACGACGACGTGATGGCCACACCCTCGGAGAAGTCCTGTTCCGGCATGTAGTTGGGGCGCATGGCTCCGAGGATCGACTCGGAGTTGGTGCGGGTGAGCTTCCCGAGCGCGTCCGAGAGGCGGGGCAGCGAACCGTCGTCCTTGGCGTAGTGCAGTAGGTGCTGTGTGCCCCAGGTGCCGGCCGCCACCACGACGTGCGAGGAGGTCATGGTCGTGGCGCGCTTGCCCCGCGGGGTCCAGGCACCGGTGCGCTCGAGCGTCACCTCCCACGTGCCGTCGGCCCGCTCGTTGAGGCCGCTGACGGTCGTGCGGTCGAGCACCCGGGTCCCTGCCCGCTCGGCCAGGCCGAGGTAGTTCTTGAGCAATGTGTTCTTGGCCCCGTGCCGGCATCCGGTCATGCACTCGCCGCACTCGATGCAGGCGGTCCGATCCGGCCCGGCTCCACCGAAGTAGGGATCCGGGACGGTCTCCCCCGGCTTGCCCTCTCCTCCGGTCTTCTCCCCGAAGAACACGCCGACCGGCGTGTAGACGAAGGTGTCCTCGGCGCCCATGTCCCTGGCGACGGACTTCATGACCTCGTCGGAGTGGGTGTGGGTGGGGTTGGTGACCACCCCGAGCATGCGCCGCCCCTGGTCGTAGAACGGGGTGAGCTCGTCCTCCCAGTCGGTGATGTGCCCCCATTGCCGGTCCTTGAAGAACGGGGAGGTGGGCTTGTAGAGGGTGTTGGCGTAGTTGAGCGAGCCACCGCCGACGCCCGCTCCCGCGAGGACCATGACGTCGCGGAGCAGGTGCACGCGCTGCAGACCGAACAGCTTCAGCTTGGGCGCCCAGACGTACCGGTTGAGCCGCCACGAGGTCTTGGGGAAGTCCGAGTCCTCGAACCGACGGCCGGCCTCGATCACCGTGACGCGGTACCCCTTCTCCGACAGGCGCAGAGCTGTGACGCTGCCGCCGAATCCGGAACCGATGACGATGACGTCGGTGTCGGGGCTCACGGAGGAGGCGGTGGTCGAGGGCGACGGCGTCGCTGACGTCATGGTGGGGCTCCCTGGTGGTCGAGGTGTAGGTCACAGTACCCGAGCACCCGGAACTTACCCGACAGTAGTTCCCGATTTGTCCACCGCGTCAGGGGCGGACGGACAGGTCCACCTTCTGGAATCCCTTCACGTCCGAATACCCGCACTTGGCCATCGCGCGACGGAGGCCGCCCATCAGGTTCCGGGTTCCGTCCGGGACACTCGTCGGCCCCTCGAGGACCTCGGCCAGTGGGGCCAGCGCCGTCTCGTCGTCGATCTCCGCGACGTGTCCACGGGGGACCTTGGGGTGGGCCGACACGGAATCCCAGTACACACCCCGCCCCGGGGACTCCAGCGAACCCGCCAACAGCGGACCCAGCACCACGGCGTCGGCGCCACACGCCACCGCACGGGCGATGTCACCGGAGGTGTAGATGTCACCGTCTGCCAGCACGTGCACGTACCGGCCGCCCGTCTCGTCCAGGTAGTCACGACGTGCGGCCGCCGCGTCGGCGATCGCGGTGGCCATGTGCACCTCCATGCCGAGCACGGAACCCGTGGTGGTGATCCCCTCGACACCGCCGTATCCGACGATCACGCCGGCCGCGCCGGTGCGCATGAGGTGCAGGGCGGTCTTGTAGTCCACGACGCCGCCGGCGATCACCGGCACGTCGAGCCCGTGGATGAAGTCCTTGAGGTTCAGGGGCTCGTCCTCGCCGCTCACGTGCTCGGCGGAGATGATGGTGCCCTGGACGACCAGCATGTCGATCCCGGCCGCGACCAGACCGGGGGTGAGGTCACGAGCGTGCTGCGGTGACACCCGGACGGCGACGGTCCCGCCCTCGTCACGGATCCGCCGGACCGCCCCGGCGAGCAGCTCCCGGTCGATCGGGGCGCGGTGCAGTTCCTGGAGGCGAGCCACCGCCCGGTGGCCGGTCACGTCCTCGAGCGCGATCTCGCGGAGCTCGGCGATCGCCGCCTCCGGATCCTCGTGACGCGCCCACAGGCCCTCACCGTTGAGCACCGCCAGGCCGCCCAACCTCGAGAACTCCACCGCCGACGCGGGTGAGACCACCGCGTCGGTCGGGTGGGTCATCACGGGCAGTTCCATCTGATAGGCGTCGATCTGCCAGGCCGTCGACACCTCCTTGGAACTGCGGGTGCGGCGGGAGGGGACGATGTCCACCTCGCCGAGTCCGTACATCCGTCGGGCCTCACGGCCCATTCCGATCTCCACGACGTCTCGCACGCGCCTTCAGTCCTTAACGTTGTAGTTGGGGGCCTCGACGGTCATCTGGATCGCGTGGGGGTGGCTCTCCTTGAGCCCCGCCGCCGTG
>JBKBUP010000273.1:0-2909 GCA_046289795.1 Dietzia sp. | reverse complement strand
ACAAGGCGATCCTGCATGGTGCGATCCTCCAGGTGGTCACCGGCCTGATCCTCGTCGCCCTGCGTGAGATGCAGGACGTCGACATGAACCACATGAAGATCGGGATCAAGCTCGTCATCGCGATCGTCATCCTGGTGGTCGCGATCATCGGCGTCCGCAAGGAGGCCAGGGCCCAGGGCAGCACGGCGAACCTGGCCCACGTCGCCGGCGTGCTGGGCGTGGTCAACGTCGCCATCGCGGTCCTGGTCTGACACCGGGCACCCACACCTCGCGCCGCCCCCCGACTCCGGTCGGGGGGCGGTTCGCGTTCACCCCTCCATCACCGCGGCGAGGTAGGCGCGGACCAGCCTGGCGCCCACCTCCACCGGAAGCCGCTCGATCGCGGCGAGCAGCGGCGCCATCCCCTCGACAGCGCCCCCTTCGGCAGCGCCCCCTTCTGCGTCGTCCCCGGCGCCAGCACTCCCTCCGCCAGCGTCAACGGAGGCGCCCCGGAGAACCCCCGCGACCATGGCGTGTACGTCGTCCTCGGGCAGGGCGAGCAGGTCGCCGGGGGACAGGGCTCCGGCCTCCAGTGCGTCCACCACGTCGGCGAACCCGGCCGGTGGCGCCGGGGCCGGCATCCCCCGCACCGTGTCCGCGGCCGCCCGCGCCACGTCCAGGATCTCGTCCGTCAACCGTTCGGTCACCGGGGTGATGGTGAGGTGGGACGACGACGACAAGGTCCCTCGCCTCTGCCGGTAGGCCGGTTGCGCCTGCACGGCGATGCCCCTGCGACCGCACTCGTCCGCCCACAGGTGGGGATGGACACCTCGACCATCTCCCGCGGAATCGTCGGTCACCACGGCGATCAGGGGTCCCGGATCGGAATCGATCACGTGCAGGCCCTCGATGGCGGACAGCCCCTCGACGAGTCGCTCGGTCGCCCGGGCGGTCCTGGACACGAGTTCGGACTGACCGTCGTCACCGAGCGCCTCGAGCACCGCCCACGCTGCGGCCGCCGGCTCCAGCGGCTTGGACCCGGCCAGGGTCGGGTTGACCACCGGGTAACCCGGCCAGTCGACCGTGGCGAACCAGGCTGCGCGGTGCCTGGCCCGGCCGCGGCTGAGCAGCACCGAGGTGCCCTTGGGCGCGAACCCGTACTTGTGCAGGTCGGCCGAGACGCTGGTGACGCGCCCGATCCGGAGGTCCCAGGTCGATCCCACACCGCCCGGCCAGAAGGGCAGGACCAACCCGCCCAGGCAGGCGTCCACGTGCAGTCCGATCCGCGGATCGTGGTTGGCCTCCAGCCCGGCCGCGACCTGCTCCACCGGGTCGATCACGCCGGTGGGGTAGGAGGGTGCCGAGACCACCACCAGGCAGGTGTCGTGGTCCACGGCGGCCAGCAGGTCCTCGGCGGCCACCCGGCCCGTGGCGGGATCGACCTCGACCCCGACGAACCGCATCCCCAGGACGTGGGCGGCCTTGCGGAACGCCGCGTGAACGGTCACCGGCGCGACGATCGTCCCGCCGCTGCCGGGGGCACGCCCCGAGACCTCCCGCGCGGCCAGACACGCCAGCACGCAACTCTCGGTGCCGCCCGACGTCACGACGCCGTGCACCTCGTCGTCGTTCCCCGGACCGACTCCACCGTCCCCGCCCAGGATCGTGCGGACCCTCGCCACGATCCCACCGTGGATCCGGGCGACCGACCCGAACACGGTCGGGTCCAGACCGTTGACGCCGTGCGCCAGCCCGGCCGCGTGGACGGCCAACTCGTCCAACCCCTCGAGCCCCGAGTCGTAGACGTAGGAGAGCACCCGGCCGCCGGTCGTGGGCGGGTCGGCCGCGCGCAGCCCCGCCAGCGTCTCCAGGGCCGCCGCGCCTCTCCGGGCGATCAGGCTCACCAGGGGATCGGTCTCCGGGGGGTCCGTCTCCCGGGGGTCGGCCTCGTGGGCATCGACTGTCATGCGGGCTCCGTCCAGCTCGGGTGTTCACGGCCCAGCGCCCGGATGACCAGCAGACTCGCACCGGTCAGCAGGGCGGGGACCAGGGAGAAACCGAGGATGATGGCCCAGAGGGCAGGTTCGGGCTGGTCGGCGACGCCGCCCGAGCGGAAGCCGGTCACCGCGAGCAACGCCAGCACCACGACGGGCCCGAGCGCCATGGATCCCGTCTCGGACGCCGTCCACAACCCGCTCATCGCCCCGCTCCGACGACGGCCACCCAGCTCGCGGTCCATGTCCGTGGTGTCGGGCAGCATCGACATGGGAAGAGCCTGCATGCCAGCGTAGGCGACCCCCGCCAGCGCGACGGGGACGTGCACCCACATCCCCGGCCACACACCCGCGGGGATGAGCATCAGCGCGGCCACGGTGAACAGGATCGTCGCGGCCGCCAGAGCGGGGACCTTGCCCCGGGCGTGGGCCAGGCGGGCCCACAGCGGCATCACCACCAGCGCCGGTCCGATCAGGGCCAGGAACAGGCCGGTCAGCGCGGCCTCGTTGCCCAGGATGTAGGTGGCGACGTACTGGCCACCCGCGAGCATCACCGCCGTGGCGACCGCCTGCAGGCAGAACAGGCCCACGAGCAACCGGAAGGGACGGGTCACCCGCAGCGCGTCGAGTCCGTCGCGGTACTGCCGCCACAGATCACCGACCTGCGCGTCCGCCCGCAGGATCGTGCTCCGACCGGCACCGAAGGTCGACCACAGCATGCCGCCGAGCATCAGCGCGGCCACGGCGACCGCCATCACCACGTACCCGGTCGCGCCGCCGCCGGCGGCCTCGCGCAGGGCGGGCCCTCCGCCCCCCACCACGAGGATCGTCGCGGCCAGCACCGCGACGCGCCACGCGAGGATCGTCACCCGCACCGCCGAGTCGCCTGTCAGCTCCGCCGGCAGGGCGAGGTAGGGGACCTGGAAACACGAGAAG
>JBKBUP010000272.1:0-2923 GCA_046289795.1 Dietzia sp. | reverse complement strand
ACCCCGGATGCCTGGCCAGCAGCTTCGGTAGGGAATGCCCGACGTCGTAGCCCGGTCCCATCCGAGATGCGCCATCCAGTGCGATCACCGCTTCGGTCTTCTCGGTGTGCCTGGCCAGGTCGAACAGTGCCCAATCCGGGCTCGCGAGACGAAGGGGCGTGCCGTCGGCGCCGAGGATGGTCTCGACCTGATCGCCCGGGATGTCATAGCGGCGCGCGATGATCCCATCCCGGCGCACCCGCTTACTGCCAACCGCCAGTTCGATCGGACACTCGGGCGGCACCCACGGATGGCCGTGGATCGCGGCAGCCAGCCACCCGGTGGCCACCGCCCCCGGGCAGACCAGCGTTGCCGCGGCCAACCGCGTGATCGGCGTGGTGACGGTAGTCGCCGGTTCCCATATGCCGTGGTGGGCCCTGCGATACCCGTTCGTGGCCCGGTGCGTCCCGTAGGTCGACTGCAGATCGCCACGACGTCTCGGGCCGTTCGATGCTGATGCCATGCCAAGCACCTTTGCGCACCGCCTGGCTTCCGCGGCCCGACGAACGGCCGGATCGCCGCCGCGTTGTGGAGAGGCTCGGGGGCTGTGGAAAAGGGCTGGTCGGGTTCCGGTCGACGCGAACTGTCGTGAGCGAGGAGGGCGGCTGGCCTCACGCCACCCACCTGACTTCGTCTCATCGTCGAGGGGGCACTTCCGCTCACATTCTCCGTGGTCGCGTGAGACGATTTCCCGCATTTCTGACCACTCGCCGCGCGTGCACGTCGAGCGCGAGTGGCGCCGTCGGTGATTCTCTTCCGAGTTCTGGCGCGGAATGAACCTGCCGCCTGTGCTGACGGTGGCTGGGGCGGTCTGCGGCCTCCGTGCGGCAGCGGACCAGCCTCAACTAAGGCGCCTGGTCGATGCGGAGACGCATGAGCCTCATAAATGACGGGACGGATCCATGCGCTGATGTAGGAGCCGGATGACGTCCACCGTGTCTTCCGTCTCCACGTAGAACACGAGGTGGCTACCGATCGCGTATCGACGGTACCCGGGGCGGATCTCGTCGCAGCCGCGCCCACGGGCGGGATCTTCTGCGACGCGTTCGATCGCCGCCCGGATCTCGGCGATGTTGATCTCGGCCTGGTGGACATCCCAGCGCTCCCGGGTGAAGTTCCAGATCTCCGACAGGTCCTGTCGCGCTGCGGGCGTGAGCCGATAGCGCTTCATCCCCGCTTGGCTTCGATGAACGCGTCGAAGTCGAACTCCTCCGGAACGCCGCTCGCCTCGCCGTCGAGGAGCGCGCGGCGCAGGGCCGCGAACTGGGTTTCGTGGTCTTCCAGGAGCCGGAGCCCGGCGCGGACGACCTCGCTGGCCGAGCGGTAGCGACCGGAGTCGACCTCCCGGGCGAGAAAATCAACGAAGTGCTGGTCCAGGCTGATGGAAGTGTTCTGAGCCATGCAGCCAACGGTACCAAGAATTGGTAACGCTGCTCGAGCGGTGACCGTCGCCCAGTTCCGTCCGCGGCTTGCGGGCGGGGCGCCCTACGACGCGGTCACTCCATACACAGGCAGAACGGATGCCCAACCGGGTCGAGGTACACCACAAAAAGCCCGTCGGGGCTGGGCTGGTTCTCGTGCCGCCGCGCACCGGCGGCGAGTACGGTCGGCTCGGAGTCGGCGATCGATTCCACGTAGAAATCCAGGTGCAGCTGCGGCGGGACCGGACCCTCGGGCCAGGTCGGCGAGCGGAAGTCGGGGACTGTCTGGAACCCCAGCGCGACCGCGTGCGACTCCCCTTCCGGCGGGAGGACGTCCACCCATCCCGGGTACTCGGGGTCTGAACGGACCCGCCATCCGAGCATCGCCGCATAGAAGTCGGCGAGCTCTCGAGCGTCAGGACAGTCAAGGGCAGCGACTACACGCCGCGTGGTGATCCCAGGCATGCCGCCACGCTAGCGACCGGAACGGCAGTTCCTCAAGGCCCCGCCGGCCCCCAGCCCTACCCGCGCCGTCACACCCGCAGGCACGCCGAGGGAACCCCGTGCAAAGGTGGGGCATGGCCAACAACCTCCCGTCCGACCCGGATCCCAGCGAATCCCCCGACCTCGATGCCGGCGGCTCGCCCACCGGCCCGCAGACGCCGGACTCGGATTCCACGTCGCTGGCCTCCGACAGCGCACGGACCGGACAGAGCCCCACCAAGTCCGGCTCACGCATCGGGATCTACCTGTTGCTGGGGATCATCGTGCTGGTGGTCCTGGTCATGGTGCTGGGCCTCGTGGGAAGACTGTTCGGCCTGGGGTGACCCTGATTCGCCTGACCGTGACCGGGCTGACGGGTGAGATCCGCTGTGGCCGAGGTGCCTCGCAGGGTGACGGCGGTCCAGATGGCGGCGACCACCATGATGATCGACCCGAGCACACCCACCGTGGTCAGCGCGTCGGTGAACGCCGCCTGCGCCGGGTGTTCAGTACTTCCGCGGCGGACGCCGGGTACTGATCGGCGACGGTGAACGCCTCGGCGATCGTCGCGCTCGCCCGCTCCAGCTGCGCCGGCGGGCTCACCGTGGCGGCCCCGGTGTCACCCAATAACTGTCTGCGGTACACCGCGGCCAGCACCGAACCCAGGATGGCGGCCCCCAGGGCCGTGCCGAGTTCGTAGGCCGTCTCCGAGATCGCGGCCGCCCGGCCGGCTCTGGCGGGCGGAGCCGAACTCATGATGATGTCGTTGGTCAGCGTCATGCCCACCCCACCGTCCAGGCTCCCGGCGCAGAACTCGGCAGCAAGACGCTCCTCGGCGATCCAATTCGTGGCCGGCACCGGGGCACCACCCGCCGCGCGGTCACACCTGATCACGTTCTCCCAGGGCGGGTTCAGGTGGTCAGTGCAACGCCTATTGAGGTGTTGAGGATATCGGTTGGGGTCTTCCATCCCAGGGTCTT
>JBKBUP010000271.1:0-2924 GCA_046289795.1 Dietzia sp. | reverse complement strand
CCCCCCCCGGCCGCGCGGGGGGGGGGGGTGCGCCCTCGCGGGGCCCCCCCCCCCCCCCCGGGCCCGGGGTCTCCCGGTTGACGCCGCCCGCACACGACGCCCTCGGGGAGGCTGGTTCTCGGGGGAGACTGGTTCTGGGGGGAGACTAGGTCCTCGCGGGGACCTCGACTCCCCGGTCCGGTGCCGGTTCGTCGACAGCGGGCGTCGACCTGGTGTTCCGGGTGTCGGCGGCGGCCACGGCCACGTAGACCACGAGTGACACGGCCGCGGCGAGGAACGTGGTCCAGCCGTCGACGCTCGTGGTGACCATCTCGTTCGGGATGTACAACAGAGTGTTCTCCACCCCGTAGATCGTCGGGGTGAGGACGAAGAACCCGAGACGCACACCCAGTCCCAGCACCGCGGAGATCACCAGCGCCCTCGTGCTGACCAGTCGTGTCCACAGGGACAGCACGAACGGCACCACGAGACTCGCACACAGAAGGTCGAAGGTCAGGGTGAGGAGGATCCCGGTGTGGTTCACCCGGAGAGCCACCAGGATCCCGATGGCGGCCACGGGGACCATCGCCCACCGGGACGCCTGGAGCACGCTCAGCCGCAGGTTCTTCGTGTCGAGGATGGTGCCCACGACGATGGACGAGGTCGCGAGGAGGATCCCGCTGACCGTGGTGAGCGAGGCCGCCAGCAGGGCCGCGATGACCAGCATCGCGATCGGTGTCGGCACGTGCCCGGTGAGGAGCTGGAAGAGGATCGGCGAGTCGGAGGCGCTGTCCCCGAGCAGTCCCGCCCCGGCCACGGCGACCGCGGCCAACGGGACACACAGGACCACTGTTCCGACGGCGGCGATCAGGCTCGCGGTTCTGGCGCTCCGGGCGGTCCTGGCCGAGGACACCCGCTGGAATACGTCGATGGCCACCAGGTTGCCGAAGCCCAGAGCGAAGAGCGTCGCCCAGTTGATCGCCGCACCCGCGGCAGGGGCGGTCAGCTGCTCGAGATCAGAGATGCCGAGACCTTCCGGCGCCGTGTAGCCGGGGCCGAGGAACATCCAGAGCGTCAGTCCCACGAACCCGACCGCCATGACCACCATGAGGAACAGCCCGGTGTACACCGACGCGAACATCCCGCCGACCATCGTGTAGGCCAGGATCGCCAGGGTGACGAACACGATCGCCACCCAGTAGGGGACTCCGACGAAGTGGTCCATCATGTGCCCCAGGGCGACGAGATTGCCCGCCATGAGGATTCCGAAGCTGGAGACCGTCAGGACAGCAGCCAGGACCTCGCCTGTGCGACCGAAGGTCTGACGGAAGTAGCCGGGCAGCGAGTACAGCTCGCGCTCCCGCACCTTCTCGGCCACGAAGAGCCCCATCAACAGGAATGACACGGCGATACCCAGGGGCATCGCGGCACCTGCCCAGAAGCCGAAGCCGCCCGCGAGATCTGCCGCGCCCACGGTCGCGTTGGAGTCGATCACCTGCGACATCAGCAGGACGGCGACGAGGGGTACGGTCAGCGTCCGCCCCGCGACCGCGAAGTTGTAGTTCTCTCCCTTGACCCTCTTGGAGGACAGCAGACCCAGGACGACGAGCAGGGCGACGGTGCCTCCGATTGCGAGACTGATCATCGCGACTCACCTACCAGGGAGCTCTCGCGTCCGAGCGAGTACAGGGGACGAGCGCCCTCCGGGAGTGCGAGGTCACCTGCCGCGATCCGGCGCCTCAGGTAGGCGAAGCTCTGCGCGGTCTGGGCGAACAGGTGCTCGCCGGCGTGGAGCGGCTCGTACGTCGAGTCGTTCGAGCCGCGGAAGGTCAGGGGTGCGACCACCGTGTCGTAGTCGACGGTGAAGAACAACGGGTACGAGTAGCGTTCCCGCGAGACCTTCCTGACCCGGTGCGACGTCGCGACAAAGGCGCCGTTGGTCCAGACCTCAAGCAGGTCTCCGATATTGACGACGATCGCGTCCTGGCGGTACGGGACCTCGATCCACTCTCCCCGGCCGTTCATCACCTCCAACCCGGGAGCGGTGGGCTTCAGTAGCGTCAGCGCCTCGTAGTCCGTGTGCGCTCCGATCCCGGGGCGGTCCTCCGCATCGGGGTTGTACGGGTAGTGGATGAGCCGCAACTGCGAGGGCGGTTGGGTCACCGACCCGAGGAACGTGGCCGGGTCGATCCCGAGGTACCGGGCGAACGCCGCGAGAAGCCGCGACCCGAGTGTGAACACCTCGTCGTAGTAGTTCATCACCGCCTCCTCGAACCCCGGCAGGCCGGGCCACTGGTTCGGCCCGAGCAGCGGGTTGCCGGCCAGGTACTCCGGATGGTCCGCCGGCAGATCGATGGACAGGTCGTAGGCCTCCTTGAGGTCCGGGGTGGCGCCGGCGAAGACCTCCTCGCCGATCGGGACGTATCCGCGGTGGTTGGTGGAGTTTCCGATGTACACCTCCCGCTTGACGGAGTCCGGCTGGCTGAAGAACCGCTGCGAGGCCTCGTGCATCGCCCGGAACGTCTCATCGGCCACGCCGTGGTTGACGATGAGCAGGAATCCGACTCCTTGAGCGGCCTTGCCGAGTTGGTCGACGCACTCGGCTCCCGGGCCATGGGGATCGGCGAGCGTGGACACATCGATGACCGGGATCGACTCGAAGTCGACGGCGGAACGGTGGGGGTCACTCATTCTTGGCTCCTTGCTGGATCGGGTGGAAGGACACGGGTGAACCGGAGTGCTCGCCGGCCTGCCAGGAGATGGCGAAGCAGCCGTCGGATTGAGGGGAGATGGAGAAGAGGGGTGGCTCGGGTACCGACCACGACGAGTACCGCGCGAGCCAGTCCCGACCGGTACGCGATCCGATATGGACCGACGATGGCCGACCCATCGTGGGGTCGGCGCCGAGTGCGAGGCCGAAGCGGTCGCCGACACAGACGACCAGT
>JBKBUP010000270.1:0-2928 GCA_046289795.1 Dietzia sp. | reverse complement strand
GGCGCGCGCCCCAGTGCAGGCAGGAGTCCACGGGACACCCCGCGTGGCCGGCGAGCAGGTGCGCCACCGCCTCCCCGGTGGTGACGCTGTCCCCGGTGCGCACCGTGGCCCGCACCGGTTCGTAGGTCGTGCGGAGCCCCGCTCCGTGGTCGATCGAGAGCACCGGTCGACCGCCGACGGCGCCCGCGAACACCACCGTGCCGTCGGCAGGTGCGTGGACCGTCGTCAGGGGTGCTGCCGCCAGGTCCACCCCCCGGTGGCCTGCCAGCCAGCGCTCGGCGGGAGGGTCGAACGCGGTCACCACCGACACCGGACCGGGGAGCGGCCCCCGGAGGTCCCGTCGCGGAGGATCCGGGCTGGCGCCGGCAGGAGGGACCATGGCGAGGGTCGTGATCGTCGCCGCGGACACCACAGCGCACACCACAGTGGACACGGCCGTGGCCGTCCTCGCGATGGCGGACGGGGGTCTGCGCGTCGTCGCGGTGGGCGGCGTGCGGGCTCTCATGGTTCGAGTACACCCGGCGTCGTGCCGGGAGTCCCGCCCGTCGGACGACGCTGTGGACGAGGTCGACGACCATCCACAGGCGCGGGACGGTATCGATCACGTGTTGGACGAGGGGCGGAAGAGGGTTATGATTGCCGATGCGGTCGACTGACGTCGATTGACTTCGCGTGTCCTGCGACTCCCCCGGGAGGAGCATCCGGACCCGGGGCTGCAGAGCCCCGGCCTCACCGGACACCGGACCTGTAGGTGCCCCCGTTCAACGGGGGTTCGGTCCGGCGCGGACACCAGGGCCCGAGACCAACCGGTTTCACGGGCATAACCCGATACACACCAGAAAGCGAGGACGAGGGCCTCGCGGTTCGGCTGCTTCCAAGCCGGACGAGCCCCTCAATACTTCCATGGCAGTTATCTCCATGAAGCAGCTGCTCGACGCGGGCGCTCACTTCGGTCACCAGACCCGTCGCTGGAACCCGAAGATGCGGCGTTTCATCTTCACCGACCGCAACGGCATCTACATCATCGACCTGCAGCAGACGCTCACGTACATCGACCAGGCGTACGAGTTCGTCAAGGAGACCGTCGCCCACGGCGGCACGGTCCTGTTCGTCGGCACCAAGAAGCAGGCCCAGGAGGCCATCGCCGAAGAGGCCGCCAAGGTCGGGATGCCCTACGTCAACCAGCGGTGGCTGGGCGGCATGCTCACCAACTTCCAGACCGTGCACCAGCGCCTCATTCGCCTCAAGGAGCTCGAGGCGATGGAGCAGTCCGGCGGTTTCGAGGGACGCACCAAGAAGGAGATTCTCATGCTCACGCGTGAGATGACCAAGCTGGCGCGCACGCTCGGTGGTATGCGTGACATGACCAAGGTTCCGTCCGTGGTGTGGATCGTCGACACCAACAAGGAGCACATCGCGGTCGGCGAGGCACGCAAGCTCAACATCCCGGTCGTCGCCCTGCTCGACACCAACTGTGATCCCGACCTCGTGGACTACCCGATCCCGGCGAACGACGACGCGATCCGCTCGGTCAGTGTTCTGACCCGGGTCATCGCCTCCGCCGTCGCCGAGGGCCTCAAGGCCCGTTCGCAGGCGGGCAAGGCCACCGGCGAGGAGGCCGAGCCGCTCGCCGAGTGGGAGGCCGAGCAGCTCGACCAGGTGACCGGCGAGACCGCGGCGCCCGAGGCCGAGAAGGCAGCCGAGGCGCCCGCCGCCGACGCCACTGAGACCGAGGCCCCCGCGGCCGAGGCCACCGAAGCCGAGGCCCCCGCGGCCGAGGCCACCGCGGCCGAGTCCACCGAGGCCTGATTCGGCACCACCAGCTCGAGCACCGTCGGGCCCGGCCGCCCACGATCCCCAGCGGGGATCTCCCGGGGGCCGGGCCCGACGTGTCGGTGAAGGTGGGCGAGACTTCCCCCGGCGCCGAGGCGTCTAGGGTGGAAGCGATCGCGCCCGCCGGCCGACGTCAAGAACTTCCGACACACCACGAACTCTTTTTAGGAGGGTCGCCCCACCATGGCGAACTACACCGCTGCCGACGTCAAGCGTCTGCGTGAGCTCACCGGCTCCGGGATGATGGACTGCAAGAAGGCACTCGAGGAGACCGACGGCGACTTCGACAAGGCCGTCGAGGTCCTGCGAATCAAGGGCGCCAAGGACGTGGGCAAGCGTGCCGAGCGCACCACCGCCGAGGGCCTGGTCGCCGTCAAGGACGGCGTCATGATCGAAATCAACTCCGAGACCGACTTCGTGGCCAAGAGCGCCGAGTTCATCGCACTGGCCGACAAGATCGTCGACGTCGCCGCATCCCAGGGGATCTCCGACCTCGACGCGCTCAACGCCGCCGAGCTCGACGGGTCGACGGTCGCCGACGCGGTGGTCTCGTTCTCCGCCAAGTCGGGCGAGAAGCTGGTCCTGCGCCGCGTGGGCAAGCTCGACGGCCCCGTCGCCGTGTACCTCCACAAGCGCTCCTCCGATCTCCCTCCGGCGGTCGGCGTCATGGTGGCCTACGAGGGCGAGGGTGAGTCGGCCGAGGCCGCCGCGCGTTCGGCCGCCATGCAGATCGCCGCGCTCAAGGCGCAGTACGTCTCGCGTGACGAGGTTCCCGCCGAGATCGTGGCCAAGGAGCGCGAGATCGCCGAGGCCACCGCCCGCGAGGAGGGCAAGCCCGAGCAGGCGCTCGTCAAGATCGTCGAGGGTCGTCTCAACGGCTTCTACAAGGACGTCGTCCTGCTGGACCAGCCGTCTGTTACCGACAGCAAGAAGACCGTCGGCGCGATGCTCACCGAGGCCGGCGCCACCGTGTCCGCCTTCCTCCGTTTCGAGGTCGGCCAGGCCTGATCCGGCCCGGTACCCGCCGCGGCGGGTACGACGTGGGCGGGGGGGGGCCCCCCCCCCCGGGGGGCGCCGGGGCGGGGTGGGGGGCGG
>JBKBUP010000269.1:0-2930 GCA_046289795.1 Dietzia sp. | reverse complement strand
AGACCGCGTCCCGGTTCGGCGTGGACCCGCGGGTCGCGTTGCTCTCGTATTCCACGGGCGACTCGGGCACCGGGGCGGA
Organism: Dietzia sp.; assembly: GCA_046289795.1. GTDB lineage: Bacteria > Actinomycetota > Actinomycetes > Mycobacteriales > Mycobacteriaceae > Dietzia. The sequence goes on along the minus strand of JBKBUP010000269.1, from coordinate 2,851 downwards.
CGTCGACAAGGTGCGTGAGGCCACCGAGATCGTGTGCTCGCGCATCGCCGGGGCCGCCGAGGGGGATCCGATGGCGGACCTCGTCGTCGACGGGCCCCTGCAGTTCGACGCCGCCGTCGACCCCACCGTGGCCCGCAAGAAGATGCCGGACTCGCCGCTCGCCGGCCGCGCCACCGTGCTGGTGTTCCCCGACCTCAACACCGGCAACAACACCTACAAGGCGGTGCAGCGCACCGCCGGCGCCGTCGCGATCGGGCCGGTCCTGCAGGGACTGCGCAAGCCCATCAACGATCTCTCGCGCGGCGCGCTGGTCGAGGACATCGTCAACACGGTCGCCATCACGGCTGTCCAGGCACAGGGCTCAGCCGTCCAGGCGCAGGGGACCGCCGACGTCCGGGAAGGCGACTCGTGACCCGCGTCCTCGTCATCAACTCCGGCTCCTCCTCGCTCAAGCTCCAGATCCTCGACACCGCCGTCGAGACCGAGCTGGCGTGGGCGCTGGTCGAGCGCATCGGTGAGCCCGTCGGCACCCTGACCGTGCGCCGCAGCGACCTCGCCGGTTCGCCGAGCGAGGAGCGCACCGCGGAGGCAGCGTTCCCCGACCACACCGCAGCGCTCGGCCGGGTCCTGGAACTGGCGGGCGAGCTCGGCGCCCACCCCACCGACCTGGGGGTCGAGGCGATCGGCCACCGGGTGGTCCACGGAGGGCCGGACTTCCACTCACCGGTCGAGGTGACTCCGGAGGTGGAGGCGGGCATCGAGAAGCTCGAACTGCTGGCCCCGCTGCACAACCCCGCCAACCTGCGCGGGATCCGCGTGGCCCGCGAACTGCTGCCCGGCCTGCCGCACGTGGCGGTGTTCGACACCGGGTTCTTCCACACCCTGCCCGCCGCAGCTCACACCTACGCGATCGACCGCGCGGTGGCGAGCGAATGGGACCTGCGCCGGTACGGCTTCCACGGCACCAGCCACGAGTTCGTCTCGCGCCGCACCGCCGAGGTCCTGGGCCGTCCGTACGACGAGCTCGACCAGATCGTGCTGCACCTCGGCAACGGGGCGTCGGCCTCGGCGATCTCGGGGGGCCGGGCGGTCGACACCTCCATGGGTCTGACCCCGCTCGAGGGTCTGGTCATGGGCACCCGCCCAGGCGACCTCGACCCCGGACTGATCATCCACCTCATCCGCGACCGCGGCATGTCGCCCGAGGACGTTTCCACTCTGCTCAACCGCAAGTCGGGACTGGAGGGGCTGGCCGGGGCCCGTGACTTCCGGGAACTGCTCGCGCGGGTCGACGACGGCGACGACGACGCCGTGCTCGCCTACGAGGTGGTGATCCATCGCCTGCGTCGCTATATCGGCGGCTACTGGGCGGTTCTCGGCGACGTCGGGGCCATCACCTTCACCGCCGGAGTGGGCGAGAACGTCGCCCGCCTGCGCGCCGACGCGCTGTCCACCCTCGGCAGCTGGGGGGTGGAGCTCGATCCGGAGGCCAACGAGAGCGGGTCCGGGGAACGGATCATCTCCACCCCGGACAGCCGCGTCGCGGTCCTGGTGGTGCCGACCGACGAGGAACTGGCGATCGCCCGGGCCTGCGATGAGGTGCTGGGGCTGGGGGAGTAACGAGTCCCCGGGGCCGGGGCAGTAGCGCGCGGGCTTTACTTAAGAACACTCTTAGACTTAGAGTGAGAGTCTTCCCCGGGTCCAGCTCGGGCCTGACGAAGTTGGTCGATGCCGAACCCCACACGATCTCCGCGTGTCACCGAGCCCGACCGCGGTACGCGGCCCGGCCGGTCGCGAGGTCGTCGGAAGGCGGGGCTGATCCCGGTCGCACTCGCGACAGCGCTCACGCTGATACTCGGCGGGGCATCTGTCGCCCGGGCCGTCACCGCGACGCCGCTGGACGCCCACGCCGACCTGGAATTCTCTCTCGACGGTTCCACCTGGTCGGACGCCCCGGATCTCGTCCTGGGTTCGTGGGGTTGCGACCTGGTCGGCGGGCCCGCGCTCTCCGATCCCGTGGGCGCGATCAGCGGCACCCCTGAGGTGGACCCGTGCTCGATGTCGCCGGGCGAGTCGATCGACAGGACCTACCACGTCCGCAACGCCACCGGCACGGGTCGGACCGGTCGGTACGCGGTGGGGATCGGCGAGTTCCTCGTCTCGGGTGAAGCTGAATTCGACGTGAGTAGCACCATCACCGGTTCGGTCGGTGCCGACTCCCAGACCGTGACGCTCTACGGAGCCGACACTCCTCAGGCCGCCGACTCCCCGGCTCGCGGGAGTACCGTGGCCGCGCTCGATCTCGCGCCCGGTCAGACGGCGAGGGTCGTCGACGAGGTGTCCGTGCCCCTCGACGCGGCGAACTACGCCCAGCGCCAGAGCGTGAGCCCCATGATCTGGGTGTCCTTCTCCGACATCGGGGTGGTGGACACCGACGGTGACGGCCTGCCCGACCTCGTCGAGGACCAGCTCGGCACCGACCCCACGGACCCTCTCAACCGACTTCCCGACGGCACCGTCGGTCAGCGCTTCGGGCCCGAGCCGTTCCTGCCGCTCTCGCCCGAGGGGACCGGGCTCGTCGTGGACCTCTCGACGCTTCCGCCGGGCCTGCGGCTCGAGGACGGTGCCCTGGTGGGTACACCCACCAGGGCCGGAACCTATGACGTCGAGTTCACCGTCACCATGCCTGATGGCGCCACGTACACCTCCACACGCCGCGTGGTGATCCAACCCCGCTCGGGCGGCGGCTCGTCGGATCTCCCCGGCTTCATCTGGCCGGTCGTGGTCGTCGGCGTCATCGGTGTCATCATCGGGCCGGGGCTCGGATCCCTGGGAGGGTCGATCGGCGGGT
>JBKBUP010000026.1:0-20050 GCA_046289795.1 Dietzia sp. | reverse complement strand
GATCCGCTTCGGCCTCGTGCCCGGCCCCGGCTGATCGGACCTGACCCACCCGGCCCGGCCCGGCTTCGGCTGACCCCCGCCCGGCCCCCCGGACCCGCCGCGTGGTCGATCTTGATCACGTTTTCCCAGGAGACGCGATCAGAACACGCGCATCTGTGACCACTCGACGAAATGGTGGTTCAGGCGAGCGCGGCGCCGCGGGCCCGGTCGAGCTCCTGCTCCAGACTGCTCACCAGGGACTCCGACGGCTGCTCGCCGCACATGCCCAACCAGTTGGCGAGCATGCGGTGTCCGCCGTCGCTCATCACCGATTCGGGGTGGAACTGCACCCCGTGGACGGGTAGTTCGCGGTGCCGCATCGCCATGATCAGCCCGGACTCGGTCCACGCGGTGGGCACCAGCTCGCCCGGGACGGTCTCCGGCAGCACCGTCAGCGAGTGGTAGCGGGTCGCCGTGAACGGGCTGGGGATTCCGGCGAGCACGCCCGAGTCGTCGTGGCTGACCCGGCTGGTCTTGCCGTGCATGAGTTCGGCAGCCCTGTCGACCGTGGCCCCGAAGGCCTCCCCGATCGCCTGGTGTCCGAGGCACACGCCCAGGACGGGGACGCCGGAGCGCCCGCAGACCCCGATGAGCGGGATCGTGGCCCCGGCCCGATCGGGAGTGCCCGGGCCCGGGCTGAGGAGGACGCCGTCGAACTCCGCGATCACGCCCGCCAGCACCGACGGGTCGTAGCCACCGTCCGGGCCGGCGAGCCTCTCGTCGTCGTTCCGCCACACCTCACACGTCGCACCCAACTGGCCCAGGTACTGGACCAGGTTGTAGACGAAGCTGTCGTAGTTGTCGACGACGAGGATGCGCATAGAGGCAGCGTACTGCCGTCGGTGAGATGAACGTCCGGGGCAGGCTTGGTAGGGTGGCCTGGACCAACCCCACCAGTGCGAGGACGCCATGCCCAAGTCAAAGGTCCGGTCGAAGACCGAGTACACCGACGCGGCCGTCAGCCGCACCCCCGTCAAGGTCAAGGGCACGCCCACTGCGCAGTGGTATCTCGTCGTGATGCTCGGCCTCATGCTGCTGGGCCTCGCGTGGCTGGTCACCTACTACATCGCCGGTGAGCGGATCCCGTTCATGCAGTCTCTCGAGACCTGGCAGAACTTCGCCATCGGGTTCGGTCTGGCCGTGGTCGGACTGCTCATGACCATGAACTGGCGGTAGCACACCGCCTCTGCCGGGACCCCGTTCCGCGCAATCCACAGCTTTGTCCACAGGTCACCCCCCGCAACACGCGGGGGGTGACCTGCATTTTCTCCAGGAATTGACATCGTTGCAGGTCAACGTGGTGTATCGGCACAAGTGACCACTGTTACCTGCGTTCTCACCCGCCCACACAGGCTGTGGACAACTCCCTCCACACTGGGGATAAACCCTCGACGACGACGACGAGCCCGACGTCGCAGGTCGGAGTCCTGTCCTTTCGAACGCCGATCGAACTCCAACGATGTTATTCATCCACAATGTGGATAGCGCCTGTGGATAGAGGAGGATGGCGGAATGAGTGAGACAGCAGCATCCACCGGCGGACACGAGGCCGTTTCGTGGAGCCCGGGAACCCTGTGGCCGGCGGCGCAGATCGCGCTGGGTGTCGGTGCCGTCGTGCTCGGGCTCTCCAACGGTGACCCGCTGGGGCTCATCCTCACCGGACTGCTCGCGCTGTTCCTCATCCCCGCCGCGGTGATGCAGCTGATGCGGCGTCCCCGGATCGAGGTGGTGGACGGACAACTGGCGATCAAGAAGCTCGGCGGCGTGGTGTTCGTACCGCCGGCGGAGGTCGTGGAGGTGCGGGCGCTCGGGGTCGCGAGATGGGGCGTGCGCCAGCACCTCATGCGACTGGAGTACGTGGACGACCGCGGGCGCGAGCAGCTCGACGTGTTCACCCGCGGGGACCTGGGGACCGATCCGCGTGAGGTGATGGAGACGCTGGTCGGCCTGGGGTTCGGGGGGACTCGCGGTCAGGGCCCGGACGGGCCGCGGTTCAGCGGGCCGGGTGCTCCCGGCCCGGGCTCTAGCCGCTGAGGACGAAGCCCAGCGACATGGTGTCGGCCGCATACCAGGCGGCTGCGGCGACGAGCGCCACCACCAGCAGATAGGCGAGCCACGACACCGCTACCCGTCCGCCGCGGCCCACTCGCCCCGGCAATCGACGGGGCAGCACCACGAGGGCGAGCGCAGCGAGCGCGCCCACCACGAGTCCGCCCAGATGAGCGGCCAGTGAGACGCCGGGGACCAGGAAGCTCACGCCGATGTTCAGCACCAGCAGTATCCCGATTCCCCTGACGTCCAGGCGCATCGACATCGCGACGATCGCGTAGGCGCCCATGAGGCCGAAGATGGCGCCGGACGCCCCGGCTGTGAGCGCGTTCTGGCCGTAGAACATCACGGCCACGGAACCACCGAAGGCCGACACCAGGTACAGCGCGAAGAAGCGAGCGTGCCCGATGCTGCGCTCTATCCCCAGGCCGAGGATCCACAGCATGTACATGTTGAGCAGCAGGTGCATCGGCCCGAAGTGCTGGAAGGCCGAGGTCATCAGACGCCACCACTCGTCGCGCGCCGCGACGAGCGGCGGGAAGAGCGCCGTGGCCTCGAACAGCGCCGAGGCGTGGTTGCCGAGCATGCTCCGCGACTGGGCGACCGTGGCGGCGTAGACCGCGAGGTTGGCGGTGATGAGCCACGCGGTCACCGGCTGGAGTCGGAAGAAGCGGGAGACGGCGCCGCCGTTGTGTGTCTGGGTGGTCATGGCTCGGGGGGTGTCACGGTTCCTGACTCGTCATGGGATAGACCGACGGCGCGGGACCGGTGGTCCGGTGCCCGCGCCGCTGGTCGGGCCGTGTCGCCACGACCCTTGGGATCACGTGTCAGGAGATCTCGATGGACTCGATCACGATGTCCTCGACCGGGCGGTCCATGGCGCCGGTCTTGGTGGCGGCGATGGCGTCGATGATCTTCTGCGAGTCCGCGTCGGCGACCTTCCCGAAGATGGTGTGCCGGTTGTTCAGGTGCGGCGTCGGGCCCACGGTCACGAAGAACTGCGAACCGTTGGTCCCCGGGCCGGCGTTGGCCATGGCCAGCAGGTAGGGCTCGCTGAACTGGAGCTCGGGGTGGAACTCGTCCTTGAACTGGTAGCCCGGGCCGCCGCGGCCGGTGCCCGTGGGGTCGCCGCCCTGGATCATGAACCCGGAGATGACGCGGTGGAAGATCGAGCCGTCGTAGAACGGACCGGTCTTCTCGCCCTTGGCGTTGGCCTGGGAGTAGTCCTTCGAACCGTCGGCCAGGCCGACGAAGTTCGCGACCGTCTCCGGGGCGTGGTTGCCGAACAGGTCGACGACGATGTCGCCCTTGTTCGTGTGGATGGTTGCCTTCTGCGTTGCGATGCTCACGACGACCATCCTGCCACGCGGTCACGGTGGATGTCGGCGAGGTGGTGGTCGGTGTCCGAGGGCTGTGCCACCATCTACCCATGAGCACACGAAGCGACCGCGCCGCCGAGCGCAAGGCCATCAAGTCGGCGGAGAAGGACCTCAAGAACGCCGGCACCGCCGCCCGGAAGGCATTCGACCTCAAGGACCCCCGCTTCCTGGGCGAGGCCGCCGTGGCCGCCACCCGTGGGCCCGCGGGCCTGGCCCTCTTCGGCGCGAGCCGCGGTATCCAGGTGCTGCGCGATCGCCGCGCGGAGCAGGCGGAGATCCTGGGCAACCTGGCCGCGGAAGCCAAGCAGCACGCCGAGGCCCTACGGGAGCAGTCCTCCGTCCTCACCCCGCCCCTGGAGAAGCCCAAGGCGCGGCGCCGCCTCGCCCCCCTGTGGATCGTCGGACTCGCCGGCGGCGCGGCCGTCGCGGGTGCCGCCGCGTACTTCCTGCGCGACCAGGGGTCCTCCGCGCCCGCCGCGTCGACCGCTCCGGCGACCACACCGGCAGCTGCCACCTCGTCGACGTCGGCCCCGGCCTCCGGTTCGCCCACCTCCGGTGAGTCCGAGACCGGTGAGGACCTCACCATCGACTCGCCGGATCCCGAGGGTCCCGCGGACCAGTCCGACGGCACCTCTCCCGCGGCCGGCAGCGCTGCGCCGGGCGCGGCCGCCGGTTCCGCACCGCAGCCGTCGGACGACGATCCGGCCGGTGGTACCACGGCGGACAAGGTCTGACCTGCACACGATGAGTGAGCACGACTCTCCGGTGAGGGTCGTCGCCTCTCCCCTGGCCGGGTTAGGCCCGCTGGACGTCCACGCGGTGTACAAGCTGCGCGTGGACGTCTTCGTCGCGGAGCAGGACTGCCCCTACGCGGAGATCGACGAGATCGACGCCGACCCCGGGACCACCCACCTGCTGGCCTGGGCTCCGGCCGACGGCACCGGTCCGGACGAGCTCGTGGCCACCCTGCGCGTGTTCGGCTCGGAGGTCCACGGCGGCGTCATGCACCTCGGCCGGGTGTGCACGGCCGTCGGGTGGCGTGGGCGGGGGATCGCCGGCCGACTGATCCGTCGCGGCCTCGAGATCTGCGGCGACATCCCCGTCGAGATCGGTGCGCAGACCCATCTCGAGGGGTGGTACGAGCAGTTCGGGTTCCTCCGATGCGGCCCGGACTACCTCGATGAACGGATCCCGCACCTACCGATGCGGCGCGACCTCCTAGGATGAGGTGTGGCTCACCCCTCCCCCATCTCTCGAGGACTCCACATGACGTCTGACGCTGCATCCGGCTCGCTGGTCACGGCACCTCTGGTCAAGGCACTGCTCCCCGAGAGCGAGATGCCGACCCACTGGTACAACATCCAGGCCGACCTCCCCGAGCCGATGGCGCCGCACCTGCACCCCGGCACCAAGGAACCGCTCGGCCCGGAGGACCTGGCGCCGCTGTTCCCGATGGCGCTCATCGAGCAGGAGGTCACCCCCGAGCGGTACGTGGAGATCCCGGAGGAGGTCCGGGAGATCTATCGCCTCTGGCGGCCCTCACCCCTCATCCGGGCCCGCCGGCTGGAGAAGGCGCTCGGCACCTCGGCGAGGATCTTCTACAAGTACGAGGGCACCAGCCCGGTCGGCTCGCACAAGCCCAACACCGCCGTCGCACAGGCGTACTACAACGCCGCGGAGGGCATCACCAAGCTCACCACCGAGACCGGCGCCGGGCAGTGGGGCGCCTCTCTGGCGTTCGCAGGTCAGGCCTTCGGCATCGAGGTCGAGGTGTGGCAGGTCAAGGCGTCCTTCGAGTCCAAGCCGTACCGCCGGATGCTCATGGAGACCTTCGGGGCGACCGTGCACCCGAGTCCGTCCGACCTGACCGAGGCGGGCCGCTCCTTCCTGGCCAAGGACCCCGACACCCCCGGTTCGCTGGGCATGGCCGTGTCGGAGGCCGTCGAGGTGGCGGCGGGCGATCCCGAGTCCCGCTACTCCCTCGGTTCCGTCCTCAACCACGTGTGCCTGCACCAGACGATCATCGGCGAGGAGGCCCTCAAGCAGCTGGAGATGTTCGGCGAGGCCGCACCCGACTTCGTCTTCGGTTGCGCCGGGGGCGGCTCCAACCTCGCCGGTCTGGCCTTCCCGTTCATCCGCGAGAACCTGACCGGGGCTCAGACGAAGATCGTCGCCGTCGAGCCGACCGCCTGCCCGTCCATGACCGAGGGCGAGTTCCGCTACGACCACGGTGACGTGGCCGGGCTGACCCCGCTCATGAAGATGTACACGCTGGGTCAGGACTTCGTCCCGGACCCCATCCACTCGGGCGGTCTGCGGTACCACGGGATGGCTCCCCTGGTCAGTCACGTCAAGCACCTCGGGCTGCTCGACTCGATCGCCGTCGAGCAGAACGTCGCCTTCGCCGCCGGCGTCGAGTTCGCCAAGGCCGAGGGCATCGTGCCCGCACCCGAGTCCACCCACGCTCTCGCGGGCGCCTTCGACGAGGCCCGCAAGCACACCGGTGAGGCGGGCACGGGGCCGTCCATCGTGATCGGACTGTCCGGTCACGGGTTCCTCGATCTCCCGGCCTACGAGTCGTACGTCCGCGGCGAGCTGGACTGACTGCAACCGACGCGGTGTGTCCGGGAAGCAGAGTGATCCGGTCCGCTGAGTGATCCGGTCCGCCGGGTCCGGTGCCGCGGAGTCTCGTACCAGCAGAGCAGCTCACCAGCAGAGCCTCTCGACAGCGGAGCAGCTCACCAGAAGAGCCACCTACCATCTGAACCGACCCCCCTCTCAACCCCAGGAGTCACCTATGGCCAACCCCATCGATTTCACCGACCGCGTCGCGATCATCACCGGCGCCGGCGGCGGCCTCGGCCGCGCCTACGCCCTGGCTCTGGCCGAGCGCGGCGCCAAGGTCGTCGTCAACGACCTCGGAGGCGACGTCCACGGCGAAGGCGGCACCTCCTCGCCCGCCCAGCGCGTCGTGGACGAGATCGTCGCCACCGGCGGCGAGGCCATGGTCGACGGCAACGACATCACCGACGAGGCCGCCGTCGACGCCCTGGTCTCCTCGGTCATCGACAAGTGGGGGCGCATCGACGTCCTGATCAACAACGCCGGCATCCTGCGCGACAAGTCCTTCGCCAAGATGGACACCGACGACTTCCGCAAGGTCCTCGAGGTGCACCTCATGGGCTCGGTCAACTGCACCAAGGCCGTCTGGCCCCACATGGCCGAGGCCGGCTACGGCCGGATCCTCATGACCACCTCCTCCTCCGGCATCTACGGCAACTTCGGCCAGGCCAACTACGCCGCCGCCAAGTCCGGTCTGGTCGGCCTGATGAACGTGTTGGCCATCGAGGGCGCCAAGAAGAACATCAAGGTCAACGCCATCGCCCCCACCGCCGCCACCCGCATGACCGAGGACCTGCTGCCGCAGCGGGTCCTGGACATCATGGGGCCGGAGACCATCGCCCCCGGCGCCCTGTTCATGGTCAGCGACGACGCGCCCACCAAGACCATCCTCGGTGCCGGCGCCGGCGTCTTCGCCGTCTCCCAGATGGTCGAGAGCCGCGGGGTCTACCTCCCCGACAACGCCCGCACCCCCGAGGTCGTGGCCGAGCGGTGGAACGAGATCGCCGACGTCACCGACGCCAACCCACTGGAGTCCGCCTTCGAGCAGACCTCCAAGTACGCCGCGCTCGCGGCCCGGGAGCTGGGGCTCCACCTCGAGAGCTGAGCTGCGGGGCGCGTGCGCGGGGATAGACTCCACGCACGCGCCTGGCAGTCCGCCACGGTCTTCTCACACCTGGACCGGCCTTGATCACGACACCGTCGGCGGCGAAGATCCGCACCTTCGCTCGTTCACTGCACCCGGTCGGTCTGACCATGGCGTTGTTGTTCTTCGTCTGGTCCATGACGCCCTCGTTGCTTCCGCGGGTCTGGCTCCTCCAGGCGGTGGCGACCGGGATCAGTCTCGCGACCGGGTACGGCCTGGGCTGCCTGATCGCCTGGGCCGTCCGGTCCTGCGGGATCTCCCCGGACCATTCCGCACGCCAGCGCAGGATCGGGTGGTGGACCCTGGCCGGCGCGGCCGCGGTGACCGTCCCGACGTTCCTGGTCCTGGGATCGTGGTGGCAGCAGATCACCCGCGACCTGGCCGGCGTCGAACGCATCGACCGCGCCAACTACCTGCTCGTCCTCGTCCTGGCGCTGCTGGTGGCCGTGGTCATCCTCGCGGCGGCCAGGGGAATCCGGCGTGGCACCGCGGCGCTGACCCGGATCGCCGCGCCCCACGTCCCGGCCCCCGTCGCCCGGGTCGTGGCGCTGGTGCTCGTGGTCCTGATCGCCGTGTTGTCGATCAACGGGGTGGCCTACCACGGCCTGATCCGACTGGCCGACAGGACGGCGTCCGCCGCTGACCACGGCACCGCGGAGGGTGTCGAGCGACCGGTGGCTCCCGAGAGGTCGGGGTCCCCGGCGTCCACGCAGGCGTGGGAGAGCCTCGGCAGGGAGGGCCGGACCTTCGTCGCAGGCGGGCCCTCAGCGCAGCAGATCGCGGAGGTGACGGGCCGACCGGCGCCCACCCCGATCCGCGTCTACGCCGGGCACGATGCGGCCGACACCGTCGAGGAGGCGGCCGAGCTCGTGGTGGATGAGCTCCACCGCACCGGGGCCTTCGACAGATCCGTGCTGGCCGTCGCCACCACCACGGGTCGCGGCTGGGTCAACCCCCGGGTCGCCGGGGCCCTCGAGTACACCGCGGGTGGGGACTCCGCGATCGCGGCCATGCAGTACTCGTTCCTCCCGAGCCCCCTGGCGTTCGTGGCCGATCGCGAATCCCCTCAGCGCGCGGGACGCGCCTTGTTCGAGGCGGTGGAGCGGGCCGTCGAGGAGTTGCCGGAGGGCGAACGTCCCGCGCTCGTGGCGTTCGGTGAGAGCCTCGGCTCCTTCGGTGGCCAGAGCGCGTTCGGAGGCGCGCAGGACATGGTGGCCCGGACGGACGGTGCGCTCTGGGTGGGCACGCCCAACTTCTCACCCCAGTGGTCCTACATCACCGCCCACCGCGATGCGGGGTCTCCGGAGCGACTCCCGGTGGTCGACGGGGGCGAGCACGTGCGCTTCGCCGCGGGCGGGCAGGACCTCGATCTCGACGGGGCGCCGTGGTCGACGCCGCGGATCGTCTACTGGCAGCACGCGTCCGACCCCATCACCTGGTGGTCGTTCGACCTCCTGCTGCAGCGACCCGACTGGCTTCGCGAACCACTGGGACCCGATCTGGACCCGGGGGTGCGGTGGACGCCCTTCGTGACGTTCTGGCAGGTCACGCTGGACATGGTCTTCTCGGCGGACGTCCCCGCCGGGCACGGCCACACCTTCGGGCCGGACGCCGCGCAGATGTGGGCCCGGATCCTGGAACCCCCCGGCTGGACGGACGCCGACACCGACCGGGTCCATGCGGCGATCGCCGACGAGCGCTACTGACCGGTTCCGACGGCCCGGCCGCTACTCCTGGTCCGCGAACTGCGTCTCGTACAGCTCGGTGTAGCGCCCGCCCGCGGCCAGCAGCTCGGTGTGGGTACCCGACTCCACCACGCTGCCGCCCTCCAGCACGAGGATGCGGTCGGCCGCGCGGACGGTCGACAGCCGGTGGGCGATCACCAGCGAGGTCCGGTGGGACATCGCCTCGGTCAGGGCCTCCTGGACCGCGGACTCGTTGGTGGAGTCGAGTGCGCTGGTGGCCTCGTCCAACACCACCACGGACGGCTCCGCGATGAGCAGTCTCGCGATGGTCAGGCGCTGACGCTCGCCACCGGAGAGGCGGTAGCCACGGTCGCCGATGACGGTGTCCAGCCCGTCGGGCAGCGACCGGACCAGGTCCTCCAGCCGCGCCCGGCGCAGGGCGTCCCACACGAGACCGTCGGTGACCTCGGGGCGCGCGAAGCTCAGGTTGGAGCGGATCGTGTCGTGGAACAGGTGGCCGTCCTGGGTGACCATGCCCACCGTCCGGCGCAACGACGACGAGGTGACCTCACGCACGTCCAGACCGGCCACCCGCACCGCCCCGGAGTCCGCGTCGTACAACCGCGGGAGCAGGGAGGCGATGGTCGACTTGCCGGCACCGGACGATCCGACCAGCGCGATCATCTGCCCCGGTTCGGCGCGGAAGCTGACCCCGTGGAGGACCTCCTGCCCGCCACGGGTGTCGAGTACGGCGACCTCCTCCAGCGAGGCCAGGGAGACCTTGTCGGCCGAGGGGTAGGAGAACCGGACGTCGTCGAACTCGATGGTCGCGGGCCCTTCCGGCACGTCGACCGCGTCGGGGGCGTCCTTGAGCAACGGATCCAGGTCCAGCACCTCGAAGACCCGCTCGAAGCTGACGATGGCGGTCACCACGTCCATCGGCGCGTTGGCCAGCGAGGTGAGCGGCCCGTAGAGGCGGGTGAGCAGGAGCGCGAGGGCGACGACGGAGCCGGCGTCCATCCCACCGGTGAGGGCGAACCAGCCACCGACGCCGTAGACCAGCGCGAGCGCCAGCGTGGAGACCAGGGTCAGCGAGTTCATGAACACGCTCATGAGCAGCGCGGTGCGGACCCCGATGCCCCGCACCCGTCCCGCACGGGAGGCGAACTCGGCGGATTCCGCGTCGGGGCGGCCGAAGAGCTTGACCAGTGTCGCGCCACCGGCGTTGAAGCGCTCGGTCATCTGGTCGTTCATCGACGCGTTGAGGTCGGAGGCCTCGCGACGGAGTCTGGCCAGTCGCCTGCCCACGTAGCGGGCGGGGAAGAGGAACACCGGCAACAGCAGCACGGACATGAGGGTCAGCTGCCAGTTGATCCCGGCCATCACGATGAGCGTGAGGATGAGCTGCACGAGGTTGGACACGACCCCGGAGAGGGTGTCCGAGAACGCCCGCTGGGCGCCCATCACGTCGTTGTTGAGCCGACTCACCAGCGCACCGGTCCGGGTACGCATGAAGAACGCGACCGGCATGGTCTGGACGTGGTCGAACACCGAACGGCGCAGGTCCAGGATCAGACCCTCACCGATACGGGCCGACCAGAACCTGGTGACGACGTTGTTGATCGCCTCGACCACCCCGATCACCGCGATGGCGGCGGCGAGCAGGAACACCACCCGCACCTCGGCGCCGTCCACGATCGCCGTGACCACCCGGCCGGCGAGCAGCGGGGTCACCACCGCGAGGGAGGCGCCGAACACGGAGAGGATCAGGAAGAGGAGGATCAGCCGGGTGTGCGGGCGGGCGAACTGCCCGATCCGGCGGAAGTTCTCGCGGGTGAAGACGCTGCGGTCGAGCGAGATGTTGTTGTTCTCGGCCCGCATCAAGGTGCGCATGGCGGCCTGCTGCATCGTCACGTCCGCCACTCCTCCCGCGTCGGAGAGGATCCGACGACCTGTCGGTACAACTGCGCGGACGGCCCCCTTATTCCGCGCCGGCCATGGAACCGGAAGGCCTCGTCGTCGTCGTCCATGGACAAAATGCGACCTCCTGTCTAGACAAGAGCCGGTACTTTGTCTAATCTCGACATCAGGCAGTGGCATATGCCACATCCACATTGATTTTCGGAGGTCGTTGACGATGTCCAGCACCGAGTACATCCGCCCCCCGGGCGGGGCCGAGCGTCCCGACCGGGACCTCACGGCGGGTCCCGCCGGACAGGACACCGCGCCCGCGGTGGGTGACACCACCGACGAGGTGGTCGAGCCGTACGCATGGACCGACGCCAAGCGGTACCTGTGGCTGCTCGGTCTGATCCCGGCCGCGGGCCTGTTCGCGTCGATGCCGATCGTCGCCGGCTTCAACGCCCTCGGCTGGGGACCCGCCGCCACCGCCGCGTGGTTCCTCCTCCCCGTCCTGGTCTATGTCGCGATCCCGCTCGGCGACCTCGCCGTGGGCGCAGACGGTCAGAACCCGCCGGAAGAGGTGATGGACAGGCTCGAGGCCGACCCGTTCTACCGCTGGTGCACCTACCTGTACATCCCCTTCCAGTACGCGTCCCTCATCGCCGCCTGCTACCTGTGGACCGCCCAGGACCTGTCGTGGCTCGGGTACGAGGGCGGACTCGGGATCGCCGCCTCGATCGGTGTGGCCTGGACCGTGGCCATCACCGGCGGCATCGGGATCAACACCGCGCACGAGCTCGGCCACAAGATCGCCGGGAGTGAGAAGTGGCTGTCCAAGGTCGCCCTGGCCACCACCGGTTACGGCCACTTCTTCATCGAGCACAACCGCGGGCACCACGCCCGTGTCGCCACCCCCGAGGACCCGGCGAGCTCGCGCTTCGGTGAGTCCTTCTGGGCGTTCCTGCCGCGGAGTGTCGTGGGATCGCTGGGCTCGGCCTGGCACCTCGAGAAGGAGCGCCTCGGTCGCCTGGGCAAGGGGCCGTGGACCATCCGCAACGACAACCTCAACGCGTGGCTCATGACCGTCGTGCTGTTCGGTGGGCTCATCGCGGTGTTCGGCTGGGAGGTCGCGCCGTGGCTCATCGTCCAGGCGGTCTTCGGCTTCTCCCTGCTGGAGGTCGTCAACTACCTCGAGCACTACGGTCTGAAGCGGCAGAAGACCTCCGCCGGCCGCTACCAGCGTTGCCGCCCGGAGCACTCGTGGAACTCCGACCACCTGGTGACCAACATCTTCCTCTACCACCTGCAGCGCCACTCGGATCACCACGCCAACCCGATGCGTCGCTACCAGGTCCTTCGCAGCTTCGAGCAGGCCCCGCAGCTGCCCTCCGGTTACGCCACGATGATGGTCCTGGCGTACGTGCCGCCGCTGTGGCGCAAGGTCATGGACAAGCGCGTCCTGGCCCACTACGACGGTGACATCACCCGGGCCAACATCCAGCCGTCCAAGCGCGAGAAGATCCTCGCCCGCTACGGGGTCGATGCGACCACGGCCGGTTCCACCGCGGTCGCCGAGAAGGTGCTCGTGGACACCGACATCGCCGCCGACCAGACCTCGCCGACCGGCGAGTACGTGTGCCCCAACTGCGGGCACCACTACTCGGAGACCGCCGGCGAGCCGCGCGAGGGCTTCGCGCCCGGGACCCCGTGGTCCGCGATCCCGACCACCTGGCGGTGCTCGGACTGCGGTGTCCGCGACAAGGTCGACTTCCTGCCCGTGAAGTAACCCTCCACCGCCCGGTGCCGGAGATCAGGAACAATGGACCTCATGCCGCGCCGCCCCTCCACCAGTGACCGACGCTCCTCCGGGGATTCCCAGGGGGAGCGTTGGTCGCCTCGCCTCACCGTCTTCGACGCGATGCACGAACTGCTGGAGTCCCGTGACTGGTCAGCCGTGACCATGTCCGACGTGGCCAAGGCTGCCGGGCTAAGCCGTCAGACGCTCTACAGCACGTTCGGCAATCGTCAGGGGCTCGCGCAGGCCTACGCGCTCCAACTGGCCGAGACCTTCGCCGGTGAGATCCGGGACTCCATCATCCGTCATCCCGGGCAGATCGAGCTCGCTCTGAGTGAGGGGATCGACGGTTTCCTGCGGTCCAGCAGCCGCGACCCGCTCATCCGCGCGCTCGTCACCGGCGACATCAAGCCGGACCTGCTGCGGCTGATCACCACCGAGGCGGGGCCGCTCATCGAGCGAGCAACCGAGGTGCTGGTGCCGGCCCTGTCCGAGAGCTGGATGCGGATCGAGGAGACCCAGGCCCGGTTGGCGGCCTCGATCATCGCCCGGATCGGCATCAGCTTCATCTCGCTGCCGCCCGAGGACCCGGAGCAGTTGGCCTCGGGCCTGACCGAGGTGATCGCCCCCTACCTGCAGAAGGTCGTGCATGTAGACGTCCAACACTGAGCCGGCAACCCTGAATCGGCTTCCAGCGGCCTGCGGCAGGGGTCGTCTGGGGGCGGCTGGGCCGCTCAGGCCCCGTCCCCCACCGTCGACCGCTGATCCGGTCGACCCGGTACCGCGACGCTCGCCTCCAGGAAGAGCCCACGGGCCTCCACACACAGCCGATCCCCGGCGTGGATGGTCGCGTTGGTCCAGGTCTTACGTCCGTCCACCTCGTCCACCCAGGATCGGAAGGTAAGCGGCCGGAGCAGCGGGGTGGGGGAACGGTAGTCGATCTCGTAGTGGGCGGTCATGCCGTAGCGGCCCCCCCAGTGGTTCGCGAAACCCATCATGTGGTCGATGATCAGGGCGCTGATCCCGCCGTGGACGCACCCGGGGGGACCCTGGTAGGCCAGTCCGAGCGTGACCTCCGCCGTCACCGAACCGTCGTCGCAGCCGTGGAACCGGACCGGCGGGGCGATCGGGTTCTCCGGCCCACCCACCGGGTTCGCCCGACGGGACCCGGCGCCCGTCCACATCGCCTCCAGCCGCCTGGCCGGGTCCGGCACGCGCGGCTCGAGGAGGTCAGCGACCTCCGCCAGCCGGTCGGCGATGTCCCCCAGCTCCACGTCCGAGTGGGCGAGCCCGGCGATCGCCTCGCGCAGCCTGCGCAGCTCCGCCACCGAACGGTCGAGGTCGGGATCCGGGGTGGGCAGGTCCGCGACCGGGATCGGATCGAAGGTGTCCCCGAGGCGCTCCCTCATGCTGCTCAGCTGGAAGTCGTCCACGCCCTCGATCCTCGGGAGCGGACCTCGACCGATTTCGGGACTGTCACTGTCGTTAGCCATACTCTGAAGACTATGTCGACACCCGTCAATCCGAAGCAGTTCGATGCCGCCACCTACGGTCCGTGGGCCCTCGTCGTGGGGGGAAGCGAAGGCGTGGGATCCGAGATCGCCCTCCGCCTGGCCGACGCCGGTATCTCATCCGTGCTGGTCGCCCGCAGGAGCGGCCCCCTCGAGGAGACCGCCGACGCAGTACGCGCCCGGGGCGTGGAGTGCCGCGTGCTCTCCGTGGACCTCACCGAGCGGGGCGCGGCCGACGGCATCGCCGCCGCCTGCGACGGCCTGGACGTGGGGCTGGTGATCCTCAACGCCGGAGCCAACACCTACGGCGCGGAGTTCGCCGAGTCGGACATGGACCGGGTCCAGCAGGTGATCGACCTCAACATCACCTCGCCGCTTGCGGTCATCCGGCACTTCGCCCCCGCACTCAAGGCCCGCGGTCGTGGCGGCATCGTGGTCATGGGATCGATGGCCGGCTACCTCGGTCACGCCGACATGAGCATCTACTCGGCGGCCAAGGCCTTCAGCCGCGTCTTCGTGGAGGGCCTCTGGCTGGAGATGCGCGAACACGGCGTGGACGTGGTCGAGGTGATCCTCGGCGTCACCCGCACCCCCGCCATGATCCGCGCGGGACTGGACATGGACATCCCGGGCATGACCGTGAGCGAACCCGCGGACGTCGCGACCGAGGTGCTCGACTCCCTCGACCGGGGACCGGTGCACGTGGTCGGCGGAGAGCAGAACGCCAAGCAGGTGGAGTGGTCGTCGGGAGTCAACCGCGGCCGGATCGTGGCCGGCGCGGCCAAGCGGATGAAGGCCCTTCGCGGCGACGCCTGAGCGCCCCCACCGTCACGCCACGCACCCCCTCCCCGGAATCCGCTACTCCGACGCCGCATCCGCTACCCGTATGCGGGTAGCGGATGCCGAGGGAGAGTAGCGGATTCCGGGTGGCGGTCTGAGTAGCGGATTTCGGGGGGTCAGCCCTCGATCGGCCGGTCCCGCTGCGCGTCCGAGATCCCCCTGGGTTCGATGAACAACGCCTCGGCGCGAGCGCACAGCGTCTCGCCCGTGTACACCGTGGCGCTGGCCCAGATCTTGCGGCCCTCCACCCGGTCCTGGCGTGCCTCGAACCGCAGCGGGGCGTACAACGGTGTCGGCGACGTGTAGATCACCCTGAGGTCCGCGGTCATCCCCACGCTCTTGGCGGCGGCGTTGGCCAGGCCCAGCATCTCGTCGAAGACCAGCGCCACGATCCCGCCGTGCACGCATCCGGGAGGGCCCTGGTACTCGATGCCCAGCCGCAGGTCCGCCCGCACGGTGGCGTCGGGCAACACCACCGGCTCGAGCGGCGGGGAGACCGGGTTGCGGCTGCCGATCGCGGGGTTGGAGGCGAGATGCTCCGGAACGCCCCAGGTCGCGTAGTCCGACGGTCGCACCATGGTTCCCACGGCCTCGAGGTGGTCGGCGAGCTCACGGACGATGGTGACGGCGTCGTGGACGTCGTCGAATCGCGAGCCCGCCACGAGACCCCGCACCCGGCGCAGCTCGCGGGCCAGTTCGGTGGAGCCGGAGGCGTCGTCGTCCTGGCGCAGGAACGGGGTCCCCTCCTCGGCGGCCGAGGCGGGGTCGGTCGTGCCGAAGGGGCGGTGGTCGGGGGCGGAAGCATCGGTGGTCACGGTCACAGAATCTACTCCGTCTCCGCCGGGCGGCCGGGTTCAGCCACCTTCCGCTCAGCCACCTCCCACGCAGCCCTCCGCTCAGCCCTCTGCCAAGCGGCGCCGGTTCTCGAGGAGCAGGCCGCCGGGCTCGACGAACATGCCCTCCGCGGTCGCACACAGCCGCTCACCGGCATGGATGGCCCCCTGCGCCCAGATCTTGCGCCCCTCCACCCTCACCTGCCGGCCGGTCACCACGATCGGCTCGAGGACCGGGGTGGGGCTGCGGTAGTCGACGTCCAGGTAGACGGTCATCCCGGTGGCGCCGGCGTGGAAGTTCGCCCGACCCAGCACCACGTCGAACAGCAGGGAGACCATCCCGCCGTGCACGCACGCGGGCGGGCCCTGGTACTCCAATCCCAGGGTCACCTCGCCCCGGAGCGTCCCGTCGGCCAGGATGTCGAACGCGATCGGCGGGGCCAGGACGTTGGAACGGCCGACCACCGGGCAGTTGGTGACGTAGTCACCCGTCGACCAGGTGACCGCCTGCCTGCGCTCCGTGCTCGCCGAGGCGGCCTCCAGCCGGTCGGCCACCTCGCGCAACCGGGCGGTCAGCGGGTCGAGGTCCGTGTCGAACAACCCGCCGGTGGTCAGGGCGCGGATACGACGCACCTGATCCACCAGGGCGTAGAGGCCGGCCTCGTCGTCGTCGACCCTGTCGACCCGGTCCCCGCCACCTCGTGACGGGTGCAGCGGACCCGTCTCCACGACCGGTCGTGCCCGCCGCGGGACAGCCACCTGGTCGGCCGCCCCGCCCGTCGGGTGGTCGGTCATCCCCCGGTCCCCTGCGCCGCGCCGTGCCCGGCGCGGCGACCGAAGAACGACCCGTCGCCCAGGGACGTGCCGGAGATGTAGCCCTCGCCGTGCAGTCCGTGGGTGCAGCGGCCGGCGGCGAACAGGCCGGGGATCGCCTCACCCGAGCGGTCGAGCACCCTCGACTGCAGGTCCGTGTGCAACCCGCCGAGGGTGAAACCCTGCGCCTTGAGGGGGAGCCCGTTGAAGGTGTCCGGACCGCCCGCCCCGGTGGGATACGCGCCGAACGGCGGTTCGAGCGGACGGACCCAGCGTGAGCTCTTGCCGAACTGGGGGTCCTCGCCGTTCCGGGCACCGGCGTTGTAGCGGCGGAGTGTGTCCGCGAGGGCGTCCGCCGGCAGCCCGCAGTCCGCGGCGAGCTCCTCGATGGTCTCGGCGGCGTGCATGGGCTGCATTCCCCACAGCTCGCTCTCCGGGACGTCCTCGATGCCCTTCTCGTCGATGATCACCCACACCGGCGGCCGGCGGTGGTGCACCGCGGCATGGCAGTACAGGCCCGGATAGACCTCCTCGTTGATGAAGCGCTGTCCGTCGCCGTCGACGAGCATCGCGCCCACCGCCAGGCGCGGGATGATCAGCATCGCCGTCTCGGTCTGGTGCATGCGGCGCACGGCGGCGCCGACGTCCATGCCCATCTCGATCCCCGAGCCGTCGTCCCGGCCGTCGGAGACCTTGTCCTTACCCACCTGCTGCGGTGCCCACTGCTCGAGCATGCGGTCGTTGTCCACGAACCCGCCGGTCGCCAGGACCACCCCGCCGGTGGCCAGATACTCGCGCTCCTCGCCGAACTCGGTGGCCCGCACGCCCGCCACCCGGCCGTCGGAGACGATCAGCGATCGCGCCTTGACGTCGCAGTGCAGCGTCACACCGGCCTTCTGCGCGGTGGCCACCAGGGCGTCCATCAGCACGTTGCCGGCGAAGTTCGGGGCGGGCGGGCGATGGCCCCGGGCGGCCGGCCGCGCGATCGAGGCGTAGGGCTGGGCGCGCTCACCCATCCACATCAGTCCCGAATCGTCCCCCGGCATCCACGTGGGGGTGTCCCACAGCTTGTGGTTGAACTCGGCACCGTGGGCCACCAGCCAGTCGTGATGATCCACGGCACCCGCGCAGTAGTCGGCGATCTTGGCCTCGTCCGCGTTCGGACCCAGTGCGGCGGTGAGGAAGGCCCGCATGTCCGCCTCGGTGTCCTCCACCCCGAGGGCCCGCTGCGTGGCGGTTCCCCCGCCCAGGTAGACCTCGCCCCCCGACTGCGCCGACGAGCCCCCCGGCCCGGAGGCGCCCTCGAGCACGAGGACCGACGCCCCGGCCTCGGCCGCCTCGATCGCCGCGCACGCCCCCGCGATGCCCATGCCGATCACCACCACGTCTGCGGTGTGTGTCGATGGACGAGTGTCTGGCCTGGTGTCCGTCATGGCCAAAACTATAACGTGTTCATCGCGTAAGACTGCGCATTAGTGTAAGGCTCATGACTTCCTCTCCCGCCACCTCCCGCCTCGACGCCCTCGAAGCCCGCCTCGCGTCGGCCGAGACCCGGATCACTGACACCCACGCCCGCCTCGACGCCGCCCAGGACGAGCTCGCGATCCTCAGACTCGTGGCCGCCTACTCCCCCCGGGTCGACTCCGGGGACGCCGAGGGGGTGGCCGAGCTCTGGACCGCCGACGGGGTCTACGACGTGGACACCGGGGTGCTCGAGGGCCACGAGGGCCTGGCGGGGATGGTGCGCGGTGACGCCCACCAGGGACTCATCGCCCACGGCTGTGGTCACGTCCCCGGCCTGCCGGTGGTCCTGCTGGACGGCGACAGGGCAGTGGCCACGGGCTACACCCAACTGGTGGTCCGCTCCTCACGCCCGGGGCGCTACACCGTGATGCGCGTGACGGCGAACCGCTGGGAACTCGAGCGCCTCGGTCCCGTGGACGCACCAGACCGCGGCTGGCGGGTGGTCCTGCGGACCGCCCGGGCGGTCACCGACGACGGTGAGGGCCGACGCCTGCTCGGCAGGTCCCGCGAGGGGTAGCGTGACGCACATGATCCGCCGACACCCCGCGGTCCCCGACCCGACCCTGCGCGCGGGACGGCTCGCGCTGCTCACCACGTGCGCGGCCCACCTGGGATTCCAGTCCATGGTCACCTCGGTCGTCTACCCGACGTTGTTCGAGGGCCCCACGCTGGGGATCGGCGAACGCCAGGCCGAACACGCCCGTCGGATCGCCCCGGTGGCCCTGACCCTGTACGCCTCGGGGCTTGGGGCCGCCGCGTGGGCCGCCTACGGATCGGTACGGTCGCCCGACCGAAGCGGTCTGACCGCCACCGTGGTCGCGTGCCTCACCACCGTCGCGGTCCCGGCCCTCACCGCAGGGGTGGTGCCGCTCCACATGGGGATCGCCCAGGAACAGGTCACGCGGCCCCGCATCCAGGCGCTGCTGGCGTCGGACCGGATCCGCACCGGCCTGGCCGCGATCGGCGTGGCGGCCGCCGCACAGTCTCTGAGTTCAACCGGTCACTGAGTTCAACCTGTCACTGAGTACGACCGGTCACAGGGCGCGGCGGGCCACCACGACGAGGGCGCCCACCGCGATCACCGAGACCACCACCGACATCAGGTGGAAGGCGGTGGTCAGGCCGATGACCTCGGACAGTAGCGCCGCCACCACCGCGGGGATCCCCAGCGACAGGTAGGCCACGACGAACAGGGCGGAGAAGACCTCTCCCCGGGCACTGTCGGGGGCGTTCTGCGCCACCAGCGACGTGCCCATGAGGAACAGCAATCCCATGCCCAGGCCCGTGACCGCCGAGGCCACCACGAAACCGGGCACCGACCCGGCCTCGAGCGCCAGGGACGCCGAGGCCAACCCCACCACGAGTGTCACGCCGCCGATCGCGACACCCCTGCGCCACTGGGACGCCCCCGCGCGCAGGTTCCACGCCAACTGGGCCAGTGCGGCGGCAGCCTGCAGGCAGGCGACCACCAGCCCGGTCACCAGATAGTCCGACCGGCCGACGAGATCCTTGGCGATCGCCCCACCCAGACCGAGGAAGACCCCGCCGACCGACCAGGAGGCGATCACGCACACCGAGGCCAGGGCGAAGGCGGGCCCGGCCCCGGCGGGCACCGCGATCCGCTGGACCCGCACGGCGTCCCGGAGCGTCTCGGGACCTGTGCCCGACGTCTCGGGCACCAGGAAGACCACCCCGACGAGCAGGGCGGCCAGGGCGACGCCCATCACCACGTACGGGTGGACGAGAGGGGACGACGACCAGGTGGCCACCACACCGGCCAGGAGCACACCGGCCGCGATTCCGAAGTTGGTGGTGGAGCTACTGGTGAGTGCGCCCACCCGCGCGTTCCTGGAGGGATGCAGCTCGATGATCGCCGCGGCCGCCGAGCCGGTGACCAGTCCGACGCCCAGACCC
>JBKBUP010000268.1:0-2958 GCA_046289795.1 Dietzia sp. | reverse complement strand
CACCTGGTCTCCGCCCTGCAGAACCCGTCCGTGCAGAACGCGCTCATCGTCACCCTCTCCAGCGCGCTGTGGGCCGTGGCGCTCAACACGGTCTTCGGCATCACCCTGGGGATCCTTCTGGTGCGCCACGAGTTCCCCGGCAAGCGACTGCTCAACTCGTTCATGGACCTGCCGGTCTCGGTCTCGCCGATCATCGTGGGGCTCGCGCTGCTGCTTGCCTACGGTCCCGCGCACGGGTGGCTCGGCCGCCCGCTCGCGGAGATCGGCATCTCGGTGGTCTTCTCCTACACCGGCATCGTCCTGGCCGTCACCTTCGTCTCCCTTCCACTGGTCCTGCGTTCCGTGGTGCCGGTGCTGCAGGAGATCGGTGACGACCAGGAGACCGCCGCCCGCAGTCTGGGGGCCTCCGGCAGGCAGGTCCTGTGGCGCGTCACGCTGCCCGCGATCAAGTGGGCGGTCGCGTACGGCGTCGTGCTCACCTTCGCCCGGGCGATCGGCGAGTTCGGCGCCGTGCTGATCGTCTCCGGCGGCATCGTCAACCGCACCGAGACCGCGACCATCGCGGTCCAGCGGCTCCACCAGGGCTTCGACACCGGGAGCTCGTACGCCATCGGGTTCCTGCTCGCACTCATCGCCGTTGCCGCACTCGTGATCGTCATGATCCTTCGACCGAAAGAGGACCCCCGTGGGGATTGAGATCTCAGGCGTCAGCAAGCGGTACGGAGACTTCGTCGCACTCGACGACGTCAGCCTCTCCGTGCCCTCCGGCGGGCTCACCGCACTGCTCGGACCGTCCGGTTCGGGCAAGACCACCCTGCTGCAGATCCTCGGAGGCCTCGAGTCCGCGGACTCGGGCACGGTCGAGATCGACGGCCGCGACACCACCGACGTACCGGCACAGAAGCGGAACGTCGGCTTCGTGTTCCAGCACTACGCCGCCTTCAAGCACCTGACCGTGGCGAAGAACGTGGCCTTCGGCCTGGAGATCCGCAAGGTTCCCAAGCCCGAGATCCGGCGGCGCGTGGACGAGTTGTTGCAACTGGTCCAGCTGGCCCAGTTCGGCGACCGGCTCCCGGCCCAACTCTCCGGCGGGCAGCGGCAGCGCATGGCGTTGGCCCGTGCGCTGGCGATCGAACCCAGCGTCCTGCTGCTCGACGAGCCGTTCGGGGCCCTGGACGCCAAGGTCCGCAAGGAGCTGCGCGACTGGCTACGTCGGCTGCACGACGAGGTGCACGTGACCTCAGTGTTCGTCACCCACGACCAGGAGGAGGCCCTGGAGGTGGCCGACACGATCGTCGTGATCAACCACGGCCGGGTCGAGCAGATCGGCACGCCGGAACAGTTGTACGACCATCCCGCCAACGAGTTCGTCTTCGGCTTCCTCGGCCCTGTCACCAGACTCGGAGGGGTGCTCCTGCGTCCACACGACGTGCTGGTCTCCAGCGGACCGGAGTCCGGCGGCCTCCCCGGTCGGGTCGTCCGATGGAAGCGGATCGGTTTCGAGATCCGCTACGAGGTGGAGCTCGACGACGCTCCCGGCGCGGAGCGGGTCCACGGCCAGCTCACCCGCACTGAGGCCACCGCGACCGGGATCGGACACGGGGACCGGGTGTGGGTGCGCGCGCACCCGGGTGCCGACGTGCTGCAGGCGCCGGCGTCGGGATCGGCACAGGCATCGACACCGGCGCGGGATGTCGTGAACGTCCGGGGCTGACCGGGTCGTGACCGAACTGCTGGTCGCCTTTGCCGCAGGACTGGTGATCGCGACCCTGACCACCCCGGTGGGCATCTCCGGCGCGGTGTTCCTGCTGCCGGTCCAGCTCCAGTTGCTGTCGGTCTCCAGCCCGCAGGTGACGCCCACCAACCTGCTCTACAACATCGTCTCCGCCCCCGGCGCACTCTGGAAGTTCCACCGGCGCAGGTCGTTCGTCGGCTCGGCCGGCCTGACGGTGCGCCTGCTCACCGGCACCGTTCCGGGGGTGCTGATCGGTGCCGGTGTCCGGGTGTTCCTTGCCCCCGGCGAGGACGTCGCGCGCCTCCTGGCGGTGGCTCTGCTCGCACCGATCGGCTACTCCCTGCTGCGACCCCGCCGCCCGGGAGGCGGTCCGAGCAGGCCCGGCCGGCTCTCGGCGTGGATCAGCAGTCACCAGCGCACGGCCGCGTTCGTGGTCGGCGTGGTCGGCGGCGTCTACGGCATCGGAGGGGGTTCGATCCTCTCCCCGCTGCTGGTCGCCGGGGGACTGACCGTGGGGCTCGTCGCACCCGCTGCGCTTGCCACCACCTGGATCACCTCCGTGGTCGGTGCGACCGCGTTCACGGTGCTCGCACGGTTCTCCACCGAGACGGTCTCCCCTGTGTGGGGTATCGGCCTCGCCTGCGGTCTGGGCGGGCTGATCGGCGGCTATCTGGGTGTGGTGCTGCAACCGCGTATCCCGGAGCGAGGTCTCCGGACGGGGCTCGGTGTGGCGGCCCTCGCGGTGTCGGGCCTGTACGTGGCGCAGCTCGTGGTGTGATCGTCGGAGCGGTGGGATGACCCGGTCGGTCCCATGAGCTACCGCCGAACTGGTGTCCGTCACCGCGAAGATTCCGCTACTCCCTCTCCTCATCCGCTACCCGTATGCGTTCGTTGCCAACCTGTTGGTGAGACAGGTTGGCAACGAACGCGGGGATCGGAGTAGACGGATGATCTCGACCCCTATTGGAACGACGGCCACGGGCAAGCGCAGTTTCCCGGTGGCCTTTCGGATTGAATTCCTGGCGGCCTGGGACGAATGTGTCGGTCATGGAGACAAAGCACATTTGCTGCGCGAGCACGGACTGGCCACGGCCACGGTCAAGCGATGGCTCGATGCCCGGGCCCAGGGCCGGTTCGACACCTCGGTGGAGGCAGCGATGAGTAAGAACGCCGACCGCACCCCGAGTCAGGATCGGGCCGAGGTGGCCAGACTGCGCCGGGAG
>JBKBUP010000267.1:0-2959 GCA_046289795.1 Dietzia sp. | reverse complement strand
GAACGGAGGGATGAATGCCACCTCCACCTTCTCCAGGTACTTCTCGGGCAGTGCGAAGGCCACCTTCTGCACGAGTGCGATCGCCTCGAGGTGGTTGAGGTTCATCTTCCAGTTGCCGGCGATGAGCGGGGTGCGTGCCATGTCTTCTCCTGTGGGTCGACGAGTGCTGATCAGTTGCTGCGTTCGAGGGCGGTGACCCCCGGGAGTTCCTTGCCCTCGAGGTACTCGAGTGAGGCTCCGCCACCCGTCGAGATGTGCGAGAAGTTCTCCTCGCCCAGCCCGAGCGTGCGGACGGCCGCAGCGGAGTCACCGCCGCCCACCACGGAGAACGCACCGTCCCTGGTCGCGGTGATGATCGCCTCGGCGACACCGCGGGTGCCGCTCGAGAACGCCTCGAACTCGAACACGCCCATCGGGCCGTTCCAGAAGACGGTCTTGGCGGCGGACAGCTTCTCGGTGAACAGGGCGATCGACTCGGGGCCGATATCGAGGCCCATCTTGCCGTCGGGGATCGCGTCGGCCGGCACCGTGGAGTGCGCGGCGTCGGCGGCGAACCCGTCGGCCGCCACCACGTCCACGGGCAGGGTGATCACGTCGCCGAACTTGTCGAGCAGATCCTTGCAGGTGCCGATCATCTCCTCCTGCAGGAGCGAGGAACCGACGCCGTGTCCCTGTGCGGCCAGGAAGGTGAAGCACATTCCGCCACCGATGACCAGTGTGTCGACCTTGGGGGCGAGCGCCTCGATCACGGCGAGCTTGTCCGAGACCTTGGACCCGCCGAGCACGACGGCGTAGGGGCGCTCCGCGTCCCCGGTCAGGCCGGCGAGGACCTCGACCTCGCTCTGGACCAGGTCGCCGGCGTAGGCCGGGAGCACCTCGGCGATGTCGTAGACCGACGCCTGCGCGCGGTGGACCACGCCGAAACCGTTGGAGACGAACGCGCCGTCCTCGCCGACGAGGCTCGCCAACTCGGCGGCCAACGCGGCACGCTCGGCGGGATCCTTGCTGGTCTCACGGGGGTCGAAGCGGATGTTCTCGACCAGCAACACGTCGCCGTCGGTCAACCCGTTGGCGCGCTCGCGTGCGTCCGGCCCCACCACGTCGCCGGCCAGCTGGACGTATCGGCCGAGCTCGTCGCCCAGCCTCTCCGCGACGGGGGCGAGCGAGAACGCCGTGTCGGCCGCGTCCTTCGGCCGACCCAGGTGCGCCGTGATCACCAGCGCGGCGCCGCCGTCGAGCAGCGCGTTGAGGGTGGGCAGTGAGGCCGTGATCCGGCCGGGGTCGGTGATGGTCGACCCGTCGAGCGGGACGTTGAGATCGCAGCGGACGAGGATCTTGCGACCCTCGACGCCGGCGTCGAGCAGGTCCTTGAGAGTGCTCACTGCCATGGGGTGGGGCTCCTGTCGGGAGGACGGTGGTGGTGTGGTGCGGGTGATGTACCGCGGGCCCGGCCGGGACGCTGTGGGGCGTTCCCGGACCGGGCCCGGTGTGGTGCGGTGTGCGCAGGCCCGAGGGCTCTTACAGCGACTTGCCGACCAGGCCGACGAGGTCGGCGAGACGGTTGGAGTAGCCCCACTCGTTGTCGTACCAGGAGGCGATCTTGATCTGGCCGTCGATGGCCTTGGTCAGCTGCGCGTCGAAGATCGACGAGTGCGGGTCGGTGACGATGTCCGACGAGACGATCGGGTCCTCCGTGTACTTGAGGATTCCCTTCATGGGGCCCTCGGCGGCGGCCTTGATCGCAGCGTTGACCTCCTCGACAGTGGCCTTCTTCTCGAGCTCGACCGTGAGGTCGGTGAGCGAACCGGTCGGCAGCGGGACGCGCACGGCGTAGCCGTCGAACTTGCCCTTGAGCTCGGGCAGGACGAGCGCGACGGCCTTGGCCGCTCCCGTGGAGGTGGGCACCATGTTGATACCGGCGGCGCGGGCACGGCGCTTGTCGCTGTGGGGCGCGTCCTGCAGGTTCTGATCCTGGGTGTACGCGTGGATCGTGGTCATGAGGCCCTTGACGATCCCGAACTCGTCGGACAGGACCTTGGCCACCGGCGCGAGGCAGTTGGTGGTGCAGGAGGCGTTGGAGATGATCGTCTGCGAGCCGTCGTACTGGTCGTCGTTGACGCCCATGACGATGGTGATGTCCTCGCCCGAGGCGGGCGCGGAGATGATGACCTTCTTGGCCCCACCCTCGAGGTGGCCGCGGGCCTTGTCCGCGGAGGTGAAGATGCCGGTGGACTCGACCACGACGTCGACGTCG
This sequence comes from Dietzia sp., assembly GCA_046289795.1. GTDB lineage: Bacteria > Actinomycetota > Actinomycetes > Mycobacteriales > Mycobacteriaceae > Dietzia. Next base: position 705 of record JBKBUP010000267.1, on the reverse strand, counting down.
TAGTCGCCCCACGGCACGGCGGAGGGGCCCTCCTTGACCGCGAGCGCACCCATCTTGGCCCCACCGACGGTGATGGAGTTGTCGTCGAAGGTCACGTCCTTGCCCAGGCGGCCGAGGATCGAGTCGTACTTGAGCAGGTGAGCGAGCATGTCGTTCGTGGTGAGGTCGTTGACGGCCACGATCTCGATGTCCGTCTTGCCCTCGGCCTTCAGTGCCTCCACCGCGCGGTAGAAGTTGCGGCCGATACGTCCGAATCCGTTGATGCCTACGCGCACGGTCACGTGATGTCTCCTTATAGGTGGTGCGAGAAAGAACCCCTGTGGGCTGGGTGGAGCCCGGGGACGTGACCCAGACTACCCGCCCCCGGTGGGGGCTGTGCAGGGTCCGCAGGGCACCGATCAGTCCTCGTCGAGCATGTCCTCGGTCACGACGGACTCGGTGTCCGGGATCCCCAGATCCGCTGCCTTGCGGTCCGCCATGGACAGCAGTCGGCGGATCCGACCGGCCACCGCGTCCTTGGTCATGGGTGGGTCGGCGAGCTGGCCCAGTTCCTCCAGTGAGGACTGACGGTGCTCGACGCGCAACTCACCCGCGGCCAGCAGGTGGTCCGGGACGTCCTCGGCGAGGATCTCGAGGGCTCGCTGGACCCGAGCGGCAGCGGCGACGGCCGCCCGTGCGGACCGGCGGAGATTGGCGTCGTCGAAG
>JBKBUP010000266.1:0-3000 GCA_046289795.1 Dietzia sp. | reverse complement strand
GCCCAACTCGTCGGCCGGGCCCCGGCGGCCGGCGTGCCCGCCCTCACCGCGGCAGCGGCCCTGGTTCTCGCCGAGGTCTCCGCCAGTCGTGAACCCGGACGCCCACTCCAGACCGTCGGAGCGACCGTCGAGATCAATCCCGCCGAGGGACTGTGGAAGAGGCTCGAATGGCCGGCCGACGGACGCTGTACCTGCGGCGCGGCGACGCACCCGCATCCTCTGTCATGATTGGAGGCGTGTCCGAACTCCCCCGTACCTCATCCCGCCGAGCAGCGCGCCTCGCAGGCCTGCCACTGGGAATCGCCGGACGAGCCGCCGGGTCGCTGGGCCGGCGAGCTCTGGGCAGGGGCGAGGGCGTGCTGACCGAGGAGTTGGCCGACCAGGCGGCCGAACAGGTCTTCGCCGTGCTCGGTGAGCTCAAGGGCGGGGCGATGAAGGTGGGACAGGCCCTCAGCGTGTTCGAGGCCGGGATGCCCGACAAGTACGCCGGCCCGTTCCGCGAGGCGCTCACCAAGCTCCAGGCCGAGGCGCCGCCCCTGCCCCCCGCTGAGGTCGAGAAGGTCCTCGACGCCCAGCTCGGGCTGCGGTGGCGGGAACGGTTCACCGAGTTCAACACCTCCGCGGCCGCAGCCGCCTCGATCGGCCAGGTGCACCGCGCGGTCTGGTCGGACGGCCGGGAGGTGGCGGTGAAGATCCAGTACCCCGGGGCCGACGAGGCGTTGCGCTCGGACCTCCGCCAGCTCCGTCGTCTCGCCCCGCTCCTGCGGCCCCTCAACCCCGGCACCGACGTCAAGGGGATCATCGACGAGCTGTACGACAGCGCCGTGGCCGAACTCGACTACCGGGGCGAGGCCGACACGCAGCGGGTGTTCGCCGCCGCGTTCCGCGACGATCCGCTGATCCGCGTCCCCTCCGTACTCGCGTCCGCCCCCAAGGTCCTGGTCACCGAATGGGCCGACGGTCGCACGCTCGGCCGGATCGCCGCGAGCGGGACGCAGGAAGAGCGCAACCGGGCCGGTGAACTCCTGGCGGAGTTCCAGTTCTGCGCCCCCACCCGCGCCCGGATGATGCACGGGGACCCGCATCCCGGGAACTTCCTCCTCACGGACGACGGCCGGATGGTGGTCCTGGACTTCGGGGCCTCGCTCCCCCTGCCGGAGGGCATACCCGCGGTCCTCACCTCGATGATGCGGCTCGCTCTGGCCGGGGAGTCCGAGGAGTTGCTCGCGCTCATGACGCGCTCCGGTTACGTGGGCAAGGGAGGGTTGGACCCCGCCGACGCCATGGCCTTCCTCAGCCCCTTCATCGAGCCGATGCGCGAGCCCGAGTTCCACTTCGACCGGAGGTGGATGCAGGGGATCATGTCCGTGTACGGGGACGTCTCCGGCCGCGAGTTCCGCACCTCGCGGTCGTTCACGATGCCGCGTGAGTACGTCCTCATCCACCGGGTCCTCTCGGCCTCGGTCGGCATGCTGTGCCAACTCGAGGCGACCGCACCGTATCGACAGATCGTGCAGCGCTGGATGCCGGAGATCTTCGCCGACGAGGACTGACCCGCGGCGGACCGGCCCCCTGCTCAGCCCTCTCGGACCAGGCGCAGGACGTCGTCCCCGTACTCGCCGAGTTTGTGTGCCCCGATCCCACCGATGCGCCCGAGCGAGCTGGTGTCCGCGGGGCGCTCACGGGCGATCTGCACGAGCGTGTCATTGGTGAACACCGTGTACGCCGGCTTGCCGATGCGCTCCGACGTCTCCTTCCGCCAGTCACGTAACCGCTCGAACAACCCGGTGTCGATCTCCACCGAGCAGTCGGGACACGATCCCAACGCCCGGTGCATCGGCCCAGTGAGCCGCTCCCCGCATCCGCGGCAACGCCCCTTGTCCGGCGACTCGGCCGCATTGCGGGTGCCGGCCGGTGTCGGGGCCGGGCGCACCGGGTCGAGGAAACGGCTGGGGCGGCGTGTCGCGCGGCCCCCGGCCCGACGACTGCGGCTCCACGAGACGGACAGGTGCTCCCTGGCCCGGGTGATCCCCACGTACAGCAGTCGCCGCTCCTCCTCGATTGCCTCCGGTCCGGCCTTGATCGCGTGGCTGATGGGGAGACTGCCCTCGTGCACCCCGAGGAGGAACACCGCATCCCACTCGAGCCCCTTGGCGGCGTGGAACGACGCCAGGGTGACCCCGCGCTGGTCGGGCGCGTGCCTCGCGGCGGCGCGGGCCCTCAACCCGGCCACCACCGGCAGCAGTCCGGGGCTGGTCTCGGTGGTGGCGATCTCCTCCACCAGGCCCACCAACGCGGTCAGGGATTCCCATTTCTCCCTGGCCTGCGTGCCCGACGGTTCGGCCGCCGTGAGACCCAGCGGCTCCAGTGACGCCCGGATGACCCGGACGACGTCGGTGGGATCGGTGAGCGCGGAGTGCTCCTCCGTCACGGCCTCGTCCGTGCCGTCGACCAGTCTGTCGATCGTCGACATCGCGCGCCTGATGACCGTCCTGTCGAAGAAGCCCTCCCCGCCCTTGAGCCGGTAGCCGATCCCCACCTCGTCCAGCGCGGCCTCGATGCGCTCCGACTGCGCGTTCACGCGGTAGAGAACCGCGATCTCCGAGGGGTCGAGCCCGCCGTGGACAAGGTCCGCGACCGCTCCCGCAACCGCCTCCGCCTCCGCGTCCTCGTCCGGGTACTCGGTGAGGACGGGATCGGGCCCCGCCGGGCGCATGCCCCGGAGGGTGAGCCCGGCCGAACGGAACCTCCCGGCACCGGCCCCGATCACCGCGTTGGCCAGGTCGACGACCTGCGGGGTGGACCTGTAGTCCGACTCCAGGCGGACGACGGTCGCGTCCGGGTAACGCTCGGCGAAACCCAACAGGTAGTCCGGGTCCGCCCCGGCGAACGAGTAGATGGTCTGGTTGACGTCTCCCACCACCGTGAGGTCGTCGCGCCGGCCGAGCCAGGCCCCCAGCAGGCGCTGCTGGGCGGGGGTGACGTCCTGGAACTCGTCCA
>JBKBUP010000265.1:2149-3015 GCA_046289795.1 Dietzia sp. | reverse complement strand
ATGCGACTTCGCACCCGCAATCCCCGACGTGTCGCGATCGCCGGCCTCGCACTGGTCACCGCGGCCGCGCTCACCGCCTGCACGTCGGACTCCGACGACTCCGGGAACGGCGACGCCTCGGGCGACACCCAGACCACCACGACCGTCGACGAGTCCGCGCCCCAGGCGCCCCTCGACCAGCTGGTGCTGGCCGAGGGCGAGGCCCCCGGCGGCGGTGTCGTGCAGGTGATCGACCCGGAACTCCTCCAGGAGGCGGTCGACAAGCTCGTCGCCGACCAGGGCAAGAAGCTCATGGAGGACCCGGCCTGCGACAAGGTCTCCCGCCTGGAGACGGTCTCCAACTTCGCGACCACCGACGGGCTGACCGCAGCCGTGCGGTACAAGCAGTCGGAGGAGGACGAGACCGAGCACCGCTTCGGGATCGGCATGGTGGACCGGAAGCTCGACGAATTCATGGACCGCTCGCTGTACGAGGCCTGCACCACCTCGCGTAGCTCCACCAACCCCGACGTCGAGCTCGTCATGACCGTGGCGGACGCCCCGGCCCTCGACGGCACCGAGGGTTTCCGGGTCACCAGCGACTTCATCACCACCCGGCCGGACGGCACCCGCTCGCTGAGCCGCGCCATCGCGATCCACGGATTCACCCGCGACACCACCGTGAGCGTGGAGTACGCGGCCCGCGGAAACAACCCGGATGCGGACCCGGTCCTGCCGTCCGCGGCGGGCGCCCTGGACGCCATCTACGAGTCGCAGATGGCCAAGATCGTGGTGGCCGAGTAGCGGGCAGACCGTTCGACGGCGGCCACTGCCCCACAACGAGAAGAGCGTTCCGACCTATCCCCCGAGGGTGGTCGGAACGCTCT
>JBKBUP010000265.1:0-2139 GCA_046289795.1 Dietzia sp. | reverse complement strand
TCGGCCGCCGCCCCCGCCCCCACCCCCCCTCCCGCGTCCCCACCCCCCCCCGGGGGGGGGCCGCACCCCTCTTCTCGTTGACCGGAGCTGACCGGACCGCAGCTCCGGCCGCGAACCGGGAACGCTGCTACAGGTTGATCATGTGGCCGCTGACGCCCTCGACGGCCTCCTTCATGGCCTCCGACAGCGTCGGGTGGGTGTGCACGTTGCGTGCCACGTCCTCGGCGGTGAGGTCCCACATCTGCGCCAGGGTCAGCTCGGGCAGGAGCTCGGAGACGTCGGGGCCGATGAGGTGCGCGCCCAGCAGCTCGCCGTGCGTCCCGTCGGCCACGACCTTGACGAACCCGACCGCGTGGCCGAGCCCGTGGGCCTTGCCGTTGGCCGAGAAGGGGAACTTGCCCACCTTGACGTCGTAGCCCTCGTCGCGGGCCTGGGCCTCGGTCAGCCCGAACGAGGCCACCTGCGGCTGGCAGAAGGTGGCGCGGGGCATCATCCGGTAGTCGCCCAGCGTCTGGGTCTCGGCGCCGGCCATGGTCTCGGCGGCCACCACGCCCTGCGCCTCGGCCACGTGGGCCAGCTGCAGCTTGGCGGTGACGTCGCCGAGCGCGTAGATGCCCTTGACGTTGGTCCGCATGTTGTCGTCGATGTCGATCGCGCCGCGGTCGGTCAGTTCGACGCCCGTGTTCTCCAGCCCGAAGCCCTCGACCCGGGGGGCGAACCCCACGGCCATCAGCACCTTGTCGACCGTCAGGGTCTGAGACACGCCTTCTTCACCGTTTTTCTCCACCTCCACCTCCACCGAGTCGCCGTTGTCGGTGACCTTGGTGGTCTTGTGGGCGGTCAGCACCTTCACGCCGAGCTTCTTGTAGTGCTTGGCGATCTCCTTGGAGACCTCTTCGTCCTCGTTCGGCAGGAGGCGGTCCATGAACTCGACGATCGTCACCTCGACGCCGTAGTTGGCCATGACGTAGGCGAACTCCATACCGATGGCGCCGGCGCCGACGATCACGACCGAGTCCGGCAGGTCGCGGGAGAGGATCTGGTCCTCGTAGTCCACCACGTTCTCGCTCAGCTCGATGCCGGGCAGCGTCTTGACCACCGAACCGGTGGCGATGATGCAGTTGTCGAACGTGTAGGCCGTGCCGTCCACCTCGATCGTCTTGGCATCGGTGAAGGTGCCGTGCCCGTCGATCTCGGTGATCTTGTTCTTCTTCATGAGGAAGTGGACACCCTTGACGATGTTGCCCGAGACCTTGCGGCTGCGGTCGTGGGCCACTCCGTAGTCGAAGGAGACGTCGCCGGAGATCCCGAACGTCTTGGCGTCACGCAGCACCGTGTTGGCCAGCTCGGCGTTGCGCAGCAGCGCCTTCGAGGGGATGCACCCCACGTTGAGGCACACCCCGCCCCAGTACTTCTCCTCGATGACGGCCACCTTGAGGCCGAGCTGCGAGGCGCGGATTGCGGCGACGTAGCCGCCGGGGCCCGCGCCGAGGACGATGAGGTCGTAATGAGTGTCAGCCACGACACACAGGGTAGCGCTCCCGACGGCCGCCGAGCGGCGGAGCGGCGCGGAACTGCACCCGAAATGACCGTCGCCGCCTCCTCCCGGGGGGAGGGGCGGCGACGGTACCCGCGTCAGGCGCGATCAGGACAGGTTGCCCAGGACCGACTTGAGTGCGGTGGCAACGATGTCGCCGATGGTCTCGGCGATCATGTCGGTGATGTTGCCGGTGGCGCTGCCGCCGCTGAGCGAACCGGACTCGCCGGAGCCGCTGCTGAGGATGTCGGTGAGGGAACCCATTGTGTATCTCCGTTTATCGAGTGCACCCCCGAGACATTCGGGAATGGCCGGGTCATTCGACCCCTGCATGGCACTGATGGTACTTACGCTACGGCCCGGTAACAAGAGCCTGTGGATTTCTTATACCGGCCCGCCGGCTGCCGGACCGGTCACGGCATCATCGAGGCATGACCGCATCCGCGACGCCCGATCCGTACCTGCACCTCGAGGAGGTCGACTCCGACGGGGCCCTCGAGTGGGTCCGGGAGCGCAGCGACCGCACCGTGGCGGATCTGGCCTCCGGGCCGGCCGCCGAGTCCTCCTACGAACGCGCCCTGGAGATCCTCGACGCCTCCGAC
>JBKBUP010000264.1:0-3078 GCA_046289795.1 Dietzia sp. | reverse complement strand
CCCGCGCACGTTTCGCGAGAAACGGATGCGCGGGACACTCTTCTCGTCATTTTCCGGTCGATTCAGTTATCGCGGGCGCCAGATGCGCCGGTTCCGCTAGGTCCGGCGGGGCGCGGGTCCCCCGGAGAAAAGTGAGACCTCGTCATCGTCGCCGTCAGGTCCGGCCCCATCAGGTCCGGCCCCACGAGATCCGCCAGGGAGGGTGGCGTCGGCCACCCGGTCCGCGTTCCCGTCGTCCCACACGGCCTCGCCGCGGGCGACCATTCCGGCCTCGTCGCTGAGCTTGATCTGCGGCAGGAAGAACGAGAACACCAGAGCCAGGCCGAGCACCGGCACGATGAACCAGAGCGCGGGGGCCAGGGCGCTCGCGTAGGAGTCGACGATGCCCTGGTGGAGCGGCTCGGGCAGGGTCGCCACGAAGGCCGGCGTGACGCCCGCCGGGTTGAGGCCGGCGGCCATCGCCTGCTCGGGGTTGGCGGCGACGGTGTCGGTGAGATTGGTGATCAGCCGATCGGTGAACAGCGAACCGAACCACGCGGTGCCGATGGCGGCGCCGATCTCGCGGAAGTAGTTGTTCGAACTCGTCGCCACCCCGACCTCGCGGGGGTCCACCGCGTTCTGGACGGCCAGCACGATGACCTGCATGACCAGACCCAGTCCGGCGCCGAAGAACAACAGCATGGCCATGATCTGCCAGATCGGGGTGGAGCCGGTCATCTGGGTCATCACCGCGACGGTGACGGTGGTCATGGACAGGCCGACGATCGGGTAGACCCGATACCGCCCGGTGCTGGCGATCGCGAAGCCCGAACCGATCGAGGTGGCCATGAGGCCGACCATCATCGGGATCATGAGCAGGCCTGATCCGGCGGCGGAGGTGCCGGTGGCCATCTGCAGGAAGGTGGGGATGAAGCCGATCGCCGCGAACATGGCGACGCCCAGCGCGAAGGCGATCAGCGTGGCGATCACGAAGACCCGGCCGGTGAACAGGTGTAGGGGCAGGATCGGCTCGGCCGCGCGACGCTCGACCAGGATGAGCGCGACGATGCTGCCGACGGTGCCGGCGATCATGGCGATCATGCCGGGGGAATCCCAGGCGAGGTGGTCGCCGCCGAGGTCCGTGATCAGGACCAGCCCCGCGGTGCCCAGGACCATGAACATGATGCCCGCCCAGTCCACCTTCGCGGTGCTCCTGCGGGTCGGTAGCTGCATGTACTTCCAGGCCAGGGCGAACGCGATGATGCCCACGGGGACGTTGATCCAGAAGCACCAGCGCCAGTGGGCGGTGTCGGTGAAGAAGCCACCGAGTAGCGGGCCGGCGACCGCGGAGATCCCGAAGACGGCGCCCATCGGCCCCATGTACTTGCCGCGCTCGGAGGCGGGGACGATGTCGGCGATGATGGCCTGCGACAGGATCATCAGGCCGCCGCCCCCCAGACCCTGCACGCCGCGCCAGGCGACGAGCTCCCAGAAGCCCGCCTCGGTGGCGGGGTCGGTGAAGAACCCGGCAGAGCCGGACCCTATCGAGCCGAGGGTGAAGATGGCGATCGCCAGCAGGAAGAGCTTGCGACGTCCGACGAGGTCACCGAACTTTCCGTACAGCGGCATGGTGATCGCCACGGCCAGGATGTAGATGGTGATGATCCACGCCTGGGACTGCACGCCGTTGAGCTCGCCGACGATCGTCGGCAGGGCCGGGCCCAGGATCGACTGGTCCAGGGAGGCGAGGAACATCCCCGCCATGAGGGCTCCGAAGATGATCCAGACCGTGCGCGGTGTGAGCGTGATCGGATCGTCCCCGGACGGCGCTTGTGGCGCGGTCGAGGTGCGTGTCATGAGGGTCGTGCCTTTCGTGAGCGGTAGATCGTGGGGGGCCGAGAGCGCTGAGGGCCCGATCAGCTCAGGGCGGATTCGAGCAGGTCGAAGTAGTGGGTCACGCGGTCGGCGACGGGGGACCGGGTCCGGCCGTCGCGGGCGTCGAGCATCGCGGTCTGGGTCAGCCCCACCGCGACGCTGAGGCCCACCCGCGCGAGGTCCTGGTCGCGAACGGTGGCGTACCGCGAGGCGATGGCGGCCTCGAACTCGGCACCGATCGCGTTCATGGAAGTGTGCAGGGTGCCGAACAGCGAGGGGTCACGCTCCAGGGCCGCGCGCATCAGGTCGTCGTCGGACGCCGACTCGGGGTCCGCCTCGTCCAGGAGCCGCAGCATGACGTCGCGGATCTCCAGGACCGGGTTCGCGGGCCGTTCCCCGGCGTCGGCGAACAGCCGGCTCATCAGGCGCCGGAACCGGTCCGTGCTCAGGTGGACGACCGCCTCGTCCTTGGAGTCGAAGTAGTTGAAGAACGTCCGCGGCGAGACCTCGGCTCGGGACGCGATGGCCTCCACCGTGGTGGCGCTGAGCCCGTCCTCGGCCACCAACTGCAAGGCGGCCCGGGCGAGCGAGGCGCGGGTCCGGGCCTTCTTGGTCTCACGGAGTCCGGTCGGGGCGGATCCGGTGGTGTCGAGAGGGGTGTCGTCGGTGGTCACCAGACGATGATGCGCCGATTGTGCAGATTGTGCAAGTTTGCGGAGAGTGCAAATCTCTGGGGATCCGGCACGGCCGGCGCGGGAGCTACAGCGGCAGGACGTCGACCTCTGCGCCGGCCGGGAGGGAGGTCACGTCGGCGGGGATCTCGATCAGCACATCGGCCCGGGCCATCGACGCCACCAGATGCGACCCCGGGCCGGAGACCGGTTCCACGACGGGCAGGTCTCCGCCCGAGGGCACTGCGGAACGAGCCGCGGCGGAGGAGTCGGGGACCAGCGCGCCCCGGAGATACTGCGCCCGCCCGGCAGGGGAGTCGACGGCCCGCGAGAGCCGGGCCCGGCTGGTCCGCACGGGCACGCGGCCCACCGCCTCCAAGATGACCGGACGCAGCAGCACCACGAACGACACGAGTGCGCTGACCGGGTTGCCCGGCAGGCACACCACGGGAATGTCCCGCCACGACGAGAGCCCCTGCGGACCGCCGGGCTGCATGGCGATCGGGTCGAAGCGGGCCCCCTCGCGGTCCGCCAGGACCTGACGCACCACCTC
>JBKBUP010000263.1:0-3080 GCA_046289795.1 Dietzia sp. | reverse complement strand
ACTGCAAGTCGGGCGTGCGTTCGGCCCGCGCGGCGGCGATGCTGACCGTGGCGGGTTTCGCCGGGGTGCGGTCGCTCGAGGGCGGCATCGAGGCCTGGACCCGCGACGTCGACCCGTCCCTGCCCGGGTACTGACCGGTGGGGTGGGTACGGTGAACGACGTGAACGACGTGACCGTCCCCGACCACGTCCGCGGCGCCTTCGGCGTGGTGGCCGGCGCGGCCGTACCCGTGGTCGCCGGTTCCGGGACGGGCTGGCTGGTCGCCGCGCCGGGAAGCCCCGTGGTCTTCCGGCCGGTCGCGGACACGGCCCTGGCCAACTGGTCCGCGCGGGTGCGGGAGGAACTCGACGTCACCGGTCTGCGCGTGGCACTGCCGGTGCGGTCCACGGACGGCCGACACGTCGTCAGCGGGTGGCGAGCCGACCGGGCGGTCCCCGGACGCCCCGAGGCCCGCGCCGACGAGACCATCGCCTGGTCGGCCCGGATCAACGCCGCGCTCGCGGGTGTCGACCGGCCACGCCTGGCCCGGCGACCGGCCACCCGACCGTGGACGGAGACCGATCTGTTCGCGATCGCCGAGGCGGCGGCGTGGGACGGGGACCCCGAGCTCGACCTCGGCCCCGGCATGGAGGACCGGGGGACCCCCTTCGCCACCCACCGCGCGGCGGCGCTGCTCGGCGCGACAGGGCTCATCCGGCTCCGTCGGCCGGTCGCCCCGGTGGCGGGTGCCGGGGTGGTCCACGGTGATCTCGCACGGGGCCTGCTCTTCGACGCGTCTGACGAACCCGCACTGACCGACGTCGTCCCCTACGCCCGCCCGGCCTCGTGGTCGGCGGCGGTCGTCGCGGTCGACCACCTCTCGTGGGGGACCGTCGACAGCGGAGTGCTGGCGCGGTGGCGCCACCTCGACGACTGGCCGCAGATGGTGCTGCGCGCGGCGGTGTTCCGGCTGGCGGTGCACGCGCTGCACCCCGGGTCCCGACCGGCGGCGATGGACGGACTGCAGGTAATGGCCCGGTCCGTCGAGGAATACGTCGGCGACCCGGACGCATGAACCCCCGCTCCTCGCGAGCAGGCACCCCCTCAGGCGCGCTGGCGTTCCCCGTGGTGGCCCTGGTCGGCGTCGTCCTCGTCTCGCTCAACCTCCGCACCGCCGTCACCTCCCTGAGCCCGCTGCTGGGGGTGATCGACGCCGAGATCGGCCTCGGCACCGGGGGCATGGGACTGCTCGGGATGGTGCCCACGGCGATGTTCGCCCTCTGGGGCGTCCTCACCCCGATCGTGCTGCGTCGGATGGGTCTGGAGCTGCTGACCGTGCTGGCGATGGTGGCGGCCGCCGCCGGCCAGGTCCTCCGGGCCCTCGCCCACGACCCGTTGGTGATGGGGGCGGGATCCCTCGTCGCACTGGCCGGGATGGGTATCGGCAACGTGGTGGCACCGCCGCTGGTCAAGAAGTACTTCCCCCGGCACGTCGCGGCCGTGAGCATGGCCTACATCACCGGTCTCCAGCTGGGTACGGTCGTGCCCGCACTGGTGGCGGTGCCCGTGGACGAGGCCGCCGGGTGGCGGGTCTCCATCGGGTGGTGGGCCGTTCTCGCGCTCGTCGCGGCGGTGCCCTGGATCATCGAGATCCTGCGGGGCGGGTCGGACACCGCCGGGCCTCCCCCGGCCGGGGCCGTCGGCGGGGCCGGCCCGGCGCAGCGGATCCGGCCCTGGCGTTCTCCCGTCGGGGTCGCCCTCGCGTTGTTCTTCGGGACCAACTCCCTGTGCACCTACGCCTTCTTCACATGGCTCCCGGCCGTGGCGGAGTCGATCGGGATGACCCGGGCCGAGGGCGGACTCGCGCTGGCGGTGTACTCGGCCATCGGTCTGATCGCCGCTCTGGTCGTCCCCTGGGCCGCGGGCCGTTTCGAGGACCCGTACCCCGTCGTCGTCATCTCGGTGCTCTGTTATCTGGCCGGCTTCGCCGGCCTGCTCTGGGCGCCCGGCGCCGCGCCGTGGCTGTGGATCTGTCTGCTCGGAGTCGGCCCCAGCACGTTCCCGCTCTGCCTGACGCTCATCAACCTCCGCACGCGGACCCAGGCCGGGTCCGCCGCCCTCTCCGGGTTCTCGCAGGGCGTCGGCTACACGGCGGCGAGCCTCGGTCCCATCGTCTTCGGCCTGCTCCTGTCCGGTCCGGGGCTCGGCGGGGGTCTGGCGTTCCTCACGGTGGTCCTCGCGGTGATGTGCGTGGTCGGCCGGATCGCGTGCCGCCCCCGGATGCTCGAGGACACCCTGCGCTGACGCCACCGGCCCGGTGGAGCGGATCTCCGGCCGCCGGACTGTCGTAGGGGTGTGGTCTCATCGAGCCGTGACAGAGTCCGCGACACCGACACCGACACCGACACAGGCACCGGCGCCGGCACCGGCACCGGCACCGACCGCCGGAGCGCCGCACGCCACGCTCACCGCGGACGCGACCCGCACCACGGAGGCCGTCCCGCCCCGCCGGTGGCCACCCGGGCTCGACGACCTGGTCGGACGGGACTGGGGGCCCCGGCACGCCGGTCGTCAGGACCGCTGGGTCGTGCGTGGCGGGCCGGGAAGCGGGAAGACCTCCCTCGTCGTGGACGTGGTCCGCGCCGCGGTGACGGGCGGGGTGGGGATGGACGGCGTCCTGGTCCTCACCGGATCGGCCACCGCCGGGGCCGCACTCCTCGAGGAGGTGACCCGCGGGCTCCCGCCGGAATCCGTGGTGGGCACGGACGCCCCCGTCCGTACCGTCCACTCCCTGGCTCATGCCGTGGTCCGGCTGGCGGCCGCCCGGGTCGACGCGCCGCCGCCGCGGCTCCGGACAGGCGCTGAGCACGACGCCCTGGTCCGGGAGACCCTGCTGGGTGAGGTGGCCGATGGTGCACCGCTCTGGCCCGAGCAACTTCGGCCCGCGTTGTCCGCCGTCGGTTTCGCCCGCGAGCTCCGTGACCTCCTGCTGCGCTCACTCGAGCGTGGGATCGGTCCCCGGGAACTCGCGCGGCTGGGACGTTCGGCGGGCAGACCCGCGTGGGTCGCCGCAGCCGGGTTCTTCCGCAGACACGAGGAGC
>JBKBUP010000262.1:0-3083 GCA_046289795.1 Dietzia sp. | reverse complement strand
TGTGCGTGCACTGCAACCGCTGTATGGCCACGATCTACAGCGGGAGCCGCTGCGTGTTGCGGGACTACGTGCCGCCCATCCCGGCGCGCGGGTGACGCGGACCGGCGTCAGACCGCCTGCCTGACGCCGACGGGCCGCTACGGTGGGACTCCAAGAGGCCCGCTCCTGACGACCCGGGCCGGAAGGGGACCATATGTCGAGGCGACGGATCACCGACTACCACGGCAAGACCTGCGTGGTCACCGGCGCGGCCAGCGGGATCGGCCGCGCCGTGGCGATCCGGTTGGCGGCCGAGGGCGCCCGGTTGGTGCTGACGGACCGCGATGCCGCCGGGTTGGAGACCGCGGCGCAGGACTGCCGGGACGAGGGTGCCGCGGTGTCGGTCACCGAGGTCCTGGACATCACCGAGTACGAGGCGGTGATGGAGTTCGGCGAGAGTGTGGTCGCCGCGCACGGCGCCCCGCACGCGGTCTTCCACGTCGCGGGAAACTCGGCGTGGGGACGACCCGATCTGCTCGAACACCGCGTGTGGCGGTCCATGGTCGAGGTCAACCTCATGGGGACCATCCACGTGATCGAGGCGTTCGTCCCGGCGATGATGGCGGCCAAGCGGCCCGCGGCGCTGGTCATGGTCTCGTCCGCAGCCGGTCTGCTGGGCCTGCCGTGGCACGCCGCCTACAGCGCCGCGAAGTTCGGCATCCGTGGCATCGCCGAGGTGCTGCGCTTCGATCTGGCGCCGTACGGGATCGGCGTGCACCTGGTGTGCCCGGGCGGCGTGGACACCCCGCTGGTGGAGACCGTCGAGATCGCGGGCGTGGACCGCTCGGACCCCGAGGTGGCCAAGACCGTGGACCAGTTCCGCCGCCACGCCGTCACCCCGGAGGTCGCGGCCGAGAAGACGCTCGAGGGGGTGCGTAGAGGCCGCTACATCGTCTACACCTCGCCGGACATCCGACTGGCGTTCGCCGCCCAGAAATTCGCCCCGCCCCTCTACATGCTCGCGATGAAGGTCCTCAGCCGTCGGATCAACAAGGCCGGCGAGGGAATCCTCCCGTGAGGGGGATGGACACCCTCAACGACGCAGCCATCCTGCTGGCCCGGATCGGGCTCGGGGCGGTGTTCGTGGCCCACGGGTGGCAGAAGTTCTTCACGCTGGGACTGAGCCGGGTGGGGGAGCAGTTCGCCGGCTACGGCATCCCGCAGCCGGAGGTCACCGCCGCGATCGTCGCCGGGGTCGAGCTGATCGCCGGGATCGCGCTCATCGCGGGCATCCTCACACCCTTGGCCGGGATCCTGCTGGCCGTGGACATGGCGGGCGCCCTGTACTTCGTCCACGCCACCAACGGGCCCTTCGTCACCCAGAACGGCTGGGAGCTCGTCGTGGCGCTGGGGGTGGGCGTGTTGCTCGTCGCCGCGGTCGGGGCGGGCCGGTTCAGTATCGACAGGGCGCTGGGCGGCTAGGACCAGCGCCGAGGCCCGCTGTCGGTCCCGTGGTCGCACTCACGGTGATGAATCGGCCCTGCGACATCGGTAGCCACGACCTGGATCACGGTGGGTGCGACCACCGCGGGAGCGGGGCGACCAGCGCGGGGGCGACTCAGCGCCAGGACGGCAGCCAGAGTTGCTCGTTCCACTCCGTCGGGGTGATCGGCATCCCCGACAGGATGGGCAGCATGTAGATGAAGTTCGCCACCACAAGCGCCAGGTAGAGACACACGATCCCCAGGCCAGTGGTCCGGCGCTGCGGGGAGTCGGTGGACTTACCGGCGATCTCGCCCAGCACCAGCGCGACCATCATGACGAAGAACGGCACCATCACCGAGGCGTAGAAGAAGTACATCTGGCGGTCGTGCTGGAAGAACCACGGCAGGTAACCGGCCATGTAGCCGACGAGCGGGAACGCGTACCGGCCGTCGCGGCAGATCACCGCCCGCCAGAACGCCCAGCCGAGCACCGGGATCGCGAGCCACCAGATCGCGGGCGTGCCTAAAAGCATGATGGCGCGGACGCAGGAGTCCTGTCCGCAGCCGGTCACGTCCTCGCCCTGTTCGACGTAGTAGAGCATCGGCCGCAGGCTCATCGGCCAGGTCCACGGCTTGGACTCCCACGGGTGTCGGTTGCCCGCCGAGGTGGTCAGGGATGCGTGGAAGTCGAGCACGGACGACTGGTAGTAGAGCCACGACTGGATGGAATCGGGGAGCCGGTTGTCCTCGACCTTCGAACCCACCGAGTGTCGGTACACCGAGTTCTCGCCGGCGAACCACGGCAGCCAGGTGAACATGTGGATCAGCGCGGGCCAGATGACCAGCGTGATGAAGGCCGGGACGGCGTCCCGGAGCAACGCGCCCGCCAGTGGCCGCCGCACCCCGTAGCGACTGCGCAACGCCCAGTCCCAGGCCACGGTCATGAGGCCGAAGAAGGCGATGAAGTACAGGCCGGACCACTTGACGCCCAGGGCCAGCCCGAGCATGACGCCGGCGGTGAACCGCCACCATCGGAAGCCCAGTCGCGGCCCGAAGTCCGACAGGTGGAGCCTGCCGGCGAGCGCGGCGCGGTGCATTCGACCGCGCATCTGGTCGCGGTCGACGAGCAGTGCGCCCGCGGCGGCGGTGACGAACAGGACCTGGTAGATGTCCAGCATGCCGATGCGGGAGGTCACGAAGGTGACCCCGTCCAGGCACAGCAGCAGGCCCGCGATCAGACCGAGCTGGGTGGACCGGGTCAGCCGCCTGGTGATCCGCATGACCATGAGCACCACGAGCACGCCGCAGATCGCGGCGGTGAACCGCCACCCCAGTGGCGTGTAGCCGAAGAGCAGTCCGCCGAGCGACTCGATCTGTTTGGCGACGGGCGGGTGGACCACCAGACCGTAGGCCGGGTTCTCCTCGATCCCCAGCTGGGCGATGCTGAACGACTGCGGCGCGTAGTGCTTCTCGTCGAAGACCGGTGTGCCCTTGTCCGTGGCGGAGGTCAGGCCCCAGAAGCGCGAGACGAAGGCCAGGACGAGGATCACGCCGGTGACGATCCAGTCGCGGGTGGTGTCGACCGGCCCGGTATCCGGTTCCGGAAGCGGGCGGCCCGGG
>JBKBUP010000261.1:0-3097 GCA_046289795.1 Dietzia sp. | reverse complement strand
CCGCCGAGGCGAGCAGGCTGAGCACCACCACGATCGTGACGGGGATCCACTCGGGCCAGGTGCTCATCGGGTGCCCCCCGTGGCCGCGGCGTGCGCGCCGGCGAGGAGGCGATCCAGCGCGGGGTACGCGGCCCGCTCCTCGCGGATCCGTGAGAGCCGCAGCGCGCCGTTGACCGAGGCCGGGGTGATGTCCAGCTCGTGTGCGGCCGCCGCCTGGGTGGGGGAGCGGTCGACGGCGTCCACGACCCGCCACTGTGCCTCGGTCCGATCGAGCACCAGGGGGGCGGTGAGTGCCCACACGGCCTCACAGTCGGCGGCCCAGCCGGCGGCGTCCTCACCGGTCGCTGCCGGGACGCGCACCGCGACCGAGCTGCTCAGCCCCTTGGCCGCCTCGACGGCGTCGCGCGCGGCGAGATAAGCGGGCCCGCGGCCGGCCCGTGTCCCAGAGGCGTAGGAGTCGTCGTCGACCTCCCCGGCTCCCACGCCGCAGTGCCACTCGCCGCCGCGGAGCGCCACGAGCAGTGCGGAACGTACCGCGGCGGGGTCCGTCAGCAGGCCCTGGACCTCGTCGCCGGCCGTGCGCTCGAAGGCGGCCGCGCAGGGGACGTCAGCGAGGGTTTCGAGCAGTCCCGGCACCAGGTCCTCCGCGACCCGGCTGCCGCGCTGGTCGATCGTCACCACGTACATGAGGCGATCCTGCCACATCCGCCCGACATGAGGTGAATATGCCTAATTACTTCGAATTAGCCGAAAGCGCCTAATTGTCAGATCTGAGGCGCGGGAGCCTCACGTGGTGACCGGCCTGCCGATGTCGGCTGCGGCGTCGCCGAACGTCTCCTTGCGCTCGCGCTGCCGGACCTTCTCACCCCACGATTCGAGCCGGGCGCGGCCCCACGGGGTGCGGTACCGCACCCCGTTGAGCGCCACGAGGTAGGTGTGCGCCCACGGAGGCCGGACCGGTAGGCCGAACTCGCGCATGGACTCGCGGCCGAGCAGCACCGTGAGCATGCTCAACAGTCGCTCGTGTCCCACCCACGCCCGCACGCCGGGGAGCGGTCCGCTGCGCTTGCGCTCACGCTGGGCCGCGACGAGGGCCTGGGTCAGTTGCGGCCCCGCCTCGCTGAGCCCGGCCTGGGCCAGCAGGATGTGATAGTTGATCCGGTGTCGGTCACGCTCGCGGCTGACCAGGAAGTCGTCGTCGACCCCCATGAGCCATCCCACGTAGCGCCACACGTGCATCACCGCGTCGGAGTCCCGGCGCGGCATCGGCACGCCCAGGGTGCGCACGCCCAGCAGGACCACGGCGTCGAAGAGGCCGAGGGTGGCGGCCAGGTCGCTCTGGCTGATGGGCAGCCCCCACCGTTCGGTGTCCCAGCGCGGCTCCATCGCCTCGTTGACCACCGCGTGCATGGCCCGCACGTGCCCGGTGAGCCGCCATGACTCGCCGCCCGGCCGCAGCCCGTCGGGGATCGAGAGGGACATGGTCCAGTGGCTGGTCTCGGCCAGGCGGCGCAGCGTGGTGTTGCCGGTCAGGCCGCCGGTGGCCACCAGGAGGTCGGTGGGACCGCCGAAGCGGTAGCCGCCGATCAGCGAGAGCTGCAGCAGGATGTCCGCGGCGTTCTGGCCCAGGCGCAGGTACACCTTCTGGCCGTGGGCGATCTGGTCCCAGTCGACCCAGTCCGGGGTGTCCTCGAGTCGGGTGAGGTAGTCGCGCAGCACCTCGGGGGCGTCGTCGGGCAGGCCGGCCGAGCCGCTCGTGAGGGCCTCGTCGAGCTGGCGGCGGCTCACGGCCCCGGGCTCACCGGAACGCAGCCGCATGGCACGGGCCAACTGCGCGCCGAGCTCGTCCTTCTCCAGGTAGCCGCGGCCGAGTCGGTCCATCAGCTGCTCGTCGATCTGGTCCACGCGGGCGATGCGCTTGAGGGCGCGGCCCATGCGGCGGGAGCGGTCCTCGGCCTCGCGGTATCGGGTGGGGTACGGGGAGGTGACGGCGTCACGCTCAGGCGCTGTGGTCATGGTGCAACTATGACGCGAGTAATTACTCGCATACAATTCGCGTTCATGAGAAAGGTTCCCCAGCAGGCGCGTTCCCGGGCGATGGTCGAGCGGATCGTGGAGGCGGCTCGCATCGTGCTCGTGCGCGACGGTTACGAATCGTTCACCACCAACCGCGTCGCCGACGAGGCCCACGTCAGCCCGGGCTCGCTGTACCAGTACTTCCCGGACAAGTCAGCCCTGGTAACCGAGGTCATGGACCGGTGGTCGGCGGAGATCTCCGACCGCGTGGCCGCCTCGCTCGCTGGCTCCGGTCCCGTCGACGTCCAGAACCCCGGCACGGTCCGCTCCATCGCCGACGCCCTGTTGACCGCCCTGGAAGCAGACGCCGGGCTGCTGCGGATCGTGTGGGAGGAGCTGCCCGCCGTCCGCCACCGGGCCGCGCAGCACGCGCTCGAGCTCCGGGTGCGTGAACTGCTGTCCGTCTACCTCTCCGCGGCGGGGGTCTCGGTCGGCGACCCCGCCGCGCGCGCGTGGGTGATCGTGATGGCGGTGGAGAACGTGGCCGTGCGCTGGGTGCTGGATCAACCCCGGATCAGCCGGGAGGCCCTGTTGGATGAGTTCGCCGCTCTGACCGGGGGGTACGGCCCGCGCGGCTGAGATCAGGGAAACCCCCGAGGCGGACCATCGCGGGTTTTCGGCAGAATGGCACTCAATGTCTATTCGTCCCCGCCGCGGCTGCGCTGTGGCCCTGTCCCTCGCCGCGGCCGTGGTGGCATCGGCCTGTTCGTACGGGCCCACCCGAGAGGCCCCGGTCCCGATCCCGCCCGGCATCCCGCCCGCCGCCGGGGCGCCCGTCCCCGCCGTGGACATCAACGCGCCCGGCCGGACCTCCGATCAGTTGCGGCCGTGGGCGCAGGAGATCAACGAGCAGATGAACATCCCGGTCGCCGCCCTGGCCGCATATGGCAACGCCGCCGAGACCATGCGGCAGACCCGGCCCGAGTGCAACCTGGCGTGGACGACCCTCGCCGGGATCGGGCACGTGGAGACCCGGCACGGCCGCTACCGGGGTGCCTCCCTGAACGACGACGGCTACGCG
>JBKBUP010000260.1:0-3107 GCA_046289795.1 Dietzia sp. | reverse complement strand
GGTATCCCAGCTGTCCGCGGGTCGTGTCCAGGCCGGCCAGGACCAGCACCGTGAGGATGTCCAGGATCAGGTCGTCACCCAGCGGCTCGTCGTCCACGGTGCTGTGCATCAGCAGGGACACGAAGTCGTGCTCCCGCATGGGCTCGTCGCGACGTGCCTCCAGCACGTCCACCCAGTACTGCCGGATGCCGCCGAGTGCCGCGCCCATCGCCTGCTGCTGCTCGAGGTCACCGCCGAAGCCGGCGAAGAAGTCCTCCACCCAGGGGACGAACAGATCGGCGTCGGAGTTCGGCACGCCGATGATGGTCAGGAAGATCTCGGTGGGCAGCCGCATCGCGAAGTCGGTGACGAAGTCACACTCGCCCCGGGCAGCGAGATCGGCCACCAGGCGCTCTCCGATCTCGTGCGCCTGCGGTGCGACGCGGGCCACCGCGTTGGGGGCGAACCAGCGGCTGATGAGCTGGCGGTACTTGGCATGATCGGGCGGGTCGATCTGGGTCGGGACGAACCGGTACGCCGGCTCCGGCTCCCAGGGAGTGATCGACTCGCTGGAGAAGATCTCCGGGTGCTGGTACATCTCGCGGACCTCGTCGTAGCGTGTGAAGACCCAGTACCCCTGCGCATGGGTGTTGAAGTACGTCGGGCTGGTCTCGCGCAACTCGTTGGCCAATCTCCAGTGGCTCCCCACCTCCAACGGAGGTGAGGCGTCGAGGTGGATGACCGGGCATCCGGTCGGCACACCCGCGGGCACCTTTGACACATCATCGGCTGCCAGGTCGGTCATCATTCCTCGCTCTCTGGGCCGCCGGCGCTTCGGCCGAAGGCGACAAACTGAGTTTGGTTCAGGATGGCGAGCAATGTAATGGTGGTCACACCCGCAGCGCAATACCCCATTTCGGGAGGGAGGTGGTTCGGTGCCGATCCTGGGGGTTGACACGAGTTCGGTTCAGTCCTACGTTCGGATCCCCGGTTCGACAGCGGCGCACCGAGTTTCCGCGGGCCTCACGGTCCACCACGAGTGGAGGGTCATCCCCATGACAACCATCGATCACCGAGCCTTCTTCATCGACGGTGCCTGGCGCGCCGCGCAGACCGAGGACCGCTTCGACATCATCTCGCCACGGTCCGAGCAGGTCATCGGGCACGTACCGGCTGCTTCGCGAGCGGATATCGACGTGGCCGTGGCCGCGGCCCGGAAGGCCTTCGACGAGGGCGAGTGGCCGCGACTGACCCCCGCTGAGAGAGCCGGCTACCTGACCCGGATGGCCGACGCGGTGGCCAAACGCCAGGAGGAGCTCGCGAAGCTGATCACCGAGGAGCTCGGCTGCACGCTGTTCCTCTCACAGGTGTACCAGGTCGTGTCCCCGGTGATGAGCCTGAACTACAACGCCGAGATCGGCCGCGGCCTTGAGACCGCCGAGGTCCGACTCAGCGACCTCGGTCCGCTGGCGGCGAGCTCCGAGGGTGGCAGCATCATCCCGATGGCCGGCGCCAGCCTGGTCGTCCAGGAGCCGGTCGGTGTCGTCGCTGCGTTCCCGGCCTACAACTTCGCCTTCCCGGCAGTGCCGCAGAAAGTCGCTCCGGCGCTCATCGCCGGATGCACGGCTGTGGTCAAGGTGACCGAGCCGAACCCGCTGGCCACCTTCATCTACGGTGAGATCTGTGAGGAGGTCGGCCTGCCCCCGGGCGTGATCAACATCGTCGCCGCGCGTGGACCGGAGTCGGAGTACCTCGTCCGTCACTCCGGGGTCGACATGGTCAGCTTCACCGGATCGGTCCAGACCGGTGCCCGTATCGGCGCTGCCTGTGGCGAGCTGATCCGTCCCTGTGTCCTGGAGCTCGGCGGCAAGTCCGCGGCGATCGTCCTTGACGACGCGAAGATCGAGGACGTGCTCCCGACGCTGATCGGCGCGAGCGCGGGCACCAACTCCGGTCAGAGCTGTGTGGCGCTGACCCGGCTCCTGGTGCCGGCCTCACGGTATGACGAGTACGCCGAGGCGTTGGTCGAGGGCTACCGATCACTGAAGATCGGTGACCCGATGGAGTCGGACACGGTCCTCGGACCGCTGGTCACGCAGCGCCAGCGAGATCGGGTGGAGGAGTACGTCGAGCTCGCTCGCAAGGAGGGTGCGACGATCGCGACCGGTGGTCGTCGACCGGCGGGCCTGGATCGCGGCTGGTACTTCGAGCCGACGCTGGTCACCGACGCCGACAACTCCATGCGGGTCTCCCGCGAGGAGATCTTCGGCCCGGTCGCCTCTCTCATCGCCCACAACGGCGAGGACGACGCGGTGCGCATTGCGAACGACAACGAGCTCGGGCTCTCCGGCGCGGTGTTCACCGCCGACGATGCCCACGGGTTCGAGGTCGCCCGGCGCGTGCGAGCCGGCACGTTCTCGGTCAACACCTTCGCCGCCGACCTCGGCTCGCCGTTCGGTGGCTTCAAGAAGTCCGGCATCGGGCGCGAGCACGGCCCGACGGCGTACCAGGAGTTCCTGCACACCAAGACCATCTCGGTCGACCCCAGTCGTCAGCTCCCCGAGACGGTGACGACCGGCGTGCGGCGCGGGACCGGCCCGGGGACGGCGGGCGCATGACCAGCGTCGAGGAGCGCATCCACATCGAGGACCAGCTCTACCGGTACGCGTCGTGCATCGACTCCGCCAACCCCGATGGCCTCGTGGACGTGCTGCACCCCGACCTGTGGGCGAAGTACGGCAATGCCGAACCGGCCGAGGGGGCCGACACGGTGATCGGCTGGATCCGTGACGCCACGAAGAGCTGTGTTTGGCAGCACCATCTGCTGAGCGTCTACCACGTCGACGTCGAGGGGGACCGGGCTACCGCGCTCGTCTACCACACCTCGTACCAGAAGTTCGAGGGCGACGACGACGTCTGCCTTCTGGTCGGGCGCTACCACAATGAGCTCGTCCGACACGAGGGCACCTGGAAGATCTCCCGCCTGGTCTTCGAGATCATGTGGGGCGAGCGTCGTGCGGACACGGCCGGCTACCTCGCGGCCGTCGGTGGCCGTGGCCCGCAGGTGCCCATGTGGCCGTAGCCTGGGCGGACCCTGGAGCGCACGAGGTCTGCGACGGCGTCTTCAG
>JBKBUP010000259.1:0-3113 GCA_046289795.1 Dietzia sp. | reverse complement strand
GGCCCGAAGGGTCTCGTTGACCTCACGGGCGGGCTCGTGAACAACGTCAACCACTTCGTCAAGGGAATCGGCTACTTCGCCGGCGAGGCCTTCCAGGAGTCCTTCGCCACCGGCTTCATGAAGTGAGCTGACACCGAGCCGTGAGGCTTGTCGTCGGGGGCGCCGGGGATCCCGGCGCCCTCGACGCGTTTCGCGCCCGCCCGGAGTGGCTCACGGTCGCCATGGGTGCCGATGTGTATAGGGATCTGCTCATATCGGTAACGTGAGGGCGATCATCGTCGATAATGTTGACGTGAGCCGCAAGGGTGGTTCCGCGGTTACCTGCGGGCCACCCGGGTATGGAATCCTCGGATGGTGCCCGGCGGGCGCAAGACTCGGTCCTGTGGGGCACGCTCGTATCGAGAGAGTGCTTAGTGGGACTTGTGTGACTACTGGGAATTGGGTTAGCTTTCAAGCGAGAGTCTGCCCGAGTCCGTCTGTGAACAACGAGAAGGTAAGGCGTCGGAATATGCGTTCAGTCAAGAGCGGCCGGTTGGGCACCAAGGTCGCCGCAGCGGCCATCGCCGCGGCCATGGTCCCCGTCGTTGCCACAGGCACGGCACAGGCCCAGGGTGGCAGCATCCAGTACACCAAGGCCACGGCCCAGAACAAGGTCGTCGAGACCCAGCTCCCCGACGGTCGACTGATCGTGTCGGTGTGGTCGGACAAGATGGCCATCGAGGTCCCCAACATCGTGCAGCGCCCGCGTGACGGCAACGCCGCCGCGCCGGTGCTCTACCTGGTCAACGGCGCCGGTGGCGGCGAGGACTCGGCCACCTGGCAGGCGCAGTCGGACGTCAGGGCCTTCATGGCCGACAAGGACGTCTGGACCGTCACCCCGATCGGTGGTGCCTTCTCCTACTACACGGACTGGCAGCGTCACGATCCCAACGTCCAGACCCGCTACGCCCGCGAGACCAACCGCCCGATGGCGTTCGAGACCTACCTCGCCCAGGAGCTCCCGAACCTGTTCGAGAACAGGTACGGCGGCAACTACCCGAACCGCAAGCGCAGCCTCGCCGCGATCTCGATGACCGCCACGTCGGTCCTGACGATCGCCCAGAACCACCCGGGCCGCTTCCAGGCCATCGGCTCGTACTCGGGTTGTGCCGAGACGTCGACCCCGATCGGCTACCAGTTCATCAACATCGTCACCGGCATGCGTGGCGGCGCCAACCTCGACAACATGTGGGGCCCCTACCCGGGTCCGGGCTGGGTGGCCAACGACCCGGTCGCGCAGGCGCACAAGTTCGTCGCCCAGCGCGACAACGGCACCCTGCCGGCCATGTTCATCTCCACCGGCAACGGCCTGCCCGGCCCGCACGAGTCCCTGGAGAACTGGCGTCTGCGCAACAGCATCCCGGCGCTCGCCAACCAGGCGATCGTCGGCGGCATCATCGAGGCGGCCACGCAGTACTGCACGGCCAACCTCGCCCGCCGGTTCGGCGAGCTGCAGATCCCGGCCCAGTTCGACTTCGCGCCCAACGGCACGCACTCGTGGGGCTACTGGGAGGACGACCTCAAGCAGTCCTGGCCGATGATGGCCCAGGCCATGAACGCGCGCTACGGCCCGATCTGATCGGCTGACGCACCGGCGCCATAAAGGCCCGGCAACGACGGACCCCGTCCCACCATCCGAGTGGGACGGGGTCCGTCGTCGTCGGGCGGGCAGAGGCCGCGGACGTGGGTCGGGTCGAGTGCGGCGCGGGCAGGGGACTCCGGCATCCTGTACACATGACCAAGACCGACGACCCGCACCGGATCGAGCTCCGGCACGCGGACGGCAGCACGAGCCCACTGTTGATCGTGGAAGCCGGTGCGCGGGACCCCGGTAGGCCCGCCGTCCTGGTCCTGCCCGGCATCGCCGTCGGCGCACGGTACTACCTCCCGTTGGCCCGGGCGCTCGCCGCGCAGGGTGTGGACGTGGCGATCACCGAGCTGCGGGGGCAGGGCGAGAGCACACACCGCATCGGCCGCGGCGGGGGAGCGGCGGGGTACCACGAGAGCGCCGCCGAGGACGTCCCGCTGGCGCTGGACGCGATGCATCGCGAGCTCGGGACGCGGCCCGTGGTGCTGCTGGGCCACAGCATGGGCGCCCAGATCGGCGTCTACCACCTGGCGCGGCACGACCCCCGCGTGGTGGGCCTGGTGGCGGTGGCAGCCCAGTCCCCGTTCCACCGCGGTTACCCCCGGCGCGTGGGCCGACGACTGCGGATGGGCTCGATCCTGCTCCCCACCATCGGTTGGCTGGCGGGACACGTGCCGGGACAGTTCTTCGGCGCGAGCGGCAGGATCCCGGCCGACCGCATCAGCGACTGGTCCCGCCTCGCGGCCACGGGCGCCATGCAGCCGGCGCGCGCCGACCTCGACTACCGGGCGGGCCTGGCCCGCGTCACGGTCCCGGCCCTGGCGGTGGTGATCGCCGAGGACCCGCTCGCCCCCGAGAGCGCGGCGCGTGGCCTGCTGGCGATGCTGCCCGGCGCCCGGACGAGCCTCGAGGTGGAGCCGGAGGCGCTCGGCCACAACACGTGGGCGCGCAAGCCCGCCGAGGTGGTCGCCCGGGTGCTGGCGTGGATGGCCCGGGAGGTGGCGCTCAGTCCGTCACGGGACGACGACGAGGGAGCCGACGCCTGAAGAACTCGTAGGTCAGGACCGCCTTCCGGGCCTCCTGCGAGTTGTCGGCGGCGCCGGCGTGTCCGCCCTCGACGTTCTCGTAGTACGCCACCTCGTGCCCCGCGGCCTCGAGCGCGGCCGTCATCTTGCGGGCGTGCCCCGGGTGCACGCGGTCGTCGCGGGTCGAGGTGGTCATGAGGACCTGCGGATAGCGGACCTCCGAGGCCGGTCGGACGTGCTGGTACGGCGAGTACGCACCGAGGAAGTCGTCCCAGTCCGCGGAGTCGGGGTCGCCGTACTCGGCCATCCAGGACGCACCGGCCAGCAGCAGGTGGTAGCGCCGCATGTCCAGGAGTGGAACCGCGATCGCCAACGCCCCGAACAGTTCCGGGTACCGGGTGAGCATGACGCCCATCAGCAGGCCACCGTTGGACCCGCCGGTCGCGCCGAGCTGATCGCGC
>JBKBUP010000025.1:0-20175 GCA_046289795.1 Dietzia sp. | reverse complement strand
GGCGGGGTGGGTAAGACCACGTCGACGGTCAATCTGGCGGCAGCTCTGGCACTCGGAGGTCTGGGCGTCCTGGTGATCGACATGGATCCCCAGGGCAACGCGAGCACCGCGCTGGGAGTCGACCACCGTGAGGGCACTCCGTCGAGCTACGAACTCCTGATGTGGGAGCACGCGCTCGAGGACCTGATGCAGAGCAGCCCGCATGCCGAGCGGCTGTTCTGCATCCCGGCGACCATCGATCTGGCGGGATCCGAAATCGAGTTGGTCGGTCTCGAACATCGGGAGCACCGGCTCGCAGAGGTCATCAACAGCGAAGACCTCGTGTCGCTGGGTATCGACTACGTCTTGATCGACTGCCCTCCCTCGCTGGGGCTCCTGACCGTCAACGCGATGGTCGCCGCCAGCGAGGTACTGATCCCGATCCAGTGTGAGTATTACGCGCTCGAAGGTGTCGGCCAGTTGCTGCGGAACGTGGAGTTGATCCAGCAGCACCTCAACAGGTCTCTGGAGATATCCACCATCATGCTGACCATGTACGACGGCCGGACCAAGCTCGCCGAGCAGGTCGCCGGGGAGGTCCGCACACACTTCGGTGACACCGTGCTCCGTACGGTAATCCCGCGGAGTGTGAAGGTGTCCGAGGCGCCCGGCTACGGCATGACGATCCTGCAGTACGACGCCGGTTCTCGAGGCGCGCTTGCCTATCTGGACGCGGCTAAAGAACTCAACAGTCGCGCAGAGCGGCTCGCATCAACAGCGAAGATCAGCAGTGCGGCATCCGGCGCGGAGGAGAATCGATGAGTCAGCAACGCAAGGGCGGGCTCGGTCGGGGCCTCGCGGCGCTGATTCCGACGGGCCCGGAAGAGGGGCCCCGGCTGGGCAGCGATGCCGCGGACGTGATCCTGGGTCCACGTAATGGTGGGCCCAGGACCACTCCCCCGCGTCCCCGATCCGCCGGTTCAGGGGTGTCGCGTGGTGGCACGGGGTCCCACAGGGATTCGGTGAATGACGCCGATGTTTCACGTGAAACCGACGAGCTGGTCGATCCCGGCGCGGTCTACCGTGAGATCCCACCCTCGGCAATCGAGCCGAACCCCAAGCAGCCCAGGACGCACTTCGACGAAGAGGCGCTCGCGGAACTGGCTCACTCGGTCAAGGAATTCGGGCTACTCCAACCCATCGTGGTTCGTGAGATCGCCGACGGCCGGTATCAGCTCATCATGGGTGAGCGGCGCTGGCGCGCGAGCCAGCGGGCGGAGCTCACGGCGGTCCCGGCGATCGTGCGTCAGACCGACGATCAGGATCTCCTCCGGGACGCACTCCTCGAGAACATCCATCGAGTGCAACTCAATCCACTCGAGGAGGCGGCGGCGTACCAACAGCTCCTCGAGGAGTTCGACGTGACACAGTCCGAACTCGCGACGCGGATCGGACGATCACGTCCGGCCATCACCAACAGCATCCGACTGCTCCAGTTGCCCACCGCAGTCCAACGACGGGTGGCCGCCGGCGTGCTGTCCGCGGGTCATGCCCGAGCCCTCCTGGGGCTGGAGGCCGGGGCGCCGGCCCAGGACGAACTCGCAGCCAGGATCGTGGCAGAAGGTCTGTCGGTCCGGGCCACGGAGGAGATAGTCACCCTGGCGAATCGGGACGGAGCCGGCTCGACCCCCAAGCCCTCTCCTGCCCCGAAGGGGCGCCAGCGGAATCCGGAACTCGAGGTCGTTGCCGGCAGGCTGTCTGATCGCTTCGATACTTCGGTCTCCGTCACGATGGGTCGCCGAAAGGGTCGGATCACGATCGACGTGGGCGACGCAGACGATCTGCAGCGGGTCCTGACACTACTCGAGGGCGGGTCGCCCGGAACGTCCCGATGATCTCGATCCGACCGCTAGACCTCTCTGCCGTGGACCAGCTCGGACCCCGGGCCCGCAAGTGTGTGTACTGGCAGACCGATGGGCAGGTCGGGCAACCCGCACCGGGCGATCCCGAATTCGAGAAGGAAGCCTGGATTTCCCACGTGTCACTGGAATGGGGCGTGTGCGGGCAGATCGCCCGATACGGTGATCGCTCAACCGGGGCGGCGTTCTACGCGCCCCCCGGCATGGTTCCCCGTGCAGCGTGCTTCCCGACTTCGCCGGTGGGATCCGACGCCATCCTTCTCGCCGGGATGAGCATCGAACACGGCGCACCCGCCGGCGCCCTCACCTCACTGCTCGACGCGGTGGTGGTGGATCTCCGCAGCCGCGGAGTCAAGGCGATCGAAGCGTTCGGGGTGACGTCCGCAGACACGGGGGACGTAATGTCACGTGACACCTGCGGATCTGACTCGTGCATCGCGCCGACAGGCTTCCTCGTCGAGCACGGTTTCACCGTGGTGGCCGAGCACGAGACGCATCCACGTCTGCGCCTCGATATCGAGCGCGAACACCTCTGGAAGGCCGATGTCGAGAGGGCTCTCGATCAGCTCTTCGCGGAGCGGGGATTCGCCACCCGCAAGCTGGGTGTGCTGTCCGGGGCGTCGGCCCGGGACACCGCGGCCTCCCCGCGGGCGGGGAGTCAGTGCCGCTGAGTCAGTCCCTCTGACGCTGTTCGTAGTCGATCAGCTCGTTGACCGACATCGAGCCGGTCGGATGATCGTCCTCGTCCAGGAGGTAGAGGCGCTTCACCCCCACGAGGATGGAGTCGATGATGGTGTCCTGCGCGGTGCGGTCCCCGAGGATCTGCACATCGCGGGGATTGTAGGCGTACCCCAGGACGATCTGTATGGAAGGCATCCGGGTCATCCGGAGGAGGGGCCAGCTCCGTCCGTGGGTGCGACAGTCGCGGAGATCGGTACGGCTGATGATCTCGCGCTGGATGAAACCGGACAGCGCCTCGCCGAGCATCGACTCGGCACCGAGGGAGTTGCCGAAGTAGAACGTGGCGATCCCGTTGCCGACCGGATTGGGATGCCGGTCCAGGCGTAG
This sequence comes from Dietzia sp., assembly GCA_046289795.1. GTDB lineage: Bacteria > Actinomycetota > Actinomycetes > Mycobacteriales > Mycobacteriaceae > Dietzia. Next base: position 17,209 of record JBKBUP010000025.1, on the reverse strand, counting down.
CGAGATCATGAGATCGGCGTTGAACGCGTTGGCGATCTCGGCTCGCTCCGGATCGGTGGGGATCATGGCCTCCGGCCGGGAGAGGAAGACCTCGACCCCCGCCTGGTTCATCCGCTCGGACAGCCGCCGCGTGATGTCCCACAGCAATTCGGCATCCGTTATGGTCCCGAGCGGGGTATCCATACGGATAGGGTTCTCCGAACCGCTGGGACCGGGGTCCAGGACGATCCGCTTCCCGGCGAGCATCGGTCCCGAGGTCCGTGCCCGCTCCCGCTCCACGAGGGAGGAGACGTCCCCGCCCTTGAACAGGGTCGAGAACCGATCGAGGGTGTCCAGGGTCTCCGCACCGACCACGCCGTCCGCGGGCAGACCGCAGTCCCCCTGGAAGTCGGTGGCGGCGGCATGGGTGAGGGGACCGAAGGTGCCGTCCACCAGACCCGCGTAGAAGCCGAGCTCGCCGAGCCGACGCTGGAACTGTGCCACATCGTCCCCCGCCATCGGCCTGGAGACGATGTAGCTGAGATCGCGGGTTCCGAGGACATGGGTGGCGTCGTGGAGCGCCGCCTGGGTCGAGGGACCCACGATGCCGTCCGAGATCAGTCCACGGGCCTGCTGGAAGGCCAGGACGGCCGTCTCCAGGTCGGCGTCGAAGACGGCATCGGTACGGGCCAGGATCGATCCGGTCTGGGGCTCGGTGACCCCGACGGAATCGATGTTGTGCAGCAGGCCCATGCCCGCGAGGGTGGCCCGGATCGAGGCCACCTCGGGTCCACGGTCACCGCGTCGCCACGCCATGGTTCTCCTCCGCTCCACTCGACTGGGTACCCGGATGAACTTACCGCCTCCGGCGCGGACGTGCCCGGAGCGCACCCGAGTGGGGCGGTGGGACTAGAGCACGTCGCCGAGCTCGGTGCGCAGTGCGGCCTTGGACTTCGCGCCCGTGATGCGCTTGACAGGCTTGCCCTCGGAGAACAGCAGCAGCGCCGGGATGGCGGTGATCTGGTACTCGGCGGCGAGTTCCTGGTTGGCTTCCACGTCGACCTTGGCGACCGTGAGCTTGTCTGACTCCGCCCCGGCGAGCTCGTCCAGGACGGGCGCCATCATGGTGCACGGACGGCACCACGTGGCCCAGAAGTCCACCAGCACGGGCTTCGACCCGCTGGCCGCGAGGACGGTCTGGGCGAAGTCGTCCTCGGTCACGTCGATGATGTTGGGGGTGTTCACGGCCATTGTGATGGTCCTTTCGGGGTGAGGGGGTGAGCGTCCGAGGCCGGACCTGCTCGGCGGGTGTCAGACCTGCTCCGCGAGCCAGCGCTCCGCGTCGATCGAGGCGGAGCAACCGGAGCCGGCCGCGGTGATGGCCTGCCGGTAGCGGTGGTCCACCAGGTCGCCGCAGGCGAAGACTCCCGGGATCGAGGTCGCGGTGGTCTGACCGGTGAGGACGTAACCGTCCTCGTCGACCTCCACCTGGTCCCGCACCAGTTCGGAGCGGGGGTCGTGACCGATCGCGACGAACATCGCGGCCGTCTCGAGCTCGCTGGTCTCGCCGGTGACCGTGTTGCGCAGGCTCAGGCGCTCGACGGAGCCGCTGGCCCCCGAGAGCACCTGGTCGACCGTGGTGTTGAGGACGAAGGTGATCTTCTCGTTCTCCTTGGCCCGCTCGAGCATGATCTTGGACGCGCGGAACTCCTCGCGTCGGTGCACGATGGTGACCGAGGAGCCGAACTTGGTGAGGAAGGTGGCCTCCTCCATGGCGGAGTCGCCGCCACCCACCACGACGATCGGCTTGTCGCGGAAGAAGAAGCCGTCGCACGTGGCGCAGGAGCTCACGCCGCGGCCGAGGTACTCCTGCTCACCGGGGATGCCGAGGTAGCGCGCGGCCGCGCCCATGGCGAGGATGACGGCGCGGGCGCGGTGCTCCTCCTCCCCCACCCGGACGATCTTGACCTCGCCGGCCAGGTCCATCGAGCTGACGTCCTCCATGCGGAGGTCGGCGCCGAAACGCTCGGCCTGCTCCCGCATCTGCATCATCAGGTCCGGGCCCATCATTCCCTCGGCGAAACCCGGGAAGTTCTCGACCTCCGTGGTGGTCATGAGCGCACCGCCGAACTGGGAACCCTCGAACACCACCGGCTTGAGCTCGGCCCGAGCGGAGTAGATGGCGGCGGTGTACCCGGCCGGGCCGGATCCGACGATGATGACGTCGTGGAGGGTGTCGCTCATGGGTTCTTGGGGCTCCTTGGCGCGTGGGTGTACGTGGACCGGAAGATCCTCGGATCTACTATGGCGACAACACCCGGTGGGTCGGCGTTGTTCCCTCAGTCGGTGAGCGTGACCCCCTCGAGGAGCACGCTGAGCTTCGCGCGGCCGCGCGAACACCGGCTCTTGATGGTGCCCGGGCGGGCGTTGAGCAGGTGGCACGCCTCGGCCACCGTGCAGCGCAGCATGTCGACGACGACTACCGCGTCGCGTTGGTCGGTGGGCAGTTCCGCCAGCGCCTCGGCGACGATGATCGCGTAGGCCGGGTCCTGGTAGAAGTGATCCCGTAGCGAGATCTCCTCGTGCAGTCTGGGAGTGAGTTCGGAATGGGTGCGCAGGCGCTGGGACCGCATCTTGTCCAGGCAGGCGTTGACCACGATGCGGTAGAGCCAGCCCTGGACGGGGCAGGCGTGGCGGAAGGTGTCGGCCTTCCGATATGCCGAGATGAGCGCATCCTGGAGTGCCTCGGCAGCGTCCTCGCGGTTGAAGGAGGTGCGGATCGCCAGCCGCCACAGATAGTCGTAGTGGCGCCGGACGAGGGCGGAGAACGCGTCCCGGTCGCCGGCGATGTGCGCGTCGAGCAGTTCGACGTCCGTCAGCGGGGATCCGGCTGTGAGCTGGGACCCGGCCGTGATCGGGGAGCGTTCCGTGACCGTGGCGCGGTCATCGACGGCACTGGTGTTCACGGCCGTGACGTTAACGCGGCGGGGCCCGCCGTGGGGCTGTCACCTCGGGGGCCGGACCGGGGGCGCCGGATCGACGCCCACGCGGCCGTGCTGGCTCACCGGGTGAGCTCGACCTCGGTGATCGACGCGTCGTATGACTCGGGCCCCGAGGTGCCGAGGCGGGTGATCCACACGATCAGGTAGCGCGATTCCTCGGGGTCGTCGATGGTCGCGGTCCCCGAGCCGTCGCGGATGGTCCCCTCGCCGATCAGTGTGGTGTCGTCGAGCGAGTCCGGTGAGGCGCTGTCGGCCACCCGGACCTCGAATTCCACGCCGTCGTCGTCCGAGTGGACCACGACCCGGCGGGTCTCCTGCTCGCCGTCGAGGGAGAACAGCAGTCCCACACCGGGTTTGTAGGCGGCTCCGCTGTCACCGAGCTGGTTGCGGTAGGAGTCCGTGGACCACGAGGTCGACCTGTCGCCGTCGGCCACGTTGGGCGCGTTCGAGGAGTTCTCGGCGACGCCCGGCGACTCGGAGGGCTGCCAGGAGATGACGTCCGAGACCGTGACGGGCGTGGACGGGGCCTCGCGGGTGGGCTCGGTCGCGGCCGGCTCGGTGTCCTCCGGTCCGGGCTCGGAGGTCGCGGCGGACCGGCTGGCCTCGGCGGCGCGCTCGATCGCGTCGAGTTGTTGGGACAACGGCGTCTCGTCCCCGCCGCCGGCGAGTGCACCGAGCAGCCACGCGGACAACAGCGCGATCACCACCACGGCCGCGGCGCTGGTCCCGGCCATGATCTGCCAGCGTCTCCGCAGGGTCTGCTCGTCCGGCTGGGTGTACGGCTGGTCTGACGACGCCGTGTCCCGCCCCGCGTCCGGCCCCGCGGGGGACGCCGGGTGCGACACGGGGTCCCGACCGTCGTGGTCGGGGCCTGTCGTGGACTCCCGGGGACCGGGGGACGGTGATGGGGAGAACGGTGCAGTCGAGAACGGAGCTGTGGAGAACGGAGCGGCGGAGGAGCCGGCGCGGGAGGACGAGTGGACCGGTCCGCCGACACGGTCGTCGATCATCGCCCGGACGGTGGCGGCCGAGCTCACGGACGACCCGTCGAGGGATCGCATGGCCAGCACGGCGGATTCCGGTGGTACCCCGGTTCCGATGACGGTGGGGTCGAGTGGGACCTCGTCGTCGTCCACCGGGGCGCCCTCGGGACGTCCGTCCCGTGGCTGGTGCAGTTCCGACCCCTCGGGCAGCGACCCGGGCCACTTTCCGGTGAGGAGTGTGTAGAGGACCACCCCGAGGCCACGGACGTCACTTCTGGTGTCGGCGTCTCCCGCGACGCCGGGGAACGCCAACAGGGCGCGCCCGTCCTCGGTTACGCGGATCCGGTCCGGGGAGTCCAACCCCAGCATCAGGCCGTGTTCGGCCGCACGGGCGGCCGCGTCGGCGAGGCCCCACATCGCGGCCACGGCCGAGTCGGGATCGGGGTCGCCGACGGCCGCGGCGAGGCTGCGTCCGGGGACCCATTCGCTCACTACGATGCCGCCGGCGCGGCCACGGATGACGTCCAGGACGCGGGCGAGGCCGTCGGAGTACACGCGGGTCAGGGCCACGGTGCGGTCGAGGACACCGGTCGCGGATCCGGGGGGTTGTTCACCGGGTAGCGGGTCCACGAAGGTCAGGGCGACCTCGCGTCCGAGACGCTTGTCCCGGGCCCGCCAGAAGGCCTGCCCGGCGACGCCGCCGTGTGGTTCGAGGAGTTCGTAGCGCCCGCCCGAGACCAGGCCGCCGACGGTCAGTCGCGGTGGGGTCGAAGGGGTGCCCTGCGCCGGAGCTCCGTTGCCATCGCCCACCCGTCGACCTCCTCGATGACGCTCGATGACGCGGTCGTCCAGCCGATCGGACCGCTCCTGATCATCTGAGTGTACGGACCCTCCGTCCCGGGACACGACTATCGCCTCAGACGTCCCACGAGGCCGCGGATGACGGGCGCGACAGCGTCCAGCTCCGGTAGGCGTGAGCGCGACAGGATCAACCCGGTGACCACGAGGGTGATGATCGCGGCGAGCCCGGCCCGGAACACGTAGCCGATGCTGCCGACGGCGTCGGTCAGCGCGTCGAGGGGCAGGAGGTTGTCGACGGCGAGGGCGACGAGCGCTCCGGCGACCGAGGCGCCGAGCGTCCAGACCGCCGACTTGGCGGTCTCGCGTCCGCGCAGGGAGCCGAGTCTGCGGCGCAGAAGTATGTACCCGGCCACCGCGCCCACGACCCAGCCGATCCCGTTGGCCAGGGCGAGACCGATCACGACGTGCGATCGCTCGTCCGCGACGAGCGGGACGATGAGCGACAGGACGACCCGGACGATGGTGATCGCGAGGATCATGACGGTCGGGGTCCAGTAGTCCTCGCGCGCGTAGAACACCCGCTGCTGGAGCAGGACCACCGCGTACGGGATCAGCGTGAACGCGCCGAAGGCCAGGGTCAGGCCGAGGATGTCGGCGTTCTGGGCGTCGAAGTTGCCGTACCGGAACAGGCCGGTCGCGATCGACGGGCCGAACGCGGTCATGAAGGCGATGATCGGCAACAGGCCGAACAGTGACAGTCGGGTGCCGAGCGAGATGTCCCGCACGACGGCGTCCGTCCGCCCCGCGACCCCGTTGTCGGCCAACCGCGGATTGATGGCCGTCAGCAGGGTGACCCCGATGATCCCGTACGGAACCTGGAGCAGGAGCCAGTACGTGCCGTAGATGGCGATGGCCGCCTCGTCAGCGGCGGAACCGATGCGGTTGGTCATGACCAGACCGACCTGCGAGATGAACACGTAGGACAGCCCGGCTAGGGCGTTGCCACCGAACTGACGGATCCGGGGGTCCAGACCCCACTGTGGGCGCAGGACCACACCCGCACGACGCAGCGCGGGCAGGAGTACCGCGGCCTGGACCACCACGCCGAGGGTCGTGCCCAGGCCGAGCAACAGGATCGGGGCGCTGAGCAGGTTGACCGGAGCCGCCGGGTCGATTCCGCTGCCGACCACGGCGAACAGCGCGAGGGTCGCGATGGCCACCAGGTTGTTCCACACCGGGGCCCACGCCCCGGGCCGGAAGATCCCGTTGTAGTTGAGCACGGCGAGCATGACCGAGAAGACGCCGTAGAAGAAGATCTGCGGCAGCAGCAGGAAGGCGAAGGCCGTGGCGAGGTCCGTGTTGACCTCACCGTCCCCGAGGTTGAGCTCGGTGAGAAGGGGTGCACAGGCCACCGCCACCACCGTCGCGACCAGCGCCAACAGTGAGGTGGCCGTGAGCAGGCGCCGGATGAACGAGACCCCCCCGTCCGGGTCCTCCTGCGCGGCCCTGGCCAGCAGGGGCATGAACATCGCGGTGAGCACCGAACCCAGGACGAGCTCGGTGATCATGTTGGGCAGCGTGTTGGCGGTGTTGAACGCCGAGGCCACGGCAGGGCCGAGAATGGTGAGGATGAGGATCATCCGGACGAAACCGGTGATCCGGCTGGCGAGGTTGGCCACGGCCATCGACCCGGTGGACCTCATCACCGAGGCGTCGGATGAGTCCCGGGTGGTGGTGCCGGTCCCCCCTCCCCGGGTGGCCGGACCCGCGGGGATGGGGACCACCGGGTCGACGGGAACCGAGTCCGGCGCGAACGAGTCGGCGACCGGTGGCGGCGAGACGGGGCGTGGCGACACGCAGCTCCCGGATTCGCGCCGGCGGCCCCGCAACCCGGGGTCCGGTCTACGCAGCTCGGGTTCGGGGGAACCCTGCTCGTCGTTCAAGGTCGGTGCCCTTCGTCCGCGGGGTCGAGGATGCCCCGACGGTAGCGCAGGTACCGGCGACCTCCCAGGACGAGGGCGAGTGCGGCCGCGGCGATCGCGAAGCCCTGCGCGACGGGATACCCACCGGACTGGACCGAGAGCTCGACAGGGTCCGACAGTCGCGTCCCGTCCGGTCCGTGGAGGGCGAAGGTCACGGTGTGACGGACCCCGCCCTCGGAGTCGGACTGCGTGGGGACCTGGAGGGTCCGGGATCCCGCCGCCGGGATCTGGATGAGGCCGACCGGGTCGACGGTGATGTCGTCGGGTGCGGTGACCGTCACGTCGACCCGCACGGGGAACGGCAGGGCGTTGCGGATCACCAGCAAGAGCGGGCTGTTGGGGCTGGCCATGGTGAACACGCTCCCCGGGGTCAGGAGGTCGACGCGCGCGAGCGACGCGGACACCGTCTCCCCGAGTCGCTGCAACCGTGTCGCGCTGCGCTCGCGGGCGGCCGCACCGGTCCCGGATTCGAGGGTGAGGCCGTCACCGCCGGCCCGCCGACCGGTCTCCGAGATCACGCGGAGGGCGTCATCCACCAGCGGGTCGAGGTGTGCGGCCGCGCCGGCTGAGGTCGGGTCGGAGGTGTCCACCAGCGACCGGAGGGTGCCGGTCCCCCCGAGCGCCCCCGCCAGTCGCCGGACGGTGTCCCCGACGGGGTCGTCCGCGAACGGATCGGCCTTCCCGGGGTCCACCGCACCGGTGGGATCGTCGGCCAGGCTCCCCTCGGGGATCGTGACGGGCCCGGACAGGAGCTCCGTCAGCGGTACCGCCCGCATCCGGCCGGCGGCGAGCTGGTCACCGAGCGTCTCGAGTAGCGAGCCCGCGGCCTCCTCGTCGACGTCCCAGACCTGGGGTGGAACCGCGAGGACTCCCTGTTCGGCGGCGGTGGCGGAGGTGTCACCCGGGGCGGGATCGGGCTGCTGCGTGCCGGTCGGGGCGGCCGCGGCGTCGGCGGCGTCGATCACCGGGGCCAACAGGGCCGCCCGGGCGTCCTGCAGGCGGGCGACCGGGGAATCCGCGGCGAGCCAGTACCGGGTGTCCGGGTCCGAGTAGCGGGGGTTCTCCGGGATCTCGCCGGTCGCTGCGAGGGCGGTCCCCACCGTGGCCGAGTAGGTGAGCGCCCGGCCGCCGTCGGTCCCGGCGAGGCCGACGAGCCCGGTCGGTGGGACCAGCCCGGTGTCGGTGCGGGTGGACGGGGCGGCGACGATCGCCGTGTCCCCGGATCCGGTCAGCGCCTGCGCGGTCCCGGGTGCCAGCGTGCCCGAGGCGGGGATGAGCACATCGGGGACCGGTGCCACGTCGAGGATCCGCTCCACCGAGTCGGAGCGATCGAGCGCCGCCGAGGTCAGGGTGGTGTCGCCGATCGCGGACACCGCGTCCAGATCGGCCTGCGCGGCCGGCAGGGTCACCACGCAGCCTCCCCCGGCCAGTGCGCGGAGCTGGTCCAACCACCGGGAGGCGTCCTCGGCCACGGCCTCGTCGACGGTGGCGGGTGCGGCCCCGTCGTCGGCCCGATCCCCGTCCCCCGGATCGTCGGGACCGCTCCCGTCGTCGATCACGACCGCCCGACCGTCCGCGAGCTCGGCCACCGTTCCCAGCAGATCGGGGTCCACCGCGATGCACGTCGCGCGGCGTAGTTCCTCACCCCCGGGTTCGTCGAAGGCGGCGGACGCTGCCCTGACCAGGCCGGTGAGCCTCCCCTCCTCCGAGAGGTCGTCGAGCAGCGATCCGTCGGTCAGTGCCACCACCGGTTCGGGGCCGGCCTCGCCGGGTACGAGGGCGATTCGTGAGGGCGCGGCGGCCAGGGGCCAGAGCACGGTCAGCGGTACGGGTGTCGGGCCCGGCACGCCCGCCGACGCACTGACGCCCACCTCGTCGTCGTCGCCCGGAAGCTGCGCGGGAGGTGGTGCCTCCAGGACGGGGAGCAGGGTGCGGGCGTCGTCGAGACGCGCCGGCGACCCGCCCTCCGGGGTGCCGTTGACGTTGACCAGTAGCGGGTAGACACCCGGCTCGGTGAGCTGCAGGTCCGGGCCCGGCTTGCCGGGGACCTCCCGCGCGGGCATCGAGACCCGGTAGGGCACCGACTCCCCCGGGGCGAGGATCTCCGCCGCCCTCAGGAACTCCCCCTGGACGGGGAAGGACGGCTCCGACCACACCAGTGGCTCGCGCACCGACTCCGCGTCGGCTGCGCGGGGGCCCCGCTGGAGACGGACGTCCACCGACTCGAGCGGCACGTCGCCGACGTTGCTGATCGTGCCCGACACGGTGACGGTGGGGACCCCGGCCTCGGTGCCGACGGCCACCTGCCCGCCGGCCCCGGCACCGTCGAGGACCCGGGGCGTGATGTCGTCGATCGTGATCCGGGCGAGGGCGGGAGCCGGGTTCGGGACGTAACCCGCTTCGGTCGCCTGCTCCGGGGTGATGGCGCGGACCGGCTGGACACCCCACAGCGGGGCCGATGCCAGTGCCGCGCACAGCGCCACCGGGACGACCGCCCGGACGAGCCGCCCACCCGGCCGCCGGTTCACGGCCGTGACTCCTCCGGATCGTCCCCGCGCGCGGAGCCCCGTCGGTGCCCGCCCTCCGACGCCCCGTTCGCGGATCGCCGGACCGGTTCGGGGCCGCCCGAGCGTCGGGACGGGTCGACCACCTGTGAGCTCTGCGGCACGGGGGACTCCCCCGTCAGTTCGGCGCGCGCGAGGTCCGGCAGGAGGGACCGCGCGGCCTCCACCAGCCGTCGTTCGTCCGGATAGGCGAGCCGCCTGGGGAGATGGTCGAAGGCCACCCACGCGACCTCGGTGATCTCCGGGTCCTCGTCGCACAGTTCGCCGTGGTCGTAGCGGATGAGGTGGTGGTGGACGGTCTTGTGGATCCGGCGGCCCTCGGCGACGAACCAGTAGTCGATGGTGCCCAGCGGGGCGAGCACCGTGCCGTCGACGCCCGTCTCCTCGAGCACCTCGCGGCGGGCGGTCTCCTCCACGGTCTCGCCCGGCTCGATGTGTCCCTTGGGCATCGACCACAGCATGCGGTTACGCCGGTCGAGGCGCCCGATCAGCGCGACCTCCAGACGGGAGAGGTCGGGTTCCGATCCCGCGGCGGCCGCCTGCTCCAGCCCACGCACGACCAGGCCACCCGCGGAGGTCTCGAGCACCGTCCGCAGACGTTGTCCGTTGCGTGGGTGCCGTCCTCCCCCACGACCGCCCCGCGGATTCTTGTTGCCGGTGCCCTTCGCGCCGGGCTTCCCGCCCTGCTTGGAGCCGGTCTTGGCGGCGTTCTTCCCCCCGGACTTGGCCGGTGCGGCGGCACGGGCGGTGTTGGCGGACGCGGACTGGCCGGAACCCGACCTGGGCCGGTTCTGGTTGCGGGGATTGCGCGGCGACTGGCGGGCCGAGGTGGTGCCGGCGGTGCCGTCCCCGGACCTGACCGTCTGTGTGGACTGCGAGGGGTCCCCGTTGTCCGAACCGGGGTCCTTCCGCTGGGCCTCGGGCGTCCTGCCCTGGCCGCCTCGCCGACCCCGGCCGCCACGGCGTCGGCGGCGACCCTGACGGGCCTGGCCGTCCCCGGACTGCGCGGAGTGACCGGACTGCGCTGAAGGACCGGACTGCCCTGATGGACCGGACTGGGCGGGTTGAGCGGAGTGGCCGGGCTGGCCGGACCGGCCGGACTGCTGGTTCTGTCCGCCCTGGGTGTTCCGGTGGTTCTGGGTCTTCTTCTGCCCCTGCGCGGCCCGCTGCCCGTCAGAGCTCTGCCCGGTGCCCCGCTCGGCACTCTGACCAGCGGAATTGGAAGTGTGGGTCCCGGATCCGGCGGGCCGGCGCGCACGACGACGCCGCGGCGGGTTAGCGCGCGGTTCGACGGGGCGTTCGGCTTCGGACACCCATCGATGCTACCGGCCTGTGTTGCGTGTTCCGGAATCGTCGGCGTGCCGCCCGCGGATACGCTCAGGTGATGTGGCGGCGGGCTGGCCACGGCTAGAGTCCGCAACATGAGCTCAGGATCCGAAGGCCACGCCCTGTTCCTCCGCCACCGGGCCAAGCCGGGGCGGCGGGACGAGCTGGTCGAGGTGTGGCGCAGGCACATGCCGGAGGCGGTGCAGGCGAACGACGGCCACCGGGCGTACGTGTACTGCGCGTCCCACGCCGACCCCGACGTCCTCCTGGTGTTCCAGCAGTACCGCGACGCCGCCGCGGCCCAGGAGTTCCTCGGCAATCCCGCATATCTGGCGTATCTGGAGGAGTCAGGACATCTGCTGACCGGCCCCCCGGAGGTCGAGGCCGTGGAGCCGCTGTGGTCCAAGGCGGCCGGACCGACTCGGTAAGGTCTCCGCTGTGACAGCCCGTAAACCGCCCCCAGACCCGCGCGCCTCATCGGACCGACACGACCCCGCGGTGTTCTCGGGACTGCAGGACGGGCCGGGGACCCCGCCCGACCCGGCCGAGTTCGAGGCGCGCCGGGTGCGGCTCCTGGCGGGCGCCCAGACCACGCTCAACGATCACGCGGACGTGCTGGCCCCGCTCGCGGCGGCGTTCGGCGAGGCCGGCCACGAACTCTTCCTGGTGGGTGGCAGCGTGCGCGACGCCCTCCTGGGCCGGCTCGGCACGGATCTGGACTTCACCACCGACGCACGACCCGACACGGTCCGCGGAATCCTCGAGGCCTACGCGGACACGGTGTGGGACACCGGGATCGAGTTCGGCACCCTGTCCGCGGTCAAGCACGACGCCGCCGGGATCGAGCAGCAGATCGAGATCACCACGTACCGCGCTGATTCCTACGACGGGGTGTCCCGCAACCCCGAGGTGGTCTTCGGCGACACCCTCGAGGGCGACCTGGTCCGTCGCGACTTCACGGTCAACGCCATGGCGGTGCGCCTGCACCCCGACGGACGTCACGAGTTCTGCGACCCGCTCGGCGGGATGGATGCGCTGCTGGTGGGGCTGCTGGACACCCCGGCCGCACCGGAGCAGTCGTTCGCCGACGACCCGCTTCGCATGCTGCGGGCCTGCCGGTTCGTCTCCCAGCTGGGCTTCTCCCTCGCGCCGCGGGTGTTCCGGGCCATGACGGAGATGACCGCCGAGATCGACAGGATCACCGTCGAACGGGTCCGCGCCGAGCTCGACAAGACCATCCTGGGCGACTACCCGATCGACGGGATCAACATGCTGTGTGAGGCCGGACTGGCCGACCGCGTGCTGCCCGAGGTCCCGGGGATGAAGCTGGAGCGCGACGAGCACATGCAGCACAAGGATGTGTACTGGCATTCGCTCACCGTGCTCAAGCAGGCCATCGACCTCGAACCGGAGGGGCCGGACCTGGTTCTTCGCTGGGCGGCGCTGCTGCACGACGTGGGTAAGCCGGCCACGCGCGCGGCCAAACCCGGCGGCGGTGTGACCTTCCACCACCACGAGGTCGTGGGCGCCAAGATGGTGCGCAAGCGGATGCGTGCGCTCAAGTACTCGAAGCAGATGATCGAGGACGTCTCGGGTCTGGTGTTCCTCCACCTGCGCTTCCACGGCTACGGCGAGGGGCAGTGGTCCGATTCGGCCGTACGCCGGTATGTCTCCGACGCGGGTGACCTGCTCCCCCGTCTCCACCGGCTGGTCCGGGCGGACTGCACGACCCGGAACAAGCGCCGCGCGGCCAAGCTCCAGGCCAGCTACGACTCGCTGGAGAACCGCATCGCCGAGATCGAGGAGAAGGAGGACCTGGCGCGGGTCCGGCCGGATCTCGACGGCAACGAGATCATGAAGCTGCTCGACCTCGCGCCGGGCCCCGACGTCGGTCGAGCCTGGGCGTTCCTCAAGGAACTGCGCCTGGATCGCGGACCGCTGGACCGCGACGAGGCCGAGGCCGAACTCATCCGCTGGTGGGCCGAGCAGAACGACCGCCAGCAGAACGACCGCCAGCAGAACGGCCGCCCACAGAACGGCGACCCGGCGTGATCGGCAACGCGGTCGACCGCTACCTCGCCTCGACCGTCGGCCGGGTCGTCGCCGCGGTGCTGGCGCTGGTCGGCACGGTGCTCCACACGGTCGGCCTCCCGGTCCTGCAGCAGATCCCCCCGTACCGCATCGACCTCGACGTCTACCGGGTCGGCGGGCAGGTCTTCCGCGACGGTGGAGAGCTCTACGGTCAGCTCCCCCAGCTCGCGCAGGGTGACGTCCTGCCCTTCACCTATCCCCCGCTGGCAGCCCAGATCTTCGCGTTGTTCACGCTCGTCCCGCTGGGGGTGGCGTCGGTCATCATCACTCTGGCCACCATCGCCGTGCTGGCGTACGTGGTGCAGCTGGTCCTCACGCGCACGTGCGGCCGACCGGACGGGGAGTTGTGGTGGATCACGCTCGCGGTGATGGCCGTGGCCATGTGGTTCGGCCCGGTGCGTGAGACCCTCGGTTTCGGGCAGGTCAACGTGTTCCTGATGGCCCTCGTGTTGGTGGACGTGATCCGCGGCCGGGGCCGCTGGTGGGGCGGGAGCCTCACCGGTCTGGCCATGGCCATCAAACTCACCCCGGCGGTGTTCCTGCTGTACTTCGCGCTGCGTCGCGACTGGCGGGGCCTCGGGACGGCGGTCCTCGCCGCACTGGCCTTCACCGGCATCGGGCACCTGCTGACCCCGGCCGATTCCGTCCGGTACTGGTCGTTCGCCATCCGGGACCCCGCCCGCATCGGTGGGTTGTCCTTCTCGTCCAACCAGTCGGTCAACGGGCTCGTACACCGCCTCGGATTCGAGGACACCTCCGCCTCGGTGGTGTGGTTCGTGGTGTCCGCGCTGGTGGGGCTGGGTATCGCCTGGGTGGCGTGGCGACTCCTGCGCTTCGGCCACGAGGTCGCCGCCGCGGTCGCGGTGGGGTTCGTCGCCCTGTTCTGCTCGCCGGTGTCCTGGGGACACCACTGGGTGTGGGCGGTGCCGGCCGTCGTACTCACGGTGGTGTGGGCGGCACGTGCCGCCGAGAGGGGCGACGACGACGAGCGTGGCTGGCTCGCCCTGGCCGGCACCGGCATCGTGATCTTCCTGACCACCCCGCAGTGGTGGTTCCCCCACAACGAGGGCCGCGAACTCGGATGGGGGCCGATCGAGCACCTGGTGGGTGACGCCTACCTCATCTGGGCGCTGGTCTTCCTCGTCCTCGTCGGAATCCGCGCCGCCCGGCTCGGCAGGGCTGACCTGCACGGGGACCCGGACAAACCGGCGCTCCTGGTGCGCAGCGGCACCCGCTGAGCCTGTCCGTCAAGGGCATCTGCGGATCTGTGGAAAGCGGATCCGTTGTCCACAGATCGCTGATCGGGACTGGTCCGGGGTGTCCGTCCGCGACACCATTCCGGGCATGGACTACTTCTTCGGAGACGGCGTCGGTGAGCCGACGCAATGGCAGGGTGCTCCCGAACTCACCCTCGGAACCGGTGCCGCGGACGCGCTGTGGCTGGACTTCGACGGCGACGGGCACGCCGACGACGCGCTGTGGGACTCGGACTTCGACGGGGTCGCCGACCGCGTGGTGACCGACGTGGGTACCGCGGCCCAGGAGGTCTACTCGGACGAGGGCGGCCGCGGGGTGTGGAACGTCTTCGCGGGTGGGGCAGGTGCTCTGGCGGCCGGCTCCGTGGGCGCGGGGTCGATCGGTGCGGGCTCCGTCGGTGGGGGCTCGGTTGGTGGGGGCTCTGTGGGTGGCGGATCGGTTGGCGGTGGCTCGGTTGGCGGTGGGTCTGTTGGCGGAGGTTCGGTCGCCGGTGGTTCTCTCGGCGGGGGTTCGCTGGCGGCGGGGTCGTTGCTGGCGGGTGCCGCGGGTGCGGGTGCGCTGGTGGACGGTGCGGTATCGGCCGGTTCGGGCGCGCTCGGAGCGCTCCCGGACTGGGGCGCTCTGCTCGCGGACGCCGTCGGAACCCTCGACCACGGTTCGCTCGAGTCGGAGTGGGCCAGGTGGACGGCTCCCCCGGCCATCGAACCGGCACCGGCACCGGCACCGGCGCCCGAGCCTGTTGATCACGCTCCCGCACCCGCGCCCGGGCCGCCGGGTCCCGTGCAGGGCGGAACGGCCCCCGAGCCGGCTCCCCCGGTCGTGGAGGTCGACGGCTCGCTCACCGTGGACACCGGGAGCGGACTGATGTCGGTCGTGGATGCGAACGGCGACGGCCACCTCGATGTGGCGCTCCCGCACGGGTCGATCGACGTGGGTGCCATCGACGCCGGCGCTCTGGGTGTCGGGTCCGCGGCGGCAGGGTCTGCCGCCGCCGGGTCTGCGGCCGCCGGCTCGGTCGGTGCAGGTTCGGTGGGTGCCGGGTCGGTCGGCGGCGGTTCGGTGGGTGCCGGGTCGGTCGGAACGGGCTCTGTTGGCGCCGGTTCGGTGGGTGCCGGGTCCGTCGGAGGCGGGTCTGTCGGCGGTGGGTCAGTGGCCGCCGGTTCGCTGGGACTGGGTTCCTGACCGCAGGCCCACCGCGACCGCGAGCACGGCTGCGACGGTGTACAGGACGGCCGGGACGAGCATGAGCGGGACGGACCGGCCGTCCGCGGGGACGAACGGCAGCACGGCGACCATCCCCACGACGAACGCCGAGTTGAACAGGGCGTCCTGCAGGGCGAACACGCCACCGCGGCGGGCGTCCGGGACATCGGTCTGCATGGCGTTGTCGGCGATCAGCTTGACCACCTGCGCCCCCAGCCCCAGCGCCAGGGCCCCCACGACCAGAGCGGTGGGGTCGAGGGTCGGCCCCACCGCCAGCTGGGCTGCCGCGGACACGGCGGCGCCGACCGCCACCACCAGGATCCGGCGGGTGCGCGCGATGGCCCACGGGGTCACCACGGCGGCCAGGCCCATCCCGGCGGCGACGGCGGCGGAGAGCAGGCCGAACCCACCCATCCCGGCCACCACCGGGCCGCCTCCCCCATCGGACTCGACGTCGCGCAGCAGCAGGACCGCGAGCATGGTGGTGATGCCGAACGCGGCCCGGCCGAGTGTGACGCCGGCCAGCGCAACCCAGACCAGAGCTGTGGAGCGGGCGGCCCGCACGCCCTCGGCCAGACCCCCGGCGAACAGCGCCACGGCATCCCGGGTCACGCCTGTCCCTGGATCGGTGCCGAGCTCGTCGTCGTCGGGCCCGAGGTGTCGGGGGGGAAGCGCGAGTATGGCCCACACTCCCAGGACGGCGGTGACCACGGCGGGCACGAGGGTCCACGAGACGGCGGCGTCCCCGGCGCCGAGCACCGCCAGCACTGCGAACGCCGCGACGGCACCGACCGCCGTCACCACCGACCCCACCGTGACCAGGACCGAGTTGGTGGCGGCGAGGATCCGGCCGGGCACCACCCGGGGCATGGCCGCGGTCATTCCGGTGTTGATGAGCCGGCCGAGTCCGATCGCGATCAGGGACAGCCCGAACAGTGCTGCCAGGCCGGCTCCCGATCGCACGGCGCCGGCGGCGATCAACACGATGGTGGCGACGATCGCCAATGTCCTGACCAGCGCGGCCACCGCCACCACTACGCGCCTGTCCCAGCGGTCCAGCGCGGCGGCGGCGAACGGGCCGACGATCGAATAGGGCAGCAGCATCACGGCGAATCCGCCCGCGATCGCCGCCGGGGTCGTGGCGGCCTCCGGGCTGAACAGCACGATCCCGCCGAGCGCGGCCTGGTGGATCCCCTCGCTCAGCAGTGCGGCCAGACGCGCGGTGGACAGCCGACCGAGGCCGTCGGACTCGCGCAACGCGGAGGCGAGGCGTCCGCGGGTCGGGTCGGCCGGCTCGGCGGACAGGAAGGTCACAGGAACCACCGTAGCGAGACCCGATCGAGGGGACCGTGATGTGGGTCCGCGGCGGCGGGGGCATCATGGGGGCATGGACACGGGACCGGACGATCTGAGTGGCGGCGGCCTCTTCGGCGACCGCCTCTACGACGCGATGGACAAGCGGGATCCCGTCGCCGGTTCGCTGCTCATCGCGGCGCCCGACATGCCGGACCAAAATTTCCAGCGCGCCATCATCTACGTGATCGAGCACGACCACTCCGGTTCGCTCGGGGTGGTGATCACCCGACGGAGCGAGACCCCGGTCGAGACGATCCTCCCCGGGTGGGCGGAGATGTGTGCGTCCCCGTCGGTCTTCCATATCGGTGGCCCGGTCAAACCGGACACCGGGATCGCGCTGGTGGTACTGGGTTCGGGCGTCGACGGAGAGACGCACCCCGGGCTGCAGCAGATCGAGGGGCGGGTCCACGTGGTGGATCTCGACAGCGAGCCCGACCTGCTCCGCGACAACGTCGAGGGCATGCGCGTGTTCGTCGGCTACACCGGGTGGGCACCCGGGCAGTTGCAGGGAGAACTGGATCGCGGCGACTGGTACGTGGCCCCCAGCCTGCCGAGCGATCTGCTGGCGCCCTCACACGTGGACATCTGGGGAACGGTGCTCCGCCGACAGGAGATGCCTCTCCCCCTCTACGCCACCTACGTGAACGACGGGAACGTGAACTGAC
>JBKBUP010000258.1:0-3173 GCA_046289795.1 Dietzia sp. | reverse complement strand
CTTGCGTCCGGCGAAGTAGACCACCTTGAACGTGGTGTCCTCGTCCTTCACGGTGAGCGTGAGCATCTCCCGCGGCTGGCCCTGTTTGGTGGTGTAGTTGCGGGTCGCGGCGGAGGCGACGGTCCCGATGATCGTCACCCGTTCGCCGTCGACGAGTTCCCGCCTGTCGTAGCGCTGCCCGTGTTGGCGGTAGCGGCGGGGAAGGGTGTGGAGCAGGGCGCCGACGGTCCGGTGGCCGAAGGCCGTGGTGATCCGCTCGGCCAGTCCGGCGTCGAGGACGTCCGCCAGCGGTGTGTCCGTGGTGGCGAGCGCGGTCATTCGACCCCGACGTGCGCGAGCACCCGACCGGGTCCGGCCGCGTATCCGGCGACCTCCACGTCGGGGTGACCGCTGCGGATCCTGTTCAGCGCCGTCTCGGTCGCGGCGTCGTCGTACTCCGCTCCGAGCAGGAGGGTCACGAGCTCGCCGCCGGAAGACAGCAACCGGTCAGCGAGCGCGCACACCGCGTCCACCGGGTCCGTCTCGATGAGAGCGACATCGTGGCCGACCATGCCGAGGAGGTCGCCCGCTGCGCAGCGACCCACCAGCGTGAGCGCGTCGTGCTCGGCCCGCACGAGGTGCGCGTGTCGGGTGGCCGCGGCCGCGTCCGCCATCCCGAATCCGTCCAGGGACAAGGTGGTCGAGGGGTCGTGGACGGCGAGCGCGGACAACCCCTGGACGACCGACCCCGTCGGGAGGATGAGGGCGTTCCCGTCGACATCGCGCAGCGCGGCGTCGAGAGCTCCGATCTGGGCCCTGGACAGCTCACCGTTCGGCAGCACCAGCAACTCGTCCGCGGACAGCGCCATGACCGCGTCGATGACCCCGCCCTCGTCCGGATCGACCGTCTTCGCGCCCGCCCCGGAGAACAGGTCCGCCAGTGGTCCGTCCGGGACGATCGCCACCACCGTCCGCTCGGGCTCGCGCCCGGTCCGGTCCTCCCCGCCAACGGACCCACCCGGATGACGGTGACCGGTCGGCGCGCTCCCGCCCACCGGGTCCAACATGTCCGTCACACGGATCTCGGTGATCCGGCCGAGCGGGAGTGCGACCTCGACCGCCGTTCCGATGTCGTCGGTGTGGACGTGCACGGCCCAGCGCGCGTTGTCCCCGGTTCCACCGTCGCCCACGACCACCACGCTGTCGCCGAGGGTCCGGAGTGCCGACCTGAGTTCGTCGGCGCGCGCGTCGTCCGAATGGGTCAAGGAGTACATGACCTCGTATCTGGTGTCCGCGGAGGCGTCGGCCGCGATGCCGTCGGCGCCGTCGCACTGCGTGGTCGACTCGGTGAACGGGTCGTCGGGGATGAAGTACTCCGGCCGCTCCGGCGCCTGTCCCCCGAGCACCTCGACCATGGTGTCCAGCAGCACCAACAGGCCCCTGCCGCCCGCGTCCACGACCCCGGCCCGGGTCAGCGCGGGCAGCTGGGACGTCGTGCGGTCGAGGGCATCCGACCCGGCGTCCGCTGCGGCACGCGCCACCTCGACGAGCGAGGTGGCGGACGACCGGCCGGCTCCCGCCGCGGCCTCGCGGAGCACGGTCACGATGGTGCCCTCCACCGGATCACTGAGCGCGTGGTCGACGAGCGTGACCGCGGTCCGGAGCGCGCGACGGTAGGTCGAGGCGTCGACGACGGTGAAGGTCGCCGCCTCGCCGACCGCCCTGAGGACCTGGGACAGGATGACACCGGAGTTGCCCCGTGCGCCGTGGACGGCCCCGTGGCCGAGCGCCACGGCGATCTCGCGGGCGCCGGCGCTCCCCCCGCCTTCGGAGATCCACGCCTCCTCGCCCTCGGCCCTGTCGACCGCGGCTCTCATCGTGTAGAGCAGGTTGGTCCCGGTGTCGGAGTCCGGAACCGGGAACACGTTGAGGGCGTTGATCTCCTCACGGTGGGTCGCGAGGTGTTCCACGCACCGCCGTGCCCAGCCCAACAGGCCGTGGGCGTCCAGAGATGACGGACGTTCCTCGACACTCGTCGACTCCTGTGCCATCACCCCTCCTCGGCGTCCGCTCACCCCAACAGTCCGACTCCGTCGGTCGGCGCGGCCAAGCCTAGTACCCTCACCAGGCGACAGCCGTCGAACAGGCCGAGTCGGCCTGTACCACTCCATGGAGCACCGATGACCTCTGACCTGACCGCCACACCCCTCGTCACCCTCGAGAACGGGGTGCTCACCATCCCCGTCTCCCTCGAGGGCAGGGGGAACTCGCTGGACTCCGACGCCGTCACCCAGGCCGGGACCGCGCTGTCAGCGCTCCTCGCGGGAGAGATCGACGCCGGCGCGATCCTCCTGGTGGGACTGGGAAAGAACTTCTGCGCGGGCGGCAACGTTCCCGGGTTCGCCGCGGCCGAGGACCGCTCGGAGCACGTCCGCGAGCTGGCCGACCGCTTGCACGGGTTGGTCCGGGATCTGGACCGCTCGCCCGTACCGGTGGTCGCGGCGGTGGCCGGGTGGGCCGCGGGGGCCGGACTCTCCCTGGCGCTGGCCGCCGATTTCTCCGTCGGGGGCCCGGACACCAGGCTGCTCGCGGCCTACCCCGGGATCGGCTTGTCCCCGGACGGCGGCATGTCCTGGCGTCTACCCCGTGCGATCGGTCCCGCGGCGGCCCGGGCGTTCATCCTGGGCAACGAGCCCGTGGACGGGGAGCGGGCCCACGCGATCGGGATGATCACCACGTACACCGAGGGCGACGTCTCCACCACGGCACGTGAACTGGCGATCCGCCTCGCGGCGGGACCACGCGCCTCGCACGCCGCCACCAAGGAACTACTGCGACTGTCCGAGGAGAGGACCCTCGCACAGCAACTCGACGCCGAACGTGACTCCATCGCGGCGCTGGCGGTGTCCCCCGACGGGATCGAGGGCGTGGACGCGTTCGTCGCCAAGCGCGCCCCGCGGTTCGGCGGCGCCTGAGGGTGCCGGGCGGGCGCCGCGCGCTCGTCGCCGGGCCGGCCTCTGTACCTGTTACGGCCGGTCCGGCAGCTCCGGCAGGTGCCAGTCCACGCCCTCCACGCCCAGCCGGTGCAACTCGTCGTTCGCGCGGCTGAACGGTCGGGAACCGAAGAACCCGCGTGAGGCCGACAGTGGGGAGGGGTGTGGGGAGGCGATGACCGGGGTCTGTCCGAGCAGCGG
>JBKBUP010000257.1:0-3240 GCA_046289795.1 Dietzia sp. | reverse complement strand
GATCCGCGGGTGTGGGCGGAGACGTTGGTGGGACTGCTCGACGACGACGAGCGCCGCCTGTCGATGTCGCGGGCCGCCCCGGTCCACGCCTCCGGGTTCTCCTGGGATTCCACGGCCGACGGGCTGCTCGCCTCGTACGCGGGCACGATGGCCGCCTACCGGGCCCGGCGTGAGGCGGCCGCCGCGTCCTGACCGTTCCACACCCATCCGACCCACCCCGACACGACGAACCCCTTGGCAGACGAACACCCCGCTCACCCTGCACCGCACGATCGCCCCGCACCGCACGTTCGCCCAGCACCGCACGATCGCCGAAGGAGTCACATCATGACCGACGAGACCAGGGACAACGACGTCGACGGCCCCACCCTCGAGCTGATCCGCCAGTTCCTGGTGTCGCGGGACATCGAGTCGACGCTGGCCGACGGCCGGGTCTTCGTGGTGCAGCTGCCGGGGGAGAAGCGGCTCAAGACCGCCTGCCACCTGACCGTGAACCGGGAGAGCGTGCGCGTGGAGGCGTTCGTCTGCCGCAAGCCCGACGAGGACTTCGAGAAGGTCTACAAGTACCTGCTGCGGCGGAACCGTCGGCTGTACCAGGTGGCGTACACGCTGGACAACAACGGCGACATCTACCTGGTGGGCCGGATGCCGCTGGTCGCGGTGACCGAGGAGGAGTTGGACCGCGTGCTCGGCCAGGTGCTCGAGGCCGCCGACCACGACTTCAACATCCTGCTCGAGACCGGCTTCCACACCTCGATCCGCCGCGAGTGGGAGTGGCGCGTCTCGCGCGGTGAGCCGATGCGCAACCTCGACGCGTTCCGGCACCTCACCGAGGACCTGCCCCAGCCCGAGCCCCAGCCCGAGTAGCCCACTCCCGTCCGGCGCCTCCCCGCTCCGCCCGGCCCCCGCCCCCTTCCCGCCCCGTCTCGCTCCGTCCGGCGCCGAGCGGTCGATCCTGTTCGCATCGTCCCAGGGCGAGTCCGTTTCGGGGCACTTGTGACCACTCGGTGACGCGAGAAGCGTCCCGCAGGCGGCGAGGAGCGCCCCGAAGGCGGCGAGGTGGCTCGGATCGGGGCGGAGCGGATCAGATCTGCTCGGCGACCTTCTTGCGCAGCACCTTGCCCATCGGGTTGGTGGGCAACTCGTCCAGTTCCACGAACTCGCGCGGGACCTTGTAGCCGGCGAGCGAGGCCTTGCAGTGGGCCCGCAGGGCGTCCGGGTCGAGAGCGGCGCCGGGCTCGGTGACCACCGCGGCCACGACCTGCTCGCCCCCGTCCGGTCCGCGTCGACCGACCACCGCGCAGTCGGCCACGCCCGGGGCCCTGCGCAGGACCGCCTCGACCTCGGAGGGGTAGACGTTGAACCCGCCGGTGACGATCATCTCCTTGATGCGGTCGACGATGTGCAGGAAGCCGTCGGGGTCCTGCGTCACCACGTCGCCGGTGCGCAGCCAGCCCTCGTGGAACGTGGCCGCGGTGGCCTCGGGGTTGCGCCAGTAACCGGGGAAGACCTGCGGGCCCTTGACCAGCAGCTCGCCGGGCTCGCCCGGGGAGGCGTCCGTGGAGGGGTCGTCCTTGTGGGCGACACGGACGTCGGTGTCCGGGAACGGGACGCCGATGCTGCCGGCCCGCCTCGCCGTCGACATGGGGTTCCCCACCGTGATGGGCGAGGTCTCGGTCATGCCGTACCCCTCCACCAGCAGGCCGCCGGTCGCGGCCTCCCACTTCTCGATGAGCTCGTCCGGCAGGCTCATGGCGCCGGACAGGGAGTGCCTGATGCCGTGCAGCGGGATCTTCCGCTTTCCCGCCTCCTCGAGGATCTTGGAGTAGATCGGCGGGACGGCCGGGATGAAGGTGGGCAGGTCCTTGGCGAGGATCGGCATGATGAGGTCCATCTCCGGCGCGGGCACGAGCTGCAACCGAGCGCCCACCGCGATCCCGATCACCACGCACAGGGTCACCCCGTAGGCGTGGAACATCGGCAGCGAGGCAAGGAAGCGTTCCCGCCCGAACTCGAGCTCCGGCACCCACGCCTGGCCCATCTTGGCGTTGGCCACCAGGTTGGCGTGGGTGAGCGTGGCTCCCTTGGGAGTGCCCGTGGTGCCGGAGGTGTACAGGATCAGCGCCGGGTCGTCGGCCTTCGGGCGCGGATGGGAGAAGTCCAGCTCAGGCCCGGTCTCGAACCCGCGCCAGTCCAGCGTCCCGGGGGCGGGCGCGGAGAGCTTGGCCCGCGAGGCGCGAAGCGAGGGGACGGGCAGGAACTTCAGGGCCAGGCGCTTGGCGGCGGGGAGCTCGTCGAGCAGGTCGACGGCGATGATGTGCTCGATCGCGGTCCCGGGGCGGTCGGCCAGCTCGCGCACCATGCCGGCGACGACGTTCCAGGTCACCACCACCTCGGCTCCGTGGTCGGCGAACGGGCCCTCCAGCTCGTCGGCGGTGTAGAGCGGGTTGTGCTCGACCACGATCGCGCCGATCCGCAGCGCCGCGTAGAACACGACGATCCCCTGCGGGCAGTTGGGCAGCAGGACGGCGACGCGGTCCCCGCGGCCCACCCCGAGGCGGCGCAGTCCCTCAGCCGCGCGGCGGACCCGGACGCCGATCTCGGAGTAGGGGGTCAGGCGGCCGAAGAACTCGGTCGCCGGCCCGTCGGAGTAGGTGCGCACGGCGTCGTCGAACTGGTCGATAAGCGTGGTGGTGCCGTAGTCGAGGTCGTGTGTGGTGCCCGGGGTGTAGTGGGCGGTCCACGGCCGATCGGGGCGATCGGGGGTGTCTCCGGCGGGTGTGGTCATGTATGCACCGTAGTCCGTGGGGGTCAGGCCATAATGAGGATATGGCTTACGGAACCCTCGTCCTCCTGCGTCACGGTCAGTCCACGTGGAACGCATCCAACCAGTTCACGGGATGGGTCGACGTCGACCTCACCGATCTCGGGCGTGAGGAGGCCGTCCGCGGCGGCAAGCTCCTCGCCGAGGAGGGCATCCTGCCGGACGTCCTGTACACCTCCCTCCTGCGCCGGGCCATCACCACGGCCAACATCGCGCTCGACGCCTGCGACCGGCACTGGATCCCGGTGGTGCGGCACTGGAAGCTCAACGAGCGGCACTACGGCAAGCTGCAGGGCCTCAACAAGGCCGAGATCAAGGAGGAGTTCGGGGACGACCAGTTCATGCTGTGGCGCCGCAGCTACGACACCCCGCCGCCGGCGATCGATCCCGGCAACGAGTACTCCCAGTCGGCCGAC
>JBKBUP010000256.1:0-3245 GCA_046289795.1 Dietzia sp. | reverse complement strand
CTCGGCTTCACCAACAACTACTCCGCCGCCGTCTACGCCTTCAACGACGGCACCACCACCAGCGAGCTGTGCACCAGCCCGCTGCGGCAGTGTTCGTACGGCAACCTCTTCGGCGGTCTGGAGCCGGCCAACACCTGGTTCTCGGCACTCGCCCCGATCGCGGAGATCTACGGCCCGGTCCAGCTGCCCGCCCCGGATCCCGCCTACCAGGCGGGCACCAGCGGCGCGGGGACACCGGATGTCGAGGGGATGAGTCAGTCGGCGGCCACCTCCCTGCTCACGGGCGCCGGATTCGTCGTCAACACCCAGTTCGTGTCCGGCACCGGTCGTCCGTACGGGACGGTCGTGGGACTCGACGGCGGGACCGGGATCCCCGGATCCCAGATCACCCTCCGCGTGTCCGACGGATCGGGCGGCGGCGGTGGCGGTGCCGCGGCGCGGGGCACCGACGGCCAGGGCGCCTCCGGACCGGGGGCCGCGATCGGCGACGAGCCCGTCGTCCTGAACGTCCCCGGGCTCGCACCCATCACCATCTCGCCACCGAGGTAGTCGTCGCGGGGGCGGAGGGTTCCCGCAGCCGCCGGTAGGGTGGACTGATGCAGCGCCCCTCCCGCCGGACCCAGAGCACTCCGTCGACCCCCTCCGCCCGCGCGGCGGCCGTCCTCGCGGGGGCGGTCGTGGCCGGGACGGTCTACGCGTCGGGGTGGGAGCGCAACGCGTTCACCGTCCGTCGCCACTCGCTCCCGCTGCTCGCGCCGGGGTCGGAACCCCTCAAGATCCTGCACATCTCCGATCTGCACATGATGCCCGGCCAGAAGCGCAAGCAGGAGTTCCTCGCGGACCTGGCGCGGCTGGAGCCGGACCTGGTGCTCAACACCGGTGACAACCTCTCCGACGACCGCGCGGTGCCGTCGGTCGTGCAGGCCCTCGGCCCGCTGCTCGGCCTGCCCGGGGCGTTCGTGTTCGGCTCCAACGACTACTACGCGCCGACGCCCAAGAATCCCCTGTCGTACCTCGGGATCGGCCGGAAGAAGCACTCGTCCGTCCCGCTGCCGTGGCGCGATCTCAAGGCGGCGTTCTCCGAGCGGGGCTGGGTCGACGCCACGCACCGGCGCGCGGAGATCGTCGTGGACGGCCGCCGGGTCCTGGTGGCGGGCGTCGACGACCCGCACATCGGTCGCGACCGCTACAGCGAGATCGAGGGCCCCGCCGGGCCGGCGTTCGACCTGCGCATCGGCCTGGTCCACTCGCCGGAGCCCCGGGTGCTGGACCGTTTCGACGCCGACGGGTACGACCTCGCGGTGGCCGGCCACACCCACGGCGGGCAGCTCTGCCTGCCCACCGGGGCGATCGTCACCAACTGTGGGATCGACCGCTCCAGGGCGCAGGGACTCTCCGCATGGGGCCGGAACCTGATCCTTCACGTGTCCGCCGGGCTCGGCACCTCGCCGTACGTGCCGGTCCGGACGTTCTGCAGGCCCGAGGCCACGTTGCTCGAACTGGTCGCCGGACCCGGGGGCGGCGGGGACGACACGCAGGTGCCGGTGACGCCGCTGCGCGAACGGGTGCCGCTGCCGGCCTGACCCGGTTTCGCGAATCACCCCGGTTTCGCGAATCATCCAGCGGGGCGCTAGAGTATCCCTCGTTGTCACCGGGGTGTGGCGCAGCTTGGTAGCGCGCTTCGTTCGGGACGAAGAGGTCGTGGGTTCGAATCCCGCCACCCCGACAATGCGAGGTCCCGGACCGTTCACGGTCCGGGACCTCGGTCATTTTCGGCCCATACCGTCCCGTGGCGGGCCGCGCTTCCGGTGCAATTCGGCGTCGACGATCCGTAGAGTCGTGGAATGACCTCCCAGACCGACGTCCAGAACGCCGCCGCCCCCGGGACGGCCCCCCAGACGCCCCCCGTGGACCATCCCCACTACGGCCGGATCACCACCACCGGCCAGGGGGACCCCGCACTCGCCGCCGGGCTCCAGAAGGTCCTCGACGGCCGCTGGGCGGACGCGCGCCAGATGACGCGGGAGGCGATGACCCCGGACATGCTCAACCCGATCGGGGCGACCATGGAAGAGCACCGCGGACATGTGCTCGACCAGATGAGGCGCCTCGCCGACTCGGGCATGCCCGGGCTGGGGTTCCGCACCGAGGACGGCGGCACCGGGGACACCGGTGGGGCGCTGACCTCCTTCGAGATGCTCGGCCACCTGGACCTGTCCCTGATGGTCAAGGCCGGTGTCCAGTGGGGTCTGTTCGGCGGGGCGATCGCCAATCTCGGCAACGACGAGACGCGCAAGAAGTACCTGCCGGGCGTCATGTCCCTGGACCTGCTCGGGTGCTTCGCCATGACCGAGCTCGGCGGGGGTTCGGACGTGCAGAACCTCGAGACCACCGCCACCTTCGACACGGCGACCGGCGAGTTCGTCATCCACTCCCCCACTCCGAGTTCCGAGAAGTGGTACATCGGCAACGCGGCCCGCGACGGCTCCATGGCCGCGGTGTTCGCGCAGCTCATCACCCACGCCGAGAGCGGTGAGGAGCTCCGCCACGGGGTCCACTGCCTGTTGGTGCCGATCCGGGACGAGGACGGGAACGACCTCCCGGGCGTCACGACGTCGGACCACGGCCACAAGGGCGGTCTGATGGGCGTGGACAACGGCAAGATCATGTTCGACAGCGTCCGCGTGCCCCGTGAGGCGCTGCTCGACCGGTTCGGTGCCGTGGACGCCCGCGGCGAGTACTCGTCGCCCATCGACTCCGTCGGCGGCCGCTTCTTCACCATGCTCGGCACGTTGATCCGCGGCCGGGTGTCGGTGGGTGCGGCCGCGGGCGCCGCGGCCCGGACCTCCCTGGCACTGGCCGTGCGGTATGCGCTGGTCCGCCGCCAGTTCGACCACCCGGAGACGGGCAAGGGCATCCCGCTGCTGGAGTACCGCGAGCACCAGCGTCGGTTGATGCCGCGGGTGGCCCGCGCCTACGCCTACGCGTGCGCGCAGAACGCGATCATCGCCGAGCTCCACGAGTTCGAGAAGAACCCGGACGACTTCGACGCCGAACGACGGCGCGAGATGGAGTCCCACGCCGCGGGTATCAAGGCCACCGTGACGGCGTTCGCCAACGACACCATCGTCGAGGCCCGCCTGGCCTGCGGCGGCGCCGGGTACATGGCCGAGAACCTGCTCACCGAGATGCGTAAGGACTGCGACGTCTTCTCGACGTTCGAGGGCGACAACGTGGTGCTGACG
>JBKBUP010000255.1:0-3245 GCA_046289795.1 Dietzia sp. | reverse complement strand
AGTGCTGCGCCGTGCGGGGACGACCGGTCGCGGCCGGGCTGGAGGCCCTGGTGGGCGGGCGCCTGTCCGCGCTCGATCCCGATGCCGCGGTGTGGGAGTGCTCCCACACCGGAGGGCACCGCTTCGCCCCGGTTCTTCTGCTGCCCGGCACCGGTTACACCTACGGGCCCGCGGAGGTGGCCCACGCGGCCGGGATCGT
Organism: Dietzia sp.; assembly: GCA_046289795.1. Taxonomy (GTDB): domain Bacteria; phylum Actinomycetota; class Actinomycetes; order Mycobacteriales; family Mycobacteriaceae; genus Dietzia. The sequence continues at coordinate 3,046 of JBKBUP010000255.1, read as the reverse complement.
CGAGGCGGTGCTGGACGGCCGGGTCGTCACCGAGAACCTGCGGGGCCGCAGCACGTGGCCACCGGCCGGTCAGGTGGCGGAGGTCGCCGTGCGGAACTCCGGCGTCGAGGCGGGGGTGGACGACCTCGTCGTCACCCTCGACCCCGATTCCCCGCGCGTGGCCGTGGTCCGTCACACCGACGGGCGCGCCTGGCGCGTCGAGGCGGGGACCCGCCCGCTCCCTCCGCGATCCCAGAGTTGCCGAAAGCCGCCCGGCGAGGCCTCGGCGTGGGTCGTGGAGTCGTTCACCCAGCTCTGAGCCCACGCATCGGACCCCGGCGGGTGAGGTCCGGTGAACTGGTACCACGGACCCAGGACCTGGACCGAGCTCGAGCGGGTACTGTCCGGGCGGCCGAACCCGCGTGGGCCCCAGAACCCGCACCCCGGCGACGGCAGCGACGCCCCCGCCTGGTCCCGTCGACGGGGTGAGTACACCCCACCGCAGAGGCCCCGGACGCAGGGACGCGTGCCCTACGCCGAGCTCCACGCGCATTCCGCCTTCAGCTTCCTGGACGGCGCCTCCTCGCCCGAGGCGATGGCGGAGGCGGCAGCGGAGCTGGGACTGACCGCGTTGGCGATCACCGACCACGACGGGTTGTACGGGGTCGTCCGCTTCGCCGAGGCGGCCTCCGAGCTGGGTCTCGCGACCGTCTTCGGTGCCGAGCTCTCTCTGCCCGGGGGTGAACACCTGCTCGTGTTGGCCCGCGGAGGGGAGGGTTACCGCAGACTCTCGCGTGCGATCGCCCGCGCCCACCTGAGGGGCGGGGCAAAGGGCGAGCCGCGGTACGAGATCGCCGAACTCGCCGAGGCCGCCGGCGGCCACTGGTACGTGCTCACCGGCTGCCGCCGGGGACGGGTGCGGCGGGCCCTCGAGCGGGGCGGCGCGGGCGCGTCCGACTTCGACACCGCGGCCGCGGGCGCGGCGCTGACCGAGCTCGTCGAGCTGTTCGGCAGGGACCGGGTGGTCGTCGAGTTGACCTGCCACGGCGTGCCCGAGGACACCGAGCGGTGTGACGCGCTGGCCACGCTCGCCGCCGCGGCGGGTCTGCCCGTCGTGGCCACCACCGCCGCACACTGTGCGGGCCCGGAGGACGCCCGTCTGGCCTCGGTCATGGCGGCGCTCGGAGCCCGCAACGCCCTGGAGACCCATGCCGCGCACCTGCCCGCGGCCGGCGGGGCGTACCTGCGCTCGGGGGAGGAGATGGCAGAGCTGTTCGACCGCTGGCCGGACGCCGTCACCGGCGCGGCGAGACTGGGCCGCGAGTGCGCGTTCGACCTCAGGCTCATCGCCCCCGAGCTGCCGCCGTTCGACGTTCCCGAGGGCCACACCGAGGACACCCGGCTCGCCGAACTCACCTTTGCGGGGGCCGCACGGCGCTACGGGAGGCGTGGGTCGGCACCGGAGGCCTACGCCCAGATCGACCGCGAGCTGGGGGTGATCGCCGAGCTGGGGTTCCCCGGTTACTTCCTGGTCGTCCACGACATCGTCGAGTTCTGTCGTAGGGAGGGGATCCTCTGCCAGGGCAGGGGTTCGGCCGCCAACTCGGCGGTCTGCTACTCCCTCGGCATCACCAACGTCGACCCGGTGGGCGCGCACCTGTTGTTCGAGCGATTCCTGTCCCCGGAGCGGGACGGTCCGCCCGATATCGACGTGGACATCGAGTCAGGTCGCCGGGAGGAGGCCATCCAGTACGTCTACTCCCGCTACGGGCGGGACCACGCCGCGCAGGTGGCCAATGTCATCACCTACCGGGGGCGGTCCGCCGTGCGGGACGTGGCCCGGGCACTCGGCTACTCCACCGGGCAGCAGGACGCGTGGTCCAAGAGCGTCGACCGGTGGTCGGGGCTGAAGAACCACGATCGGGAGGCCACCGAGCACACCGTCCCGGCCGACGTGCTGGCGCTGGCCCGCAGACTCGTCGGACTGCCCCGACACCTCGGCATCCACTCCGGCGGCATGGTGATCTGCGACCGGCCGGTGGCCGACGTGGTGCCCGTCGAGTGGGCACGAATGCCCGGGCGGACCGTCCTGCAGTGGGACAAGGACGACTGCGCGGCGGTCGGTCTGGTCAAGTTCGACATGCTGGGGCTGGGGATGCTCACGGCGCTGCACCACGCCATCGACCTGGCGGCCGAGCACAAGGATCTCGAGGTGGACCTGGCCCGGCTGGACCTCGCCGACCCCGAGGTCTACGAGATGCTGTGCCGGGGCGATTCCGTGGGGGTGTTCCAGGTGGAGTCGCGGGCGCAGATGGCCACACTGCCCAGACTCCGGCCGCGGACGTTCTACGACCTCGTGGTGGAGGTGGCGCTCATCCGCCCCGGCCCCATCCAGGGCGGTTCCGTGCACCCCTACATCCGCAGGCGCAACGGGCGGGAGGAGGTGGTGTTCGACCACCCCGCGCTCGAGACGGCCCTGGGGCGGACGCTGGGGATCCCGCTGTTCCAGGAGCAGCTCATGCAGATCGCCACCGAGATCGCCGGGTTCACCGGGGCGGAGGCGGACCAGCTCCGCCGGGCGATGGGGGCCAAGCGCTCACCGGAGCGGATGGCTCGGCTGCGGGAACGGTTCTTCGCGGGCATGCGTGAACTCCACGGCATCGGCACGGGCGCGCCCGGGACGCCGGTCACCGGCCCCGAGGTGGGGGAGCGGATCTGGGAGAAGATGTGCGCGTTCGCCAACTACGGCTTCCCCGAGAGTCACTCGCAGTCCTTCGCGGCGATCGTCTACTACTCGGCGTGGTTCAAGTGCCACCACCCGGCCATCTTCTGTGCGGCTCTGCTCCGCAGCCAGCCGATGGGGTTCTACTCACCGCAGTCCCTCGTGGCCGACGCCCGGCGGCACGGCGTCACCGTGCACCGCCCCTGCGTCAACCGTTCGATCGGCGGTGCCACGTGTGAGAACGGGGGCACCGAGGTGCGCCTCGGCCTGGAGTCCGTGAGGGCGATCGGCACCGACCTCGCCACGGCGATCGCCGACGAGCGCGACACCCACGGCCCGTACCTC
>JBKBUP010000254.1:0-3258 GCA_046289795.1 Dietzia sp. | reverse complement strand
GGCCGCCGGGATGCTGCAGGTCGACGCGCCCGTCTCGGGCGGAGTCAAGGGAGCGACCGCCGGCACGCTGGCGTTCATGGTCGGCGGCGAGGACGAGGCGTTCGCGGCCGCGCAGCCCGTGCTCGAACCGATGGCGGGCAAGGTCATCCACTGTGGCGGCGCCGGGGCCGGACAGGCCGCCAAGGTCTGCAACAACATGGTGCTGGCCGTGCACCAGATCGCGATCGCCGAGGCGTTCGTGCTCGCGGAGGGGCTGGGTCTCGATCACCAGGCCCTGTTCGACGTGGTCACCGGCGCCACCGGCAACAGCTGGGCGCTGCACACCAACTGCCCGGTCCCCGGTCCGGTTCCCACCTCTCCGGCCAACAACGATTTCACGCCCGGCTTCGCCACGGCTCTCATGAACAAGGATCTCGGGCTGGCGCTCGCGGCCCTGGAGAGCACTGGTACGGTCGCTCCGCTCGGCGCGGCAGCGGCGGCCCTGTACGACGAGTTCGCGCAGGACAACGGTGGCAAGGACTTCAGCGCCATCATCACCAGCATCCGCGATTCCTCGCGGGGCTGACCCCTCCACTCTCGGGAGACCACCATGCCCACCCTTCGGCCCAAGGATTCAGACGCTGTTCTCAGTGCCCTACGCAAAGTCCGCAACGACACCGGGCTACCGACGGTCTTCGCCGGGGAAGCCGACGGCGAGACGGCCAGGCTGACACGGTTCATCGGCGTCAGAACCGATTCGATGCAGGGGCTCGCCGTGGCCAAGGGGCGGGGGCTCGGTGGGCACGTCATGGTCTCCGGACGCCCGGCGACGGTGCGCGACTACGAGGACTGCTCGAACATCACGCGCGACTACGCGGTGGCCGTGGAACGCGAGGGTCTGAGGGCGATCATCTCGGTCCCCGTCATGGTCTCGGGGGTGGCGAGGACGATCCTCTACGGTTCCGCTCGCGTCGCCACCCAACTCGGCGACCAGGTGACCAAGACGTTCTCCTCCGTCGCGGCCGAACTGGCCTCGGAGTTCCAGGTCCGGGACGAGGTGGACCGTCGACTCCGCATGGCCGATCTCGCCGCGGCCGAGCACTGTGTGGGGCTCGAGTCCACCGACCGGGAGCAACTCCGCGTGCTCCACGGTGAACTGCGGGCGATCGCCGCCGAACTGGGCGACCCCGCCCTCCGGGAACGGCTGTTGGCGGCGGGCTCCGCGTTGGCGGGGGTCGGCCGGGCGGTCGGCGACCCAGAATCGCCGATGCGGACCCAGTCCGTTCTCTCGCCCAGGGAGATCGACGTGCTCGCCCAGGTGGCTCTCGGGTGCTCCAACGCCGAGGTCGGTGCGCGACTGTCGCTCTCGCCCGAGACGATCAAGGCGTACCTGCGCAACATCGGCACCAAGCTCGGGACGCGGTCGCGGATGGAATCCGTCGCCCGCGCCCGGCTCCTCGGCGTCCTGCCCTGACCCCGGCACCCCTCATATCGCCGCCAGCGTTCCGCTCACCTCCCCCAGGGCAGGTGAGCGGAACGCTTTTCGCGTCAGATCAGCAGGTGCTTGTGGGCCACCTCACCCTGCATCCACTTTCGGGTGTATCGGGTGTGGCCGTCATCACATACTGTCTAGTTCAATCGGCGCTGACGCGTCGGCGATCACCCGCCTCGCCGGAGGTCCGATATCCGGCGAACCTGACACGACTGGAGTTGTCTTGACGCAGTCCATGAACACCCCGCCGGGGGACGCGGCCCCGCAGTCCCCCAATCTTCCGCCGGTCAAGCAGAGGACCTCGCTGAAGAAGGTCGCCGCGGCGTCCTCGATCGGCACCACGATCGAGTGGTACGACTTCTTCATCTACGGCACCGCTGCCGCGCTGGTCTTCCCCGCCCTGTTCTTCCCCGACCAGAACCCCGCCACGGCGACGATGTCCTCGTTCGCCACCTTCGCGGTGGCCTTCTTCGCCCGCCCCGTGGGTGCGGCCATCTTCGGTCACTTCGGTGACCGCATCGGCCGCAAGAACACGCTCGTGTGGACGCTCATCATCATGGGTATCGCCACCGTGTTCATCGGGCTGCTGCCCGGGTACAGCACAGGAGCGTTCGGAGTCTTCGAGGGCGGCATCGGCATCTGGGCACCGACCCTGCTCGTCGTGTGCCGCTTCTTCCAGGGCTTCGCGGTCGGTGGGGAGTGGGCCGGTGCCACACTGCTCACCGCCGAGTACGCCCCCGAGGGCAAGCGCGGCATGATGGCGATGTGGCCGCAGCTGGGCGTGGCCTTCGCGTTCTTCCTCTCCTCGGGCACGTTCCTGATCTTCTCCATCGTCGCCGGTGGCGGGGCCGAGCTCGACAGCCCCTTCATGCAGTACGGCTGGCGTATCCCGTTCCTGCTCTCCGCCGTGCTGGTCCTGGTCGGTCTGTGGATCCGTCTGACCGTGGAGGAGACCCCGGTCTTCCGCCAGACCCAGGCGCGAGAGGCCAAGGAAGCCGCCGCGACCGAGGCTGCGGACAAGGCCGCGAACAGGGCTCCGGCCCCCAAGACGCTGCCGTTCGCCGATGCGATCCGCTTCCAGTGGAAGGAGATCCTCATCGCCGGTGGCGCGCTCACCTCGCTGTTCTCCCTCTTCTACATGGGCACGTCGTTCCTCACCAACTACGCCACCGCCACCCTCGGGCACTCGCGTCCGTTCGTCCTCGGCATGGGCATGATCGCCGCGCTCGTCTTCGGTGTCGCCATCGCGCTGTCGGCGATGTACTCGGACAAGATCGGCCGGAGGAAGGTCATCGGCACCTCGGTCGGCCTGGCCATCCCGTGGACGCTGTTCGTCTTCCCGATCCTCGACACCGGTTCGACCTTCGCGTTCGGTGTGGTCCTGTTCGTCACGCTGATCATCTTCGGTATCGCGTACGGACCGGCCGGCGCACTGCTCCCCGAGTTGTTCGAGGCCCGCTACCGCTACACCGGTGCCGGACTCGGGTACAACCTGGCCGGCATCCTGGGTGGCGCGCTGCCGCCGCTGGCCGCCGCCGCGATGATCGGCGCCGGAAACACGTTCGGTGTCGGAATCATGCTCTCGGCGCTGTCCATCCTGTCGATGATCTGCATCATCCTCATGACGGAGTCGAGCAAGAACGTCATCCACGCCGACCCGGAGCCGGACGATTCCCGACTCCTCGCCACCGAGATGCCGTGACCCAGGTCTGACGACCCTCGTCTGAGACCTCCGACACGGATCCACCCAAGAGCAGCCGCGCCCGGCCCCACCCGAGAGGGGGCCG
>JBKBUP010000253.1:0-3378 GCA_046289795.1 Dietzia sp. | reverse complement strand
GAGGCGCGGACGCGGGATAACCGGCCCGCGCCGTTCATCCGAGGTGGGTGCGGAACCAGTCGAGTTGCTGGGGCGCCGAGATCTCGAACTGCTCGTCCACGTAGGCGTCGAAGTGGCCCCCGGGGACCACGAGGACCTTCTTGGGTTCGCGGGCCCGTTCGAACGCCTCGAGCGATAGGTCAGCGGGGGTCAGCACGTCACCGGAGGCCACGACCATCATCAACGGGGTCGGCGAGATGCGGTCGATCGAGGCACCCGGGACGTACTCGATGAACTTCTCGACCGACCTCAGGGTGACCTCGTTGCTCCACGTGGTCGCGCGCTCCTGGATGGGGCCGAAGAAGAAGTCGTGGGTGTCCTGAGTGGGAAGCACGCACGGCTCGTCGGGCGAGTCCTTCCAGGTCACTGCCATGGTCAGGGGTTCGTCGCCGTTTCGCCGGCCCACGCGGTCGGCGTCGAAGCCCGCCCGGAGGCCGTCCCACATGTCCGAGCGGATGAGCCGGCGGGCGTTGGCCAGGCCGTCGACCAAGGGAACCTGGGCCACCACGCACCGAACCCGGCGATCGTTGGCCGCCACCACCAGTACATGCGCGCCGCTGTAGCTCGATCCCCAGATGCCGATGCGGTGGGGGTCGATCCCCTCCTGTGTGGAGATCCAGGTGATCGCATCGCGGTAGTCCGAGATCTGCTCGAGGGGATCGATCTCGGCGGGGCGCGGGCCGTCGCTGGCCCCCAAGGCTCGGTTGTCGTAGACCAGGACGTCGAAGCCGCCGGCGTGGAAGTGCTCGGCGAAGTCGTCGAGGTACATCTCCTTGGTGGCGGAGAAGCCGTGGGCCATCACGATGACCGGCCGGGAGTCGCCGGAGCCCTTGTACCACCAGCCGCGCAGGGTGGTGCCGTCCTCGGTGTCGAACTGGATGTCCTCGCGCACGATGTGCTCCTTCGGATCTGGGTCTCACATGGATGGGTCGGAAGACCTTCTCCCCGAGTATGAGACGGCCGTCACACCGTGGATATGGCCGTGGCTGCAGACTCTTTTGTCACCCACTGCAGCCGGTCGGCACTACCGTCGGGTGTACCCTGCAGAACCACCGCACTGCGCAGGGAACTCGCTACGCCTGTAATGGCTCCGCGGTGTACGCGCGGTGTACGCGCTACGCCGGCCGCCTGCGCTGGGCACCGGGGGTCACACCGAACTCCGCGCGGTAGGCCTTAGTGAACGAGGCCTGATCGGCGAAACCCCACCCAGCGGCGATCTCGCCGATCGTCCTCTCGGGGTGGCCCGACAGATCCCGCGTCGCGCGGTGCAGCCGCCGGCGGCGGACGTGGCTGCGCAGGGTCGTGCCCCGATCGGCGAACAGCTGGTAGACCGCCCGGACTGAGACGTGGAGGTGCTCGGCCACGTCCTCGGCGGAGGTCGAGGCGGGCAAACGGCTCTCGACCAGGTCGATCGCGCGGCGCCACCGCTCGACCGAGTGGTCGGACGGCGTGACCACGTGCCCGTCGACGGCCAGGTAGAGCAGTTCCCGCATCGCCGAGGCGAGCGGGGCGGCCGACTGGGAGGCGAGATCGGTATCGGAGGTGGACTCCACCGCACCGATGAGCGACCTGATGGCGAGAGTCCGCGCCGGCGGAAGAGGACCCGCCTCGAGGAGGTCGGCCAGGTACGGGGTCCAGCCCTCGAGCACCGCCCGCGGAAAGAACACCGTGTACTTGGTCAGGCCGGCTTCGCACACGAAGGTCCCCTGCGCGCGGGTGTCCCACAGGAACGCCTGCCCGGGCCCGATCTCGGCGGCGGCTCCCCCGACCTCGACCCGCTCGCGTCCTGCCGTCACGATCAACAGTCCGATTCGGCTGTCGTCGACGCCGTCGATGTCCCCGCTGGTCCGGGTACCGCAGCACGGCGGCGCGTCGCAGTAGACCACCTCGGTGTCCGCGATCTCGTACCGCCGGACGCGGTAGGCATCGGAGTCCGAGCCCTGCCGCACCCGCCAACCGTAATGCCATCCGGTGACCACCTCGGCGCTCTGGGGCATGTCCGCACCAAAGGCCAGTCGGCTGGGAGCGTGCGGAAGGGCGAGGGCCATGTGGTAATGGTCACATACTGGCGCATGGCCCGGATCGCATACGGCGGCGCCTCGGGCGTAGCCGGGTTCAGATCTCCGGCAGCACGCTAGGCGGCCGGGTGCCTACCCAGGTACTCATCGATGGCCGCTCGGATGACGGCACTCATCGGCTGCCCTGTCCGCTCGGCATAGTCCGCCAGACGGCGCCGATCGGAATCAGTGAGGCGAACAGCGAGAGGACGGGTCTCCTCGACTGCATCCCCTCGCCGGGGCCGACCGTGGCGGTAGTCCGGGCGGACCTCCGCTGAAGAATCGAGCACGTCGTACTCGCCGGCCTCTACGGCGTCCGCGAGACGCGCATAGTGCGCTTCAAGATCACCTGTCTCGCTCATCATTCCTCCCGCTGCGTTCTCTGACTACGGCTGACGCCATCGGACAAGTCGCCTGAGGGCCTGAACGGGGCGCCAAACGATATCGAACAATCGGATGCTCGAGAACGGCCCTGATCTCGGTGTCTGTGATGCCGTGCCGGCGCGCGGAGGCGTAGATCACGACTTTCACCCAGAAAACGTATCACGATTTAGGCCGTGAGGATATGCGCCTCTGCCAGGTTCAATGTGCTCACTGGCGACGGGTCGCAGCAGCTATGAGCTGGCGCCAGCGGGCTCGCGTCAGGACCGCGGCACGCTCAGATCTCCGGCAGCCGGTCGGCGCCCCAACTGGAGTGGATGTACTCGGTCACCCGGGCGATCTCCTCCGCCGTCACCGATCCGGTCTCGCCGGGCTCGAGGGCGTCGAAGTGGAAGATGTACAGCCGCGAGGCGAACTGCTCGAACGGCAGCGACGACTCGCCGAACCGCTCGCCGTTGCCGGCGGTGCTCACCACCACGCCGTTGCCCCAGTCCTGGCCGCTGTCGTTGTTGGGGTTGAAGAAGTAGACGCGCATGGTCTCGTCCGGATCCAGCGCGACGCGCAGGATCGTGATGGCGTGCCAGCCCACGAACCGCGCGGAACTGTCGGTCACGGCCACGCCGGCGGGCTGCGGGTGGATCAGCGGCTGGTTGCCGTTGTGGAAAGGGTGGTAGCTGCCGTAGAAGTGCCGCAGGAAGTCATCGAGTCCGGTCAACCTCCCGGTAGCCACGTCCACGTTGATGCGGAAGCCGCGTGCGGCCCACCAGCCGTGGAACTCCGGGTTGACCCACCGGTGGGGGTCGCCCTCGCGGTCGCTGCACAGCCTCCCCATCTCCGCGTAGATGCGGTCCAGGTGCGGCACCACGAGCAGGGAGACCGGATCCAGGTCCACGGGCAGGGT
>JBKBUP010000252.1:0-3410 GCA_046289795.1 Dietzia sp. | reverse complement strand
GAACGGACGCGCCCGGAAGCGGTACGCGGCCCCGGTGAGCGCCCCGACCGGGCAGATCTGGACGGTGTTGCCGGAGAAGTACGACTCGAACGGCTCGTTCCCGTAGACGCCCACCTGCTGCTGGGAGCCGCGTTCCATCAGGTCGATGAAGGGGTCGCCCGCGATCTGGTCCGAGAACCGGGTGCACCGGGCGCACATCACGCAACGCTCGCGGTCGAGCAGGACCTGCGACGAGATCGCGATCGGCTTGGGGAAGGTGCGCTTGACCTCGGTGAACCGGGAGTGGCCGTGACCGCTGGCCAGCGCCTGGTTCTGTAGCGGGCACTCGCCGCCCTTGTCGCAGACGGGGCAGTCCAGCGGGTGGTTGATCAGCAGTAGTTCCATCACCCCGCGCTGGGCCTTGTCCGCGATCTCTGAGGTGAACTGGGTGCGTACCACCATGTCCTCGGTGACCGGGCTGGTGCAGGAGGTCACGGGCTTGGGAGCGCCCTCGACCTCCACGATGCACTGTCGGCACGCGCCGGCCGGCTCGAGCAGCGGGTGATCGCAGAACCGCGGGATCTGCACCCCGACGCGCTCGGCGGCGCGGATCACCAGCGTGCCCGCGGGCACGGAGACCCGGTGGCCGTCGACGGTGAGGGTGACCAGCTCCTCGTCCTGACCGGGCGTCAGATCGGCGACGGTGTCGTCGGCACGCGGGGTGATCTTGTTGTCCACGGGGTCACCGGTGTCGTCGCCCGTGGGGTAGTTCGCGCCGCCAGGCGTGGGGTGTCCGGTGGTCATCGGGCCACCTCCTCGGTCCGGGCGAAGACGGTGGATCTGCTGTGGTCGAAGGGGCAGCCGTCCGGGACGTGGGCCAGGTACTCGTCGCGGAAGAGACGGATGGAGGAGATGATCGGGGTGGCCGCGGCGTCGCCGAGCGCGCAGAACGACTTGCCGAGGATGTTGTCCGAGATGTCGAGCAGCCGGTCCAGGTCGCCTTCCGTGGCGCTGCCGTCCTCGAGCCGCCGCATGATCTGCACCAGCCAGAAGGTGCCCTCGCGGCAGGGGGTGCACTTGCCGCAGGACTCGTGGGCATAGAACTCCGACCAGCGCAGCACGGCCCGCACCACGCAGGTCGTGTCGTCGAAGATCTGCAGCGCCTTGGTGCCGAGCATGGAACCCTCGGCCGCGCAGCCCTCGTAGTCCAGGGGCATGTCCAGCTGGGCGTCGGTGAGGATCGGGGTGGAGGAACCGCCGGGGGTCCAGAACTTGAGGGTGTGCCCCTCCCGGATCCCGCCGGCGTGGTCCAGGAGCTCGCGCAGGGTGATCCCGAGCGGCGCCTCGTACTGCCCGGGCCGGGCGACGTGGCCGGACAGTGAGTACAGCGTGAACCCGGGGGATTTCTCCGAACCCATCGAGCGGAACCATTCGGGGCCGTTCTGGAGGATCGACGGCACGCTCGCGATGGACTCGACGTTGTTGACCACGGTCGGACAGGCGTAGAGGCCCGCGACGGCGGGGAACGGTGGACGCAGCCGTGGCTGCCCGCGCCGGCCCTCGAGGGAGTCGAGGAGCGCGGTCTCCTCGCCGCAGATGTAGGCCCCGGCGCCCGCGTGGACCACGATGTCCAGGTCGAACCCGCTGCCCAGGATGTCCCGACCCAGGTATCCGGCCTCGTACGCCTCGGAGACCGCGCTCTGCAGTCGGCGCAGCACCGGCACCACCTCGCCACGCAGGTAGATGAACGCGTGGGAGGCGCGGATCGCGTAGGCCGCGATCACCATGCCCTCGATCAGCACGTGGGGTGTGGCCAGCATGAGGGGCATGTCCTTGCAGGTGCCGGGCTCGGACTCGTCGGCGTTGACCACCAGGTAGTGGGGTTTGGCGCCGGGGTCGGAGGCCTCGGGATCCTCGGGGGTGCCGGGGCCGGGGGCCTGCGGGATGAAGCCCCACTTGCGGCCGGTGGGGAAACCCGCCCCGCCGCGGCCGCGCAGTCCCGCGTCGAGCACGGTGGAGATGACCTCGTCCGGGCCGGAGGCCAGGGCGTGTCGCAGACCCACGTAGCCGTCGTTGGCCAGGTAGGTCTCGAGGGTCCAGCTCTCGGGAGCGTCCCAGTAGCGGCTGAGGTACGGCGCGAGCGGCATGTCAGGCCTCCTCGTCGGAGCGTGCGGAGGTCTGGGTCTCGGGAGGGGCGGGCGCCTGCATCCCGCCCTCCCGCGCGGCGCGGAGGCCGGTCAGGGTGGGCCCGCCCGGTGCGCCGTCGTTGGCGCCGGGGCGCGTGTCGGGAAAGCCGGCGAGGATGCGAGCGGTCTCGCGGAAGGTGCACATCGGGGCGCCGCGGCTGGGGGTCACGGGCCGCCCGGACCGCAGGTCGTCGACCACCTTCCTGGCCGAGGCCGGGGTCTGGTCGTCGAAGAACTCCCAGTTGACCATCACCACCGGGGCGTAGTCGCAGGCGGCGTTGCACTCGATGTGCTCGAGGGTCACCCGGCCGTCGTCCGTGGTGCCGGAGCCGTCGAGGTCCAGGTGCTCGGTGAGGGAGGCGAAGATCTCGTCGCCGCCCATCACCGCGCAGAGCGTGTTGGTGCACACGCCCACCAGGTAGTCGCCCGTCGGCGTGCGGCGGTACATCGAGTAGAACGTGGCCACGCCCATCACCTCTGCCGCGGTCAGGTCGAGCACCTGCGCACAGAACTCGATGCCGGCCGGGGTGATGTGACCGTCCTCGGCCTGCACGAGGTGCAGCAGCGGCAGCAGTGCCGACCTGTCCTGCGGGTAGCGGGCCACGATCTCGACGGCATCGGCCGCCAACCGTTCCCGGACCTCGTCCGGGTACGTCAGCCGCGCGCCCGGGCGGACGATCGCGCCCGGTTCGTCGGGCTTCTGACCGAACTCGAGGAAGACCGGTTCGCTGCTCATCGGTCCACACCCCCCATCACCGGGTCGATGCTGGCGACGGCGGCGATCACGTCGGCGAGCATCCCGCCCTCGCACATCGCGGCCACCGCCTGCAGGTTGGTGAACGACGGGTCCCGGTAGTGGACCCGGTACGGGCGGGTGCCGCCGTCCGAGACCATGTGCACTCCCAGCTCGCCGCGGGGCGATTCGACCGGCACGTACACCTGTCCCGGGGGCACGGGGAACCCCTCGGTGACCAGCTTGAAGTGGTGGATGAGGGCCTCCATCGAGCTGTCCATGATGTGGCGGACGTGCTCGGCGGAGTTGCCCAGGCCGTCGGGCCCCACCTTGAGCTGGGCGGGCCACGCGATCTTGGGGTCGTCGACCATCACCGGGCCGGGTTCGAGCCGGTCCAGGCACTGCTCGACGATCTTCAGCGACTCCTTCATCTCGTCGACGCGGATGACGAACCGGTCGTAGCAGTCGCTGCCCGTCCCGGTCACCACGTCGAACTCGTAGGTCTCGTAACC
>JBKBUP010000251.1:0-3441 GCA_046289795.1 Dietzia sp. | reverse complement strand
CTGCCCCACCTGTGGCTCCTGCTCGGGCATGTTCACCGCCAACTCCATGAACTGCCTCACCGAGGCGCTGGGGCTCTCCCTACCGGGCAACGGTTCGACCCTGGCCACCCACAGTGCCCGCCGCGAACTGTTCGCCGAGGCCGGACGGGTCATCGTGGACCTGTGCAAGCGCTATTACCGCGAGGAGGACGAGTCGGTCCTGCCCCGGTCGGTGGCCACCAGGGAGGCCTTCGCCAACGCCATGACGCTCGATGTGGCCATGGGGGGTTCCACCAACACCGTGCTCCACATCCTCGCCGCGGCCCGGGAGGGCGAGGTCGACTTCGACCTGCACGACATCGAGCAGATCTCCCGCCGCGTGCCGTGTCTGGCAAAGGTCGCGCCCAATTCGGACTACTACATGGAGCACGTCCACCGGGCCGGCGGCATCCCGGCGATCCTCGGCGAGCTGTTCCGGGGTGGACTGCTCGAGACCGACGTCCACTCGGTCCACTCCCCGTCCCTCGAGCAGTACGTCGCGGACTGGGACATCCGTAGCGGCACCGCCACCGAGAAGGCGATCGAGCTGTTCCACGCCGCGCCCGGCGGCGTCCGCACCATCGAGCCGTTCTCCACGGACAACCGCTGGGAGTCCCTGGACACGGACGCCGTCAACGGGTGCATCCACTCCGTCGAGCACCCCGCGACGGCCGAGGGCGGGCTGGCCGTGCTCCGCGGCAACATCGCCCCGGACGGGTCCGTGTTCAAGACCGCCGGCGTCTCCGAGGACAACTTCCACTTCAGTGGACCGGCCCGGGTCGTCGAGTCCCAGGAGCAGGCGGTGTCGGTGATCCTGGGCAAGACCCTGCAGCCCGGGGAGGTCCTCGTGGTGCTCTACGAGGGTCCCGCGGGCGGCCCGGGGATGCAGGAGATGCTCCACCCCACCGCGTTCATCAAGGGCGCGGGCCTGGGCACCAAGTGCGCTCTCATCACGGACGGCCGATTCTCGGGGGGCTCGTCGGGCCTGTCCATCGGACACATCGCCCCCGAGGCCGCCGCGGGCGGCCCGATCGGCCTGATCCGGGACGGTGACGTGGTGACGATCGACGTCGCCACGCGCTCCATCTCGGTGGATGTCGACGACGACGAGCTGGACCGTCGCCGGGCCGAGAAGGGCGCTCTCCCCTGGCGTCCGGGCAACCGCGACCGGAAGGTCTCCACCGCGCTGCGGGCGTACGCCTCCATGGCGTCCTCCGCCGACAAGGGTGCTGTCCGCATCCTGCCCGACTGACCTCCCCGGGCTGATCGGCCCGGCTGATCAGCCCGCGGTCACCGCGGGGCTGTCGGTGGTGGACGTCAACGGATTGGTGCCGTTGAGCAGGTACCAGATCACTCCGGCCGCGATCACGGCCAGCAGCAACCAGATCACACCGCTGAACCGGGGACGGTGCGACCAGCGCCACCTGCGGTCGGCGGACCAGCGTCCGGCTCCCGCGAAGAGAAGCGTGAGCAGGGCGGCGGCGTACAGGACGGAGGTCTCGAGCCCACGGGTGGTCTCCCCGAGCAGCGGCATGGGGTCACCGCTCGTCAGCCGGACCGCGATGCCCAATCCGACGATGCCGAGCAGCCCGGCCGCCGCGACCGGCGTGGCCAGACCCACCACCAGCAGGACGCCCGCGACCAGTTCGACGGCACCGCCGGCTATCGCGAGGACCCGGGCCTGTTCGAATCCCGACTCGGTCAGGGTCTGCGTGAACCCGTCGATTCCCGGACCACCGAACAGGCCGAAGAGCTTCTGCAGACCACGCATCGCCAGGAGGACGCCCACGGCGATACGGAGGAGGAACAGTCCGAAGTCGGTCGTGCCACGCCGCGTGATCTCGTCGCGGGGGGAGGGCTCGATCGTCGTGGGCTGGTCGCCGAACGGCAACGGCGCCGCCGGGTCGTAACCCCCTGACTCCGAGAACTGCGAGTAGTCCGTCCGGCCCGCCGCGGGAAAGGCCGTGGTCGCCGAGTCCGCGGTCCCCGGGCCGGAACCGGACCCCGTCGCGTTGGGGACGTCGAGCGGGTAGTCGACGTCGTGGATGATCTCGGTACGGGCGTCGTCTCCGGGCTTTGAGGAAGTCACCATCCGACCATAGGCCGCTACCCGGGCACCCGCACCCAGGACACGGCGCACCGTAGTCTTGTCGTCATGAGATCGCTCTCGCTGCTGGTGGTCCTGGCCGTCACCATGGCCGGGTGCGCGAGATTCGACGATCGCCTCGAGGCCCCCTTCACCCCCGCCCCCGGCCCGGGGATGGGGGCGGCCCCGCCGTCCAGCCCGCCCGGCGTACCACCACCCTCCTCCTCTCCGCGCCCGGACCAACCGGACGCGACCCCGGAACCCGGCCCGTGCGTGGACCCGGACCCCGCCGTCATCGCGACGTGCCTCGAGCCGGCCGTCGCGGTCGCCGGCCTCGGCGAGAAGGCGTTGGTCGCCGAATCGACGGGCGGCGTCAAGATCGTCTCGATCGACGCACCCCCCGAGGACTTCGGCAGAGTCGATCCGCGGGGAGGGCGCGTGGCTGCGGTCACGCCCTCCCCGGATTTCGCCCAGGACCGACTGGTGTATCTCCTCGTCGTCGGCGACGGCCCGTCCAGGGTCGAACGACTCGCGCGCGGGGACGCACCCAGGACGGTGGCCGAGCTCGCCCCCGCGGAGACCGGGGGCCTCGCGTTCGTCGACGATGTCCTGACGGTGGGCGTGGGCTCCGAGCTGGTGAGGTTCCCCGGGTTCAGGGGGATCGGGCTCGCGGACGACCCGGAGATAGTCGCCCGCGACCTGGGCCGGATCAGCGGACTCTGCACCCACCGGTCAGACCTCTACCTCTCGGCCGTCACCGACCGCGGCGCTGTGATCCGGACGCCCGATCGGATCATCTGGACCTGGCCCGACCAGCGATCGGCTGGAGGGTGCGCCGCGGCCGAGGACGCCCTCGCACTCGCATTGCCGGACGGTGAGCGCGCAGACACCCTCCCCCTCGCGGGCGGGGCGGCGCGTGGACAGCCCGAGGCCCTCGCCGAGGGCCGCTACGGACGCATCACCGGTCTGGCGGCGGTCGGTGACGGCGTGCTGCTCGGCGGAACCACCAACAAGCGCGGTGGCTCCCCGGTCCCCACCGACGACCGCGCCGTCATCCTGCCCCGGTCCGGTGGCGGCGGTGGGGACGCACGGACCTGAGCCTCATCCGAGCGCTCGCGTGGCGGACCCGACACCGGCTCGGCGGCGATGATGTCGCCTAGCCGCAGGCGGCGATCACGAGCTCCTTGACCCGCGCCGGGTCCGCCTGGCCGCGGGTGGCCTTCATGACCGCTCCGACGATCGCGCCGGCGGCCTGAACCTTCCCGGAACGGATCTTCTCCGCGATGTCCGGCTGGGCGGCGAGGGCGTCGTCCACCGCCTTCTGCAGAGCCGAGTCG
>JBKBUP010000250.1:0-3475 GCA_046289795.1 Dietzia sp. | reverse complement strand
GGATCACGCCGAGCACCGCGTCGACGAGGTAGTTCCACCCCATGCGGAACAGGATGTGGACCGGGACCCGGTTGCGGATCGCTTCGGTCAGCACCGCGGCCGCGACCACGGTCCCCAGCGCGTCGCCCACGACGGGCACCAGCCCGATCACCGGGTCCAGTCCCACGCGGTACCTGGTGCCCGGGATGCGCACGAGGTCGTCCATGACGCGCGCGAGGCCGGAGGTCACGGGGGACGATCCGGTCCTGACCACGTCGGGGGCGGTCCGCCTCGCCGCTACGGGATCGGTCACCGGGTACGGCACCGGGTCGGGTCGACTGCTGGTCATGGGGGCCGAGCCTACGGGGACGGGGACGCCTCGCCACCGCGGTCCGGGGGCGGCGAGGCCGGCATCCCCGCATCGCCGGGTCCGCCCGCGGCGTTGTCCTCCGCGGCGGCGACACCGATCGTGATCGTGACCCGGTAGCCGTCGGCCGGGGTGCCGATGACCTCGGGCATCTGCGCGTCCCACCCGTCGGCGAAGACCGTGTCGGACGCCAGGCTCACCCCGGACATGTTGCGGACCGAGGCCGCGTACCCGGGGTCGTGGGCGTAGACGTCGTCCGAGACCGCGGCGGGCAGGGCGATCTGCGAGGTGAGCCGCGCGTTCTCCCCGGCGACGGCCGAGGCCAGGGTGTCGTATACCTCGAAGTGCACGTGCGGCCACCTGCCCGAGTAGCAGGCGGGGAAGATGCTGGTGAACTCGACGCGGCCGGACTCGTCGGCGGTCTGGACACCCCGGAGGTAGTTCTGGTCGGTGACACCCTCGCTGTAGAGGGAGTAGCGGCCCTCGCGGTCGCAGTGCCAGACGTAGACCGCCATCCCCGCGCCCGGAGCACAGTCGCTCGTCAGGTCCTGCAGGTTCATCGTCAGGCGCATGGGGACACCCTCGGCGGTGCCGGTCATCCCGCCGAAGCTCGACGTGATGTCCGAGCGGTGGACCCCTGATTCGATCAGCACGTTCGGTCCGTTGGACCCGTCGCCCGGATAGGGGCCGGCGGTCTCCCCGGGTGCCGCCTCCACACACTCGCCCGCCGATGCCGCGGGCGAACCGGCGGCGGTGGTCGTGGAGGTGCCGGAGGCGGCGGCCCCGGAAGTCGAGTCGGTCGCGCACCCCACCGTCAGACCCACCGCCCCCACCCCGGCGGCGCCGAGCAGCCCGCGCAGAGCCGCGCGCCGACTCATCACGGAGAGGTCGTAGCCGAGGCCCAGATCGTGGTCGTGGACTCCGTGGTCGGAGCGGTCGGGGGTGGCCGCTGAGCGGGATCGTCGGTTGGTGAACATCGGGGCCTCCGGGGGTCTGGCACACCGGCTCCTGCCGGCGGGACTGATCCAGACGCTAGGAGCCGTAGTCGTGAGCCTGCTCCGGGTTGGCTGTGAGTTCCCTGGAAGTCGGACGGGCGTACGGCCCGTGCGGTGCGGTGGGGCCCCGTTTCTGGTTTCGTGGAGTGATGACGCACACGCCACTTCGCCGCCGGTACCCCAGCAGCGCTCGCCGCCGGTTCGGTCACGCCACCGGACTCGTCGCGGCGGCCATGGCCGTGGCCCTGACCGGCGCCGGGTGTGCGGCGCTGACCGGCGACACGGGCGCCGATGAGCTCGATCGCTTCCTCGACGAGCTGAGCAGGGGAAACCTGCCCGCCGCGGTGGAGCTGACCACCGACCCGGCCGCCGCGGAGGAGCAGCTCGTGGCGAGCGTGGAGGGGATGGGGATGCCCACGATCTCCGCGACCACCGCGGGCGGGGACCGCCCGGACCGGGACCCGGTGGCGGTGGAGATCACCTGGGACATGGGAGCTCCGGGTGAAGACGACGGAACGGGTGGAGACGTCGGAACAGGCGGTGACGACGACGAGGCCGGCTCCGACCCGGCCGGCGGGACCCCCGCGGCAGAGACTTCCCCGCGCATCGTCACGACCACCGGCGAGGCGCGGACCACCAAGATCGGCGAGGACTGGAAGGTCGAGTGGGCGCCGACGATCCTCGACACCCGCCTCGCCCCCGGAGGTCAACTGGTCTTCGCCGAGGTCCTCGACTACGACACGGACATCCTCGACCGCACCGGTGAACCGCTCATGCAGTGGACCCCGGTCACTGCGGTGACCCTGGCGCCGGAGGCGGTGGAGTCGGCGGACGCGGTCGCGGCCCTGGTGAACGCGGCCGCCCCGACGATCACCGGGCAGTCGATCCGTGACGGCATGGCCGAGGCCGGCGACCAGCCGTACCAGGTGGTGGCACTGCGCCCCGAGGACATCGAGCCGATCCGGGAGCAGCTCGCCGCGGTCGCGGGCGTGAACCTGCCGGAGCAGGGGCAGCTCATCCGCACCGACCGAAGCCTCGACGCACCAGTGCTGGACGGACTACCGAACGCCTGGACGGAGGCCCTGCAGGGGGTGGGCGGCTGGTCCGCGGAGATCGTCAACCCCGATGCGGAGCCGATCGAACTGGGGAGCGCCCCGGCCGGGCAGGTCGACGACCTGGTCTCCACCCTGCAGATCTCGATGCAGCGGGCCGCGCAACAGGCGGTGGACGGCTCCGCTCTGGCCGCGTCGATCGTCGCGATCCAACCCTCCACCGGCGGAATCCTGGCCGTGGCACAGAACTCCACCGCCGACCAGCAGGGGCCGGTGTCCATGCAGGGCCGGTTCCCGCCGGGGTCGACGTTCAAGATCGTCACCACGGCCGCCGCGCTCGAGGCCGGAGTCGTCGGCCCGGACGAGGTCGTGCCCTGCCCGGCCTCGGTCACCGTGTCGGGTCGAACGATCCCGAACGACGACGACTTCGAACTGGGCCCGGTCCCGCTGGAGATCGCGTTCGCCCGCTCGTGCAACACCAGCCAGGCCGTGATCAGCGACCGGCTCGCACCGGAGGCCATGAGGGACACGGCCGCGAAGCTCGGTCTGGGGGTCGGGTTCTTCGCTCCCGGCCTGGACGTCCACGCCTTCACCGGTTCGGTACCCGTCACCGAGCAGGGCCCGGCCCGTGTGGAGGCGGCGATCGGGCAGGGCGAGGTGTTGGCCAGCCCGTTCGGCATGGCCGTCATGACGGCCTCACTGGCGAACGGTGGGCAGATGGTCCTGCCGCACGTGATCGACGGGATGCCCGCCGACGCCAACGATTCCCCGGAACCGCTGGATCCGGGGGTCGTGGACACCCTGCGCCGCTACATGGAGCAGACGGTGCGGTCGGGCACGGCCACGGCCGCGAACTCGATCCCCGGACTCGGCGGCAAGACCGGCACGGCCGAGGTCGGAAGCGGTCCCGCCCACGGGTGGTTCGTCGGCTCCACCGGGGACATCGCCCTCGCGGTCCTCATCGTCGCGCTCACGCGACCTCCCCCCGGCGCGCTGGTCGACCGCCTCGCGGGCATCGAGGTGGACCTCGTTCAGGCAGGCCAGGCGCGTCGCTGCGAGCGCGCGCGCGACCGGCACCAATG
>JBKBUP010000249.1:0-3480 GCA_046289795.1 Dietzia sp. | reverse complement strand
TGACGATCGGGCGATAGGTTCTGCCACATGACAAGTCCGTCTACCGATCGCGCATGGGTGCGTGCCGCGCTCGCGGTGTTCGCCGTGGGGTGGGGCGCCAACCAGTTCGCGCCACTGCTGTTCCTCTACCGCGAGGAGCAGGGGCTCGGACAGTCCGACGTCACCGCGATGTTCAGCGTGTACATCGTCGGGCTGCTGCCGACACTCCTCGTGGCGGGCCGGTGGTCCGACGCCCACGGTCGACGCGTGCTCATGCGGCCGGTCCTCGTCCTGTCCCTGGTCGCCACGGTCCTGATGCTGTTCGGTCCGCAGGACCCGCTGTGGCTGTACCTCGGCCGCTTCCTGGCCGGGCTCGCGTCCGGCGCCGCGTTCGGTGCGGGAAGCGCCTGGGTGCGGGAGCTCTCCGCGGGCGCCCCGCCCGGGACCGGCGCGCGGCGGGCCGCGATCGCCCTGACCGGCGGATTCGGGCTGGGTGGTCTGGTCGGGGGCCTGGTGGGCGAGTTCGCTCCCGCTCCCATGGTGTCGCCCTACCTGCCCCACCTGGTGCTCGGGGCGATCGCGCTGGTGGCCGCCTGGAACGCCGCCGATCCGTACCGGCCGCACGGGGGCTCCGGCTCGACGGGGCTCATCCCCGCCAGTGCGGGCACCCGCAGGTTCCTACTGGGGGTCGCCCCCTGGGCGCCGCTGGTGTTCGGCTGCGCCAGCATGTCGTTCGCCGTACTGGCGGATCTGCTCGGAGGGGACGCGGGAGGGCTGCCGACCGCGTACGCCGGGGTCATGGTGGGCGTCACGCTCGGCGCCGGGGTCCTGGTCCAGCCTACCGTGCGCCGGCTCGCCTCGGCCTCGCCGCCGTCCCGGCCCCCGGTGATGGGACTGTCGGCGGCCGCGCTGGGCATGGCCGCCGGGGCCGCGCTCGCCGCATCGCCCGACCTCCCGGGCCGCGCGTTGTGGCTCCTGCCCGTCGCGGTCCTGCTGGGTGCGGGCTACGCGACACTGCTGGTGGCCGGACTGGTGGAGGTGGAGTTCCAGTCCGGGCCCCGCGACCACGCCGGGCTCGTGGCCGTGTTCTACGTCCTGGCCTACCTCGGGATGGCGACGCCGTACGTGCTCGCGGTGCTCTCCCGACTCGGCGGTCCGGTGCCCTGGATCGCGGCCCTGGCGGTGGTGTGTGTGCTGCTCATCCCGCTCACGCAGCGGCAACTGCGGTAGGGACGCCGGGCGTGCGGCGCGCCGCCGCTCAGCCCGAGTTCCGCAGCGCGGTGGCCAGGCCGTTCATCGTCAGTTGGATGCCCGTCCGCACGTCCGGGTCCCGGTCGCCCGCGCGGTAGCGCCGCAGCAATTCCACCTGCAGCACGTTGAGCGGTTCGAGATAGGGGAACCGGTTACGGACCGAGCGGGCGAGCGCCGGATTGTCGTCCAGCATGGTCTCCTGCCCGGTCACGGCCAGCAGCATCTCGCGGGTGAGGTCGAACTCGTCGGAGATCACCCCGTGGATCCGCCTCCCCACCTCGGCGTCCGGCACCAGCTCGGCGTACCGGGCGGCCAGGCCCATATCGGCCTTGGCCATGACCTGCGCCATGTTGGACAGCGTGGTGCGGAGGAACGGCCAGTCCCGGTACAGGCGCCGGAGGGTCGCCAACCGTTCCTCGCTGTCCGTCCCCCCGGCGGCGGTGTCGCCGTCACCGTGCGCGCTACCGCCGGTGTCACCTCCGCCGTCCTCGACCCAGCGCCGCAGCGCGGAACCGACGCCGAACCAGCCGGGCAGCATGACGCGGGACTGCGACCACGACAGCACCCACGGGATCGCGCGCAGGTCGTCGACCGTGGAGGTCTGCTTGCGCGACGTGGGGCGCGAACCGATGTTGAGCTCGCCGATCTCGCTGAGCGGGGTGGAGGTGGTGAAGTACTCGATGAAGCCCGGGTCCTCGTGCACCAGCTCGGCGTAGGCCTCGCGGCCGAGTCGGGCGAGCGCGGCCATCACCGCGTAGGCCTGCTCCGCGTCGTCACCCAGGCCCTCGACGTCGAGTAGCGAGACCTCGAGCGTGGCCGCCACGAGCGCCTCGAGGTTGCGGCGGGCGCGGACGGGCTCCGAGTACTTGGCGGAGATGATCTCGCCCTGTTCGGTGATCCGCAACGCCCCCTGCACCGCGCCCGGCGGCTGCGCGAGGATCGCGTCGTAGGAGTTGCCGCCTCCGCGTCCCACGGCCCCGCCGCGACCGTGGAAGAAGCGCAGGTGCACGTCGGCGCGGGCGGCCGTGTCGACGAGCGCGAGCTCGGCCTCGTACAGCGACCAGTTGGCGGCGAGGTACCCGCCGTCCTTGTTGGAGTCCGAGTACCCGAGCATGACCTCGAGCACGTCGTCCTGGGAGCGGACCAGCGCGCGGAACTGTGGAAGGGCCAGAACCGCGTCGAGAATCCGGGCACCGCCGGCGAGGTCGTCGATGGTCTCCAACAGCGGGATGAGGCGCACGGTCGACCGGGGTTCGTCCGGGCTACCGGAGAACAGGCCGACCTCCTTGAGGAGCACGGCGGGTTCGAGCAGGTCGGAGACCGACCCGCACATCGACACGATGTAGTGCGGCACCACATCGGGACCGAGCGCGGAGACCGCCTCCGCGGCGGCCTGAAGCACACCCATCTCCTTGGCCGCGAACTCCGAGAGCTCGGCCCGGGCGCCCAGCAGCGGCCGATCGTGGGAGAGCTCGCCGAGCAGGAGCTCGACGCGGGCGTCCTCGTCGAGAGCCGCGTAGTCCTCGGTCACCCCGGCGATGGCGAACATCTCTGTGAGCAGCTCTTCGTGTGACTCCGAGTTCTGGCGCATGTCCAGTGACTGGAGGTGGAACCCGAACGAGTTCAGCGCCCACCGCAGGTCCCGCAGGCGAGGGGCGCGAAGCAGGTCGGACCCCACCGCGGACAGCCCGGCGTCGATCGTCTCGAGGTCCGCCGCCATCTCCTCCGGATCGGCGTACGGGGGGTCGTCGTCCAGACCGATCAGTCGCCCGGCGGACAGCAGCACCGAACGGGGCAGCGACGACCCGGTCGCGCGGGCCCGTGCGGCCAGTCGGCGACGGACCACCCGGACCGCCTGGCGGAACGGCACGTCCTCCCGCGCCGGGCTCCCCTCGACCTCGGTGTCCGTGAGGGAGTCGGCCAGCTCCGCTATCCCGGAGTCGACCTCCACGATCCGGGCCGACATCGACAACTCACGTTCGAGTAGGCGCAACTGCTCGGCGTAGTGGCCGTGGAGCAGCTCGGCCGCCCGGTCGGTGGCGAACCGCACCACGTCGCCGGTGACGTAGGGGTTGCCGTCACGGTCGCCACCGATCCACGAACCGGGACGCACCACCGCGCGGCCCTCGCACCCGAGGCGTTCGTCGATCTGGGCGTTGAGCGGCGGGATCACCTCGAGGAGTGTGGCCTCGTAGTACTGGAGTCCGGCCATCACCTCGTCCTCGATGTGGGGACGCTCGTTGCGGATGA
>JBKBUP010000024.1:0-20517 GCA_046289795.1 Dietzia sp. | reverse complement strand
CGGCCGTAGGCGTCGGCGATCGCCTCGGTGGCGTCCGTCCACCTCAGGGGGTCCGGGTCGTAGACCACGGTCGGTGCCACCTCCGCCAGGGCCCGTGCGACGGCCGGGCCCGGATCGGTGGCGTCGGCCAGCACGATCAGATCGGGGCGGAGCTCACGGGCCGCGGTCGCGGCCTCGTCCGCACCGGAGTCACCGGTGATCGCGAGGTCCGGGAGTCCGACGAGGGGAGCGGGGAGGAAGACCTCGGCGTCACCGGGCAGGCCGGACGTTCCGATGACGAGGTCCTGTAACCCCAGGGCACACGCGACGTCCACGGCCCCGGCCCCGAGCGCCAGGATCCGCTCCGGTGACCGCGGTACCTCCACCTGCCCGGGATCGGCACCCCCGGAGGCGACCCCGCGCGTTCCGGAGCCGGGGGACTCGGCGGGCACCGGCGCGGGAGCGCACGATTCCTCGGGCTCGGCGGAGCGTTGGAGTTCCTCGCCGGCCATCCGTGTGGGGGTCGTGGTGACGGGGTGCTCGACCATGTCGACGGGGGAGGGCCCGCAGCCCGCGAGCACCAGTCCCGCAGCGAGCGGGCCCGCGAACCGCACCGCGACCCGCACGGGGAGGGCAGGGTACCCCCGTTCGCGGGGACGGGGTCGGCTCGGCGCGTGATCGGTCATGGGAGAGAGCCTAGGAGATGGGTCGTCCGCGCCCATCGAGCCGGAGGTCGGGGCGGGTCCGCGCGTCGTTTCGGGCGTGTCGTGGCGAGCCCGGATTCCCGCAGATGACCCCTCGTGCGGAGTTCGGCGGGGTGAGTGGTCGAGGTTCTCAGCGGAGGGTTAGGATTGCGCTCACGCACTATTCCTTTGCGTTCGACGTGGGGTCGGTGGTTCGACCCACGGCGTCGGGTGAGGCGTTCAGGAGGACCCTTATGACCGCAGTGGCCCCCAAGCCGGTCGACGATCTCGACCATCCACCGGGCGTACCCACGGGCACCGCCCGGCCGGGTTCGTTCGTGTGGAAGATGATGACGACGACCGATCACAAGCTGCTCGGCCTGATGTACATCGTCACCTGTTTCGTCTTCTTCTTCATCGGCGGGCTCATGGCCCTGCTCATCCGGGCGGAGCTCTTCGTCCCGGGCATGCAGTTCCTGTCGAACGAGCAGTTCAACCAGTTGTTCACCATGCACGGCACGGTCATGCTGCTGCTGTACGGAACCCCGATCGTGATCGGGTTCGCGAACTACATCATGCCGCTGCAGATCGGCGCCCCCGACGTCGCCTTCCCGCGCCTGAACGCCCTGGGCTACTGGCTGTTCGCCGTCGGCGGCACGATCATGCTCTCGGGCTTCCTCACCCCGGGTGGTGCGGCCGCGTTCGGCTGGACCATGTACATGCCCCTGGCCGACAAGATCCACTCGCCGGCCGTCGGCGCGGACCTGTGGATCCTCGGTGTGGGCATCGGCGGTATCGGTACCATCCTCGGCGCCGTCAACTTCGTCACCACGATCATCTGCCTCCGCGCACCGGGCATGACCATGTTCCGGATGCCGATCTTCACGTGGAACATCCTCGTGGCCTCGGTCCTGATCCTGCTGATCTTCCCGCTGCTCACCGCGGCCGCCCTCGGCGTCTTCTACGACCGCCAGTTCGGTGGTCGCATCTACGACCCGGGCAACGGTGGCGCCATCCTGTGGCAGCACCTGTTCTGGTTCTTCGGTCACCCCGAGGTGTACGTCCTCGCCCTGCCGTTCTTCGGGATCGTCTCCGAGGTCTTCCCGGTCTTCTCGCGTAAGCCGCTCTTCGGCTACGCCGGACTGATCTTCGCGACCCTCGCGATCGCGGCACTGTCCATGGCGGTCTGGGCGCACCACATGTTCGTCACCGGTGCCGTGCTGCTGCCGTTCTTCTCCTTCATGACGTTCCTCATCGCCGTTCCCACGGGTGTGAAGTTCTTCAACTGGATCGGCACCATGTGGCGCGGGAAGATGACGTTCGAGACGCCGATGATCTTCGCGCTCGGCTTCATCGTGACCTTCCTCTTCGGTGGTCTGACCGGCATCATGATGGCCGCGGCGCCGATCGACTTCCACATCTCGGACACCTACTTCATCGTCGCCCACTTCCACTACACGCTCTTCGGCACGATCGTGTTCGCCACGTTCGCCGGTGTGTACTTCTGGTTCCCCAAGATGACGGGCCGGATGCTCGACGAGACGCTGGGCAAGTGGCACTTCTGGCTGATGTTCATCGGCTTCCACACCACGTTCCTCGTGCAGCACTGGCTCGGTAACCAGGGCATGGCCCGCCGCTACGCCGACTACCTGGCGACGGACAACTTCACGGTCCTCAACCAGATCTCGACCGTCGGCTCGTTCATCCTCGGTATCGCGATGCTGCCGTTCATCTGGAACGTCATCAAGAGCTGGCGCTACGGCGAGATCGTCACGGTCGACGACCCGTGGGGCGCGGGCAACTCGCTCGAGTGGGCGACCTCGTGCCCGCCGCCGCGTCACAACTTCGTGACGCTGCCCCGGATCCGCTCCGAGCGTCCGGCCTTCGAGCTGCACTACCCGCACATGAGTGAGCGCATGCGTGCGGAGGCCCACGTCGGGGGCCGGGCCGCGGCCCAGGACCCGGATGCGGCCAAGGACGTGGCCGAGCGCGGTCCGTCACCGCAGAGGGGCTGACCCACCCGCCCGTACTCACCCACGGGCGTCGGTCCCGAGAACCCCGTCGGTAGGCTCGTCCTCCGGCGGGGTTCGGCGCGTGTCAGCACTTCTCGTCCCTCTTCCCCGCCCCGGTCACCCAGCACGAGCACTTGTCAGGAGCACACGTGAGCACCCCCGGCACCCCGGCACTTCTCACCGTCACCGGTCCCGACCGGCCAGGTGTGACCGCGAGGATCATGGCGGTCCTGGCCTCCCACCACGCGGACCTCGTGGACGTCGAGCAGGTCGTGGTGAACGGCCACCTCTCGTTGGGCCTCATGGTCCGGGTGGACGTGGACGCCGATGCCGTGGCCGTGGTGCGGGAGCTCACCGAGCAGGTCCACGAGTTGGGGATGCAACTGGACGTCCAGTTCGACGACATCGCCCCGCCGACCCCACCCTCGACCCACGCGGTGGTGATCCTCGGCAGTCCGGTCACGGCGTCGGCGTTCTCCGCGGTAGCCGGTTCGCTGGCGTCGATCGGCGCGAACATAGACACCATCCGGGGAATCGCCGACTACCCGGTGACGGGTCTGGAATTGCACGTCTCGACCGCCGGACGCGACGCCGCCGACGACGCCCGGTTGCGCGAGACGATGGCCCCCCTGTCGGACGCGAACGGAGTCGACATCTCGGTGGACCGCGCGGGGCTGGGCCGCCGGTCCAAGCGCCTCGTGGTGTTCGACGTGGACTCCACCCTGGTCCAGGGCGAGGTCATCGAGATGCTCGCCGCGCACGCGGGCAGGGAGGACGAGGTCCGCGCGGTCACGGAGCGCGCGATGCGAGGAGAACTGGACTTCGCCCAGTCCCTCCACGAGCGCGTGGCGACGCTGGCTGGGCTTCCGGCCACCGTCCTCGACGAGGTCGCCGCCAGCATCGTGCTCACCCCGGGCGCACGGACGACCATCCGCACCCTCAAGCGTCTGGGCATCCGCTGCGGTGTGGTGTCCGGCGGGTTCATACAGGTGATCGCCGGTCTCGCCGAGGAGCTGGGTCTCGACTTCGCTAGGGCCAACACCCTGGAGATCGAGGACGGTGTGCTCACCGGCCGGGTGGTCGGCGAGGTGGTCGATCGAGAGGCCAAGGCCGAGTACCTGCGCGAGTTCGCCGACGAGCTCGGCATCTCCCTGAGCCAGACCGTCGCGGTCGGCGACGGGGCGAACGATATCGACATGCTCACCGCTGCGGGGCTGGGTATCGCGTTCTGCGCCAAGCCCGCCCTCCGCGAGGTGGCCGACGCCTCGCTGTCCAAGCCGTTCCTCGACACCGTCCTGTTCGTCCTCGGGATCACGCGCGACGAGATCGAGGCGGCCGACACCGCCGCCGGGACCTACCGCCGCGTCCCGCTGGGGTGACCGAGCCGCTGCCAGCGGGAGGTCCCGCGTCGGGCTCCGCGCTCGACTGGTGCCACTCGCGGCTCCGCGCCGGGTCCGCCGGAGCCGAGGACCCGGGAGACCGTGGCACCGTCCGCTCCATGCCGATCGTTCTGCACCTGCCCAAGGCCGACCTCCCCGCTCGTACCCCGCTGCTCGAGGCGGTCGCGGGCGCCGTCGCCGCGCTCTGCCTCGACGAGCGCGTGGCGCCGGGAGGGCCGTGGCACGACGCCTACGGGGCATGGCTGGACGCCCGGATGCGCAAGATCGCCCGGCGTGCGCGAGGCGCCCAGTGGCGCACCGCCCTCGAGGTCCCGGGGGTGACCCGCGAGGTGGACGGGTGTGCGGCCAGGGCGTTCGTCCCCGGGCCGGTCGACGAGGTGGACCCGCGCCTCGGCCGGTTGCAGATCGGGGGCACCGACCTGGAGCGAGACGATCCCGGTCCTCCGCCCCCGGGGGTTCCGGTGGTGTGGGTCGACAGTGAGTTGGAGATGTCCCTGGGCAAGGCCGCCGCCCAGGTCGGTCACGGGGTGATGGTGCTGATCGCGGAGATGGAGCGTGGCCGGCTCGAGCGGTGGATCGCCGACGGGCTCCCGGTGGCCGTTCGTGAGGCGGACCCCGCCCGGTGGCGAGAGCTCTCCGCTGCCGTCGCCGCCCGCGCCCCGGGGGTGGCCGCCGTGGTCGACGCCGGGTACACGGAGGTCGCGCCGGGCTCGTTGACGGTGATCGCCACCGACGTGGCCGAGGCGACCGAGGCGGGTTGACCCGCGCGATCCCCGGGGCGTCAGCCGTTGCGGAGCCGCTCGAGGGCGCCGATCACCACGTCCCGGTCGGTGGTCTGCCAGAACGGTGGCAGAGAGGCCCGGAGGTAGCCGCCGTAGCGGGCGGTGACCAGTCGGGAGTCGAGCACGGCCACGACACCCCGGTCGTCGGTGCGACGGAGGAGCCGCCCGACACCCTGGGCGAGCAGCAGCGCGGCATGGTTGCCGGCCACGGCGAGGAACCCGTTGCCCCCGCGGGCCCCGACCGCGCGCTGACGCGCCGAGAGCAGGGGGTCGTCCGGCCGCGGGAACGGGATGCGGTCGATCACCACCAGCGAGAGTGACCGTCCGGGCACATCGACGCCCTGCCACAGCGAGAGGGTGCCCACCAGCGTGGTCTCCTCGTCCGCGGCGAACTGGGTGACCAGGTTGGCGGTCGAGTCCTCGCCCTGGCACAGCACCGGGGTATCGAGGCGCTCCCTGAGCAGCTCGGCTGCGGCCTTGGCCCCACGCATCGAGGAGAAGAGACCGAGAGTGCGTCCGCCGGCAGCGGTGACCAGGTCGACCAACTCGTCTCCCGCCTCGGGGGAGGCGCCCTCCCTGCCGGGCGCCGGGAGATGCGAGGCCACGTAGAGGATGCCGTTGCGGCGGTAGTCGAAGGGCGAACCGGCGTCCAGCCCGGTCCAACGGAGGCTGCTCGCGTCGTCGTCGGATGGTGGTTCCAGGGCGACGGCGGTCGCGGGGTCGGGGCGGGCGGACGAGGCCGGCGGCAACCCCCACGTGGCCGCCAGGCCGTCGAACTTCCCTCCCGTGGTGAGCGTGGCGGAGGTAAGGACGACGGTGGATTCGGCGAACAGGCGCGCGCGGAGCAACCCGGCCACGGAGAGCGGGGCGACGCGCAGGATCCGGCCGCGGCGGTCCTCCTCGGTCATCCACACGATCTCGAGTCGCTCGGTGACAGCGCGCTCGTAGGAGGAGAGCATGCGGTCGGCCGCGTCGGCGACCTCGTCCAGTGCCGCGAGGGTCTTCTGCCGGTCGGAGGCACCCTGGGGATCCCCGGCGGCCTCGCCGGGCTTGGGGCCGGGAACGGCGCTCCGGCAGTTCTCGGCGGTGTGCCGGACCGCGGCCAGCGCGAGGTCGGCGCCCTCGGGCAGGAGGTCCCACCGCCCTTCGGGGCACAGGTCGAGCAGGCTCGCCAGACCCTCGCCCGCCGCCACCATGCGGTCGGCGGTCTGCTGATCCACGAGCTTGGCAGCGCGCCGGGCCGCCTGGATCACGGCGGCACCGGTGAGCTCCGCCGTCGTCACGCCCGTCACGCGGTCGGAGAGTTCGTGGGCCTCGTCGATCACCACCGCATCGTGTTCGGGGAGGATGGAGACGTCGGTCATCGCGTCGATCGCGAGCAGCGCGTGGTTGGTCACCACCACGTCGGCCCGACCGGCCTCCTGACGGGCCAGTTCGGCAAAGCACTCGGTGAACTCGGGGCACAGCTGGCCCAGGCATTCGCGGCTGGTCACCGACACCTGGCGCCACGCCGCGTCGGACACCCCGCGGGGCAGGTCGTCGCGGTCGCCGGTCTCGGTGTCCTGCGCCCAGTCGTGCAGTCGGGCGATCTCCTGCCCGAGCCGTGAACCGGGGCCGGTGTCTCGCGGGGAGGTCTCGCGGGGAGTGCGGGCAGCCGTGGATTCGCCGCCGATCGGAAGATCGAAGAGTTCCTCGGACACCACGTCCTCGGGATCGACCTCGTCGACCGGGCCGGACGCGACGCGGTGCAGGCACAGGTAGTTCCCGCGGCCCTTGAGGATCGCGTGCGAGGGGGTCACGCCGAGCTGCGGCTTGAGAGCGGCGGCCAGCCGGGGGAGGTCGCGGTCCACCAACTGGTTCTGCAGCGCGATCGTGGCGGTGGAGACCACCACCGTCCCCCCGGTGGCCACCGCGTGCCGGAGTGACGGCACCAGGTAGGCCAGCGACTTGCCGGTACCCGTGCCGGCCTGGACGGCCAGGTGTTCTCCGGTGGAGAGAGCGTTACTCACCGCTTCGGCCATGCGCACCTGGCCCAGACGCTCGCTGCCGCCGAGGCTCTCGACCGCGGTGGCGAGCAGGTCGGAGACGGGGGCGAGCGAGTCGGTCACGCGGTAACCCTAGCGGCCCCGTCAGACGTGGCGGCGACCCGTCGGGTGGCCGGAGGCGCCGGCGAGAGGCGGCGTCCCGGGCGCCGGGCAGCAGTGGAGGTCACCCGGCGGGTGGTCCCGGGGGCACCACTCGCACGGGAACCGCCGGCTCGCCCTCGCTCAACGCCAGACCCTCCCACGGCAGGGTCACCATCGCGGACTCGTGGAGTGCCCGCGACTCGGCCAGGGTCGGCCGCCCGGGGACGGCGTCGCCGTCGCGCATCAGGGGGACCATCAGTTCCCGCTGATCCAACCCGGGTTCGTCCGGCACGGTACCGGCCCACGGCAGGAGCACCTCCTCGACCGCGGTGCCCGAGCGTCGGTGGAGGCGGACCGCCCGCTTGGCGCCCGGCAGGGACTCCTTGTGGGCGGAGCGTTTGGCCACCGGGATGCCGTCCACCTCGACCAGCTTGTAGACCATCCCGGCGGTGGGGGCGCCGGAGCCGGTCACCAGTCGGGTGCCCACGCCGTACACGTCGACGGGCTCGGCCCGCAGGGCCGCGATCGCGTACTCGTCGAGATCGCCGGAGACCACGATCCTGGTCCGGTGTGCGCCCAGCGAATCGAGCTGGACGCGCACCTGGCGGGCCAGAACCCCGAGGTCGCCCGAGTCGATCCGGACGCCTCCCAGCTCGGGCCCGGCCACCTCGATCGCCGTGGCCACGCCGCGGGTGATGTCATACGTGTCCACCAGCAGGGTGGTGCCGACACCGAGGGTGGCCACCTGCGACCGGAAGGCGGACGCCTCGTCCGGGCCGTCCGGGCCGGTGTGCAGCAGCGTGAACGCGTGCGCCGACGTGCCGGCGGAGGGGACTCCGTGCCGCCGGGTGGCCTCGACGTTGGAGGTGGACGCGAACCCGGTGAGGTAGGCGGCCCGCGCCGCCGCGACCGCGGCCTCCTCGTGCGTGCGGCGCGACCCCATCTCGATGATCGGGCGACCGCCGGCCGCGGAGGTCATCCGTGCGGCGGCGGAGGCGATCGCGCTGTCGTGGTTGAGCACGGACAGGACCAGGGTCTCGAGGAGCACGCACTCGGCGAACCCGCCCCTGATGCTCAGGACCGGCGATCCGGGGAAGAACAGTTCGCCCTCGGGGTACCCGTCGATGTGGCCGGTGAAGTGGAAGTCGCGCAACCACTCGATGGTCCGGTCGTCGAGCGAGTCGGCCACCACCGCGAGCTCCCGCTCACCGAAGCGGAAGTCCGCGAGGCGCTCCAGGAGTCGGCCGGTGCCGCCGACGACTCCGTACCGGCGACCCGCCGGCAGACGACGTGCGAACACCTCGAACACACAGGGCCGGTCGGCGGTCCCGTCGGCCAGGGCCGCCCGGATCATCGTGAGCTCATATTTGTCCGTGAGCAGCGCGGTGGACGCGCGTCCCGGAGGGTGAGGGGCGCGCGTGGGCGCGGTCGAGGTCACCCGCCAGACTCTACGGCGTGGCCGACCCGGCGGTAATCCGTATCCTGGGCCGTATGCACACCGTGACCACACAGATCGCGGACGACCGGAGCGTCGTCCCCGTGATGGCGATGCCGTCGGCCGCGCCCGTGGAAGCCACGGACACCGAACTGGACGCCGGGGTGGACAGTCCGTGGCTCACCGTGGTGTGGGACGACCCGGTCAACCTGATGAGCTACGTGACCTTCGTGTTCCAGCGGGTGTTCGGCTACAGCAGGGAGAAGGCGCACGATCTCATGCTCAAGGTCCACAACGACGGCCGCGCGGTGGTCTCGTCCGGGAGCCGGGACAAGGTGGAGAACGATGTCCGCAAGCTCCAGGAGGCCGGACTGTGGGCCACGATGCAGCGGGAGGCCTGAGCTCGTGAAGGCCTGGCAGCGCAAGTCGTCGCTCACCGGCCCACGGGTCAAGGCGGTCATGGAGGGGCACGAGGTGCAGATCCTCCACGCCCTGGTGTCCAACATCGTCGACATGCTGGAGCAGCGCCGCGACTCGGCGCCGAGGGACGAGCTGGCCGAGATCACCGGGATGCGAAGCGGCCACTCCGAGCTCCCCGACGAGGCCCCGCTCGCCCGACTGCTCCCGAACTTCCACCGGCCGGAGCCCGGCGAGGGATCCGACGCGGATGCCGCGGCGGTGGCCCGCGCGCACAACTCGGGCATGCGCATGATCCACGAGCCGGCGATCATCGACGTCAAGCTCGCGGCGGCGTCGACGGTCCTCCGGTCCCTCCCGGCGCGCGGCGGGACCGTCTCGCTCAACCCCGAGCAGGCGCAGGCCTGGATGGGTTGTCT
The DNA here is from genome assembly GCA_046289795.1 of Dietzia sp. GTDB lineage: Bacteria > Actinomycetota > Actinomycetes > Mycobacteriales > Mycobacteriaceae > Dietzia. Next base: position 11,264 of record JBKBUP010000024.1, on the reverse strand, counting down.
CAACGACGTCCGGCTCGGCCTGGGGGCGTTGCTGCTCGAGGCCGGGTCAGTGGACGGCGTCCCGGCCACCGACATCCCCGAGTTCGTCGCGGAGGACGACCCGAGGTCCGCGCACTTGGACGTCTACCACTGGTTGACCTTCATGCAGGACTCCCTGTGCACCGCTCTGACGGGTAAGTGAGGAGAACACGGTGAATCCAGACCAACGCACGTTCCGGACGGGTGGCGTCAAGACCGCCCGCCCCGTCCCGCAGGGGCCCCGCCGCTGGCCGGCACTGGTCCTGCTCTTCGCGTTCGTCGCGCTGATGTGGGTGGTCGAGGCGGCTGACCAGGTAATCCAAGCCACCATCGGGCCCCCGCAGGGGCTCGACGGCTACGGGGTCCGCCCGCTCTCGACCGACGGGTTGCCCGGCATCATCTTCCAGCCGTTCCTCCACGGGGACTGGGCGCACCTGATCGGCAACTCGATCGCCCTGCTCGTGCTGGGATCGATCATCGCGATGTCCGGAATCCGTCCCCTGATCAGCGTCACGCTCATCTCGTGGCTGGCCTCGGGCGTGGTCTCGTGGGTCCTGGGCGGCACCGGGACGGTTCACATCGGCGCGTCCGGCATCGTGTTCGGTTACGTCTTCTACGTGATCGTGCGAGGACTGTTCTCCCGCCGGTTCCTGCACCTGGTCATCGGACTGGTCATCGGCTTCTACTACGGGTTCGAGGCGCTCGCGGGACTGTCCCCGATGCTGGACGGCGTGTCCTGGCAGGGCCACCTCGGCGGGGCCATCGGCGGCGTGCTCTCGGCGTACGGGCTCAAGCGTGACCGGAAGCCACAGGGCGTCACCGCCGGGCAGACGCGGTGGAACGCCGGTCCGCAGAGGTGACGTCCCCGGATCCGCTGGCCCCTATCGGGGTGTTCGACTCGGGGGCCGGCGGACTCACCGTGGCCCGCGCGATCATGGACCAGCTCCCCGACGAGTCGCTGATCTACGTCGGGGACACTGCCAACGGGCCGTACGGTCCGCTGCCACTGGCCCGGGTCCGCGAACACGCCCTGGCGGTCGCGGACTCCCTCGTCGACCGTGGGGTCAAGGCACTGGTGATCGCGTGCAACACCGCCTCGGCGGCGATGCTGCGGGACGCGCGCGAGCGCTACCCGGTGCCGGTGGTGGAGGTGATCCAACCGGCGGCCAGGCGCGCCGTGGCCACCACTCGCTCCGGCCGCATCGGGGTGATCGCCACGCGCGCCACCGTCGCGTCGCTGGCCTACGACGACGCCGTGGCCGCCGCGGCCGGGGTCGAACTGACCTCGGTGGCGTGCCCGAAGTTCGTCGAGTTCGTGGAGCGTGGCATCACCAGCGGCCGGCAGGTCCTGGGTCTGGCGGAGGCCTACCTCGCGCCGATCCGGGACGCCGACGTGGACACCCTGGTCCTGGGGTGCACCCACTACCCGCTGCTGTCCGGGGTGGTCCAACTCGCGGTGGGCGATCACGTCACGCTGGTCTCCAGCGCCGAGGAGACGGCCAAGGACGTGCTGCGGGTGCTCACCTCGGACGACCTGCTGCGCCCCCACGACGCGGTGAGTCCGGCGACACGGGAGTTCCTCGTGACCGGCGACCCGGACAGCTTCCGCCGGGTGGCGTCCCGGTTCCTCGGTCCCGGGCTCGTGGCGGTCGGCCGCGCGGACACCGTGTTGTCGGACACCGTGTGATCGGTCGTCGGCAGCGCACTCGGGGTCATCGGCCGGGGCACACTCCGGACGACCTCGCGCCGGCCGTGGCACGATGGTGCCCATGTTTCTGACTGTCCTGGGTTGCTCGGGGAGTATCGGCGGACCCACCTCGCCGGCGTCCGGGTATCTGGTGGAGGTCGAGGGGGTCGCCCCGGTCGTGATCGACATGGGGCCCGGGGTGCTGGGTGCTCTGCAGCGGTACATCGCGCCGGAGGACGCCACGATCCTGCTGTCCCATCTCCACGCCGACCACTGCCTGGACGTTCCGGGCCTGTTGGTGTTGCGACGCTACGGACCGGAGGCCGAGCGCGCGGTGCGGGTCCCGCTCATCGGTCCGTCGGGGACCGCCTACCGGATCGGCGTGGCCTCGGCGGAGGAGCCGGGGGCCGTCGACGACCTGTCGGACACCTTCGAGGTGAGTTCGTGGGATGACACGCCCGAGGTGGAGATGAGGGGCGACGACGGCGAGGTGGGCCTGCGCGTGCGGGCCGACCGGGTGGACCATCCACCGGAGTCCTACGGGATGCGCCTGACCTCGGAGTCCGGTCGCGTCCTGGTCTACAGCGGCGACACCGCCTACTGCGACTCACTGGTCGAACTCGCGGCCGGCGCCCATGTGTTCCTCTGTGAGGCGTCGTGGACGCACGAGGAGGGTCGTCCGCCGGGGATCCACATGTCCGGTGCCGAGGCCGGCCGCACCGCCCGGCTGGCCGGGGTCGGGCGTCTGGTGCTGACCCACATCCCACCGTGGACGGACCGCGAGGCCGTGCGCGCCGAGGCCGCCGCGGAGTTCGACGGCGAGGTCATGCTGGCCGAGCCGGATCTGAGGCTCGAGGTCTGAGGCCCGAGGCTCTCAAGGTCTGAGGCTCGAGGTCTGGGAGTCGCGGTCTGGGGCCCGGCCGCTAGTATCGGCGGGCGTGACCTCATCTACTGACGGCAGAGCAGACGGACGCGCGGACGGCGACCTCCGCGACGTGACCATCACGCGGGGTTTCACCTCGCACCCGGCGGGTTCGGTTCTCGTCACCTTCGGGCAGACCCGTGTCATGTGCACGGCGAGTGTCACCGAGGGTGTGCCCCGCTGGCGCAAGGGCTCGGGGTTGGGCTGGCTGACCGCCGAGTACGCGATGCTCCCGGCCGCCACCCACGAGCGCTCGGGACGCGAGTCCGTGCGGGGCAAGGTGGGGGGCCGCACCCACGAGATCAGCCGACTGGTGGGCCGGTCGCTGCGCGCGTGCATCGACCTGTCCGCGCTGGGGGAGAACACCATCGCCCTGGACTGCGACGTCCTCCAGGCAGACGGCGGCACCCGGACCGCGGCCATCACCGGTGCCTACGTGGCGTTGGCGGACGCGGTGACGTGGCTGGGGGCCAAGGGCGCCGTGACCGGGAACCCGCTGACGTCCGCGGTCGCGGCCGTGAGCGTCGGGGTGGTTGACGGTCGTGTCCTGTGCGACCTGCCCTACGAGGAGGACTCGCGCGCCGGGGTGGACATGAACGTCGTCTGCACCGACGCCGGGGAACTCGTCGAGGTCCAGGGCACCGCGGAGGGGGTCGCGTTCGGGCGGGACACCCTCGACGCGATGCTCGATTCCGCGCAGGCCGGCTGCGAGCGGCTCTTCGAGTTGCAGCGTCAGGCCCTCGCGGCGCCCTACCCGGGTGATCTGCCCGCACCCCGGGCCGCTCGGACCCCGGGGCGGTAGGGGTGACCGTGCGGTTGCTCGTTGCCAGCCGGAACGCCAAGAAGCTCGCCGAGCTGCGCCGGGTGCTGGAGTCCGAGGGGATCGCCGGCATCGAGCCGGTCGGTCTGGACGAGGTCCCGGAGTTCGCGGAGGAGCCGGAGGACGGCGCCACCTTCGCCGAGAACGCCCTGATCAAAGCCAGGGCCGGCGCGAAGGCGACAGGCCTGCCCTGCCTGGCCGACGACTCCGGGCTCGCGGTGGACGCCCTGAACGGGATGCCCGGCGTGCTCTCCGCGCGCTGGGCGGGCCGGCACGGCGACGACGCGGCCAACAACGCGCTCCTGCTCGCTCAGCTGGCGGACGTGCCCGACGAGCGGCGGGACGCGGCCTTCGTCTCCGCCTGCGCGCTGGTCGGCCCAGGGGTACCCGGTGTTGCGAGGGCCGTACAGGGGGCCCGGGTCCACGGAGACGCCGTCGATGAGGGTCTGCACGGCGAGGTCGTTCAGGAGGGCCGATGGCCGGGCCGCGTGCTGCGGGGGGGCCGCGGCGCGGGAGGGTTCGGCTACGACCCGCTGTTCCTGCCCGAGGGCTCGGACCGCTCCGCGGCAGAACTCACGCCGGAGGAGAAGGACGCGGACTCCCACCGCGGACGTGCCCTGCGGGCGCTGGCTCCGGCGCTGCGGGTCCTGGCCCGACGCGACCTGAACGGCTGAACTACAGCTCGCTTCGCCGACGCACGGCCTCGAGGGCCCGCTCGGTCTCGAGCACGCGCAGGTGCGGGACCGGGTCGATCCCAGAGCGCAGCACGAACTCGGTGAGCTGCCGCCGTACCTGCGCCCGCAGATCGTCGGGGTCCCAGGGTTTGGCGATGTAGTAGTCCAGGCCGCCCTCGTTGACCGCGCGGATGGTGTCGGCGTGGTCGGCCTGTCCCGTCACGAGTACGGTCCGCACGTGCGGGTACTTCCGCGAGGCCATGAGCTCCACGAGGAAGTCCGTTCCGGACCGCCCGGGCAGTCGGTGGTCGGCCAGCACGAGGGCCAGGACGTCACCGTCGTGCGCGATCTCGTCGAGCACGGCGTGGGCGTCGACCACGTCCTCGGCGGGTTCCACGCGGGCGACGTCGCCGAACGGCACGAGGTCGGACTCGAGCGCCTCGCGGACCTCGGGCTCGTCCTCGAGGACGAGCACCACGAGTCGGGCGGGGCCGGACCGGCCGGGTCGGGAGTGTGTCACGTCAGTGGCTCCTCGCTGTGCTGGGCGGCGGGCAGGACCACCCGGAACTCGGTGCGTCCGGGTCGGGAGTCCAGCTCGATCACTCCGTCGTGGTCGTGCACGATGCGGTGGCTGATCCCCAGCCCGAGCCCCAGCCCGAACCGGATGCGTCCGGACTTGGTGGTGAACCGCGGTTCGAAGATCCGCTCGCGGATCTCCTCGGGGACCCCGGGGCCGTTGTCGACGACCGTGACGACGACCCCTCCGTCCGCCGCCCGGTCCGCGCCGACCCACACCTCGGGATGGGCCGGCGCCTGCGGGCCGGTGAGGGCGTCGGCCGCGTTGGTGAGCAGATTGATCCACACCTGCGTCAGCTGGCCCGGGTGTGCCATCACCTCGGGCAGGTCGTCGGCGGTGGTGCGGTGCACCCGCACGTCGGGCAGCCGGTGCGCGGTGATGCGGAGCCCGTCGTCGAGGGTGGCGGCCACATCCGTGGGGATGTGCTCCGTCCCGAGGGGCCGCATGGACGAGCGCAGCGAGGACACCAGGTCCGCGATGTGGCTCACCGCGAGGTCGAGGTTGCGAGCCGCCGAGCCGATCGCCGCCGCGGTGATGACGGCCTCGCGCGTGTCGGGGGACGCGGACGACAGGGCCCGGAGCGTCTCGTCGTCGTCCAGTCCCGCGGCCACCACCCTCCGGGTGGCCTCGGCGTCGGACAGGACGCCTCGCACCCGTCGGCGCGCGCTGCGCAGCTCGGCGGTGGGGCGCGTCGGCGCGGTGCGCGCGCGGCGGAGTGCCCGGGTCACCAGCTCGGCGTCCCCGCCCCGGGCGACGAGCGACTCCAGATCCGCCAGGAGGTGGTCGCGGGCGCCCTCGAGGGCGGCCAGGGGGTTGTTCAGCTCGTGGAACAGGCCGGCGGCCATCTGGCCGATGGCGGCGCTCGACGCCTGGCTCATGAGCTCGACGCGGGCCTCGGCGAGGGCGTCGAGGGCGTCGGCGAGTCGCTCGCCCTCCTCGTGCAGTCGGGTGGCCAGTTCGGCCTCGGTGCGTCGCTGGGTCTCGGCGTGCCTGAGCCGGTCGTCGAGCCCGTGGACCGCCACCACCCCCAGGGCCGTGGCGACGCGGGTGCTGCGGGTCAGGGCGGCGACGAGTTGCTCCTCCGTCAGGTGCACCAGCTCGCAGTCGGTCAGGGTGCGCGTGGTGTGCAGGGAACCGCGGTCGCCGACGAAGCCGGGCAGCCCGATGAGCGGCCCGCCGCGGAAGGGGTTGGCGTCATCCGGATAGGTGCGGCCCGGCAGGATCACCTCGACCTCCCCGCGCAGCAGGACGTAGACGCCCTCGAGCCGGGAGTCCCGGCGCGACAGGACGGTGTCCGGCGGCAGTTCGACCCGTGGGCGGGGGCCCAGGGACTCCTCGAGCGCGTCGACGAGTTCGGTCACGGCGGACCGGCGGGAACCGCGCAGCGACGGCATCAGACCGGCCGCGTGCCGGTGCACGCCCGGCGTGTCGCCAGGGTTGCGGGTCCGCAGCGCGGCCCTCTCCGGCTCGCCCACCTCGTTCCGACGGCGCTCGGCGTCCAGTCGTGCCCACCGGCTGAGGATGCGCGGGCCCAGCTCACCGGGCGCCCACGGCGCGGCGACCACACCGTCCAGGAGGCCCGCGTCGACGGTCCGCCCGATCCCGGAGACCGCGGTACGGGAGGTCACCACCAGCAGCCGCGGCGGAGGATCCTCCGGCCCGGAGGCGGAGACCACGGCGGCGAGGATCTCGTCGGGGGAGTGGTGATCGCTGTCGCACGCCACCACGACCTCCGGCCCGGTGGCCGTGCCGGCGAGCCCGGAGACCAGACGGTCGGCGGCCCCGACGCCGTCGGCCCGGTGGACGATCACCGCGCCCTCGGCGGCGGTGGCGATCTCGCGGTCGACGGCCGCGGCCACCGGACCATGGCCGACGATCAACACCGACGGGGCGCCCAGGTCGGTCGGGTGCGCGCCGGTCGCGTCCGGATCGGCCGCGTTCATGTGAGCCCCATCAGGGACCACCAGGTGGGCATGACGAACGCCACCAACAGCAGACCGACCGCACCCACGACGATCCCGATCACGGCCATGTCCTTGGTGCGGATCTCGCCGGTGGCGTAGGCGATCGCGTTGGGCGGGGTGGAGACCGGCAGTGCCATCCCCAGACCGCACACGACGGCCAGACCGACGGCGAGGACCACCGAGTCGGTGCCGACCGTCACCGCCAGGCCCGGGACAAGCGGGATGAGCAGATTCGCTGTGGCCGAGTTGGAGATGAGGGTGCCCAGCAGCAGGGCCAGGGCGAGCAGGCCCAGGGTGACGGCCAGGCCCGGCATCACCGCCCAGTCGACCAACCCGATCATCCACTCGTCGAGCCCGGTGACGGCCATGCCGCTGCCGAGCGCGATGCCGCCGGCGACGAGCCACAGCACCGGCCACTGCAGGCGCCGCAGGTCCTCACCCGTCATCACCGAGGTGGCTAGCAGGACGGTCACGGGCAGGAACGCCACCGTCGCCGCCGGGATGCCGTGTGCGGCCTCGGTGAGCCACAGCAGGACCGTCACCGCGGCGACCACGTAGAACAGGACCGCGCGGGGGCGGGTGTCGAGATCCACGTGGATGTCTATGTCCACGGCCACGCCGGGCTCGAGATACCGGACCGCCAGCACCGCCCACGCGACCGCGAGCAGGACCAGCACCAGCGGGCCGGTCGCCAGCAGCCAGTCGACGAAGGTGACCCGTATGCCCTGGTCCGCGAGAGTGCCCACCGCGATCGCGTTGGGCGGCGAACTGACCGGGGTGAGCAGACCCCCCACCGTCGCGGCGACAGGGATGCTCAGCGCGAGCCCGGCGCGGGCGGTGGGGGAGGGGGAGACCGCCAGCACCGGGATGAGGACCGCGAGCATGGTGGCCGTGGTGGCGGTGTTGGACATGAACGCCGACAGCACGGCCGTGATGAACATCAGGCCGAACACGGTGAGCCTCAGACTGCCCCGGAACGGCCGCAGCATCACCGCGGTGAGATTGCGGTCGAGCCGGTACTTGGCGGCGCCGTCGGCCAGGAGGAACCCGCCGAGGAACAGGATGATGACGGGGTGGGCGAGCGTGGCGTAGATCGACGCCGCCGTGGGCGCCTCGAACGAGGGGTCGCCGAGCCCGATCACCGCCTCGTCCGAGATGAGCAGGACCTGGAGGAAGATCACCAGGACCGCCGTGGCCACCAGGGGGATCGCCTCGGTGACCCACAGGATCACCGCCACCGAGAACACCGCCAGCATGCGCTGGGCGGGCGGCTCGAGCCCCGGGAGATCGGCGATCAGAACCGCGGCCGGCACCAGGACGGCGAGGGTCAGTCCGATGCGTTGGAGCGTCGTCCCGGGCAACCCCCTGGCGGCGGCGAGCAGTGACACATCACACCGCGTACGCGGCCCTGACGTCCTGGGTCCGCTTGTGCTCGAACCAGAACGACAGGAACGGGACCGTTCCGGCCAGAGCGGTCAGCAGCGTGCGGGAGGCCGCCCACCGGGCCTTGATTGCGAGGTCGAGGGTCATGAACAGGTAGATGATGTAGAAGACTCCGTGTGCCTGCCCGATGTAGGTGAACCAGTCGGGCGCGTCCGAGGAGTTCTCCAGGATCAGGTACTTGTAGATCATCTCCACCGTGAGGACCAGCAGCCACACGCCGGTGATCCAGGCCAGGGCACGGTACCGGGCGAGCGCTCCGCGGATCTTGCCGTCGGGATCCGGCTTGCGGTTGTCGGTCTCCGGGGTGGCTGCGACGGTCATGTGGCGTGTCTCTCCTGGTGACGGTCGCCGGCGGCCGCGTCTTTCCGGGCCAGCTCGGCGAGGTACGAGTTGTAGGCGTCCAGGCCCTCGTCGCGGGCTCGGACCTCCGCGACAGGACGCCGGGTGGGCAGGAGATCGGCGGGGATCTCCGTGACGATCTTCTCGCGCCTGCGCGGACTCCGGCGGGAGGGCGTCCCGTCGGGGTGATCGCCGACCTCGTCGTCGTCACCCCCGTCCCCGCCGGCCTCCGCCGCGGGGAGAGCCGTCTCGGCCTCCTCGGCCTCCAGTCGCACGTACTTCAGGTAGGCGTAGACCAGGAAACCCGCAAGGAACGGCCACATGAAGGTGTAGCCGAGGTTCTGCACCGTGCCCGTGGCCTCCTGGTAGCGGGCGAGCTGCCAGAACCCCATCCCCAGGCAGACGATCGAGCCGAGGACGACGAACGCGATCCACGCGGGACGGTGCCTGACCTTGGTGGAGGCCGGTTGACCGGAGGCGGCGTCGCCCCCGACCGTGCGGGGGCTCAGGGTGTCGGACACCCCTCCACGATACCGCCGACGGCGCGGTAAGCTCACCTCGCCCGGTACCCCCGGGCGGGCGCCCGTGGCGGAATTGGCAGACGCGCTGGATTTAGGTTCCAGTGTCTACGGACGTGGGAGTTCAAGTCTCCCCGGGCGCACACGTGGGGTGGCGGTTCAGGTGAGTTCGTCGATCAGCCGGGCGAGGATGTCGTTCGTCGTCAGCAGCCCGATGAGGTCGTTGCCCCGGACCACGACCAGGCGGTTGAGGTGGAACCGGCTCATCATGGCTGCGGCCTGGTTCACCGACAGGTCCTCGCCCACGGTGATGGCCGGCTTCACGGCGGCGTCGTAGACGTTGAGCAGGTCCACGTCGCCCTCCTCGGCCACGATGGCGCGCAGCAGCTCGTTGTAGCTGAGCAGACCGTAGGCGTCGTGGGGGTGCTGGCGTTCCACCACGAGGCTCTTCACCCGGTCGGAGCGCATCGTCGACAACGCCTCGCGCAGGGTGGCGTAGGGGGAGATGGTGACCACCTCGGTCACCATGACTTGTTGGACGGTCAGCATGGGGGTCCTCCTGGAGGTGTCGGTCGGGAAGGGGTGTGGGCGTGGCGTGGCTCAGGTGTTCTCCCGGCGCATGTACTCCTCGAATTTCACCAGCTGTCGGGCGTCTATCCCTGTGAGGTGCTCGATGGGGACGTTGAAGGCGATGCCGTGGGAGTTGTCCCCGTCGACCAGGATCTCGTGCAGAGCCTTGAGGATCGGGGTGGCCAGGTGCGTGCCCACGACCATCAGCAGCACCGACTGGGAGCCCTCGAAGGTCAGACCGAAGAAGGTCTTCTTCTGCTGCCCGCCGATGCCCTTGCCCTCCAGGATGGTCACCCCGGTCGCGCCGGCTCGCTGCGCGACCTCGATGGCGGAGTCCTCCAGTTCAGGGGGGGCGATGACGACGACGGCCGTGAATTTCATGACGGTTCCTTCCGGAGGCGGGGAATTCTCTCGAGGGCGATGGCGTACAGCAGGACGGAGATGATCGGGAAGATGGAGGCGAAGGCGATCAGACCGAAGCCGTCGATCAGCGCACTACGGCCCTCTATCGCGCTGGCCAGCCCGATGCCGAGGGCGGTGACCAGCGGCACGGTGACCTCCGAGGTGGTCACCCCGCCGAGGTCGAAGGCCAGGGCGACGATGTACTTCGGGGCCAGGGCCACCAGGACGATGACCACCGCGTAGGAGACCATGATGAAGTAGTGCAACGGTCCGCCGGAGAGGATGCGGTACACCCCCAGGGCGATCCCGACCGCCACCCCCGAGGCGACGACCAGGCGGATGGCGGAGGCGCTGATCCCGGCCGGTGACACGCCCTCGGCCTGGTCGGCGATGGCCACCAGAGCCGGCTCGGCCATGGTGGTGGCGAAGCCGATGAGCAGGGCGAACAGCAGGATCAGAGCGGGCACGCCACGGTCGATGAGCTGCTCGGCCATCTGCGTGCCCAGCGGGAAGAGGCCCATCTTGAGGCCCACCACGAAGGCGTAGAGCCCCACGAGGACCATGACGAACCCCACGGCCACCCGCAGCGGGTGGGACAACCGGCGGCGCAGTGCGACGTACTGGAAGAACAGGACCACGATCACCATGGGCGCCACGTCGCGGACCATCTCCGCCAGGCCCACCACGTGCTCCAGCCATAACGGGGCATCGGACTGTTGCGCCCCCGTGGTCGGCGCACCGCCGGCACCGCCGAAGGTGTAGACCCAGATCCCGTAGAGCTGCACCCCGATCATCGGCACCATCACGCACAGCGCCACCAGTCCGAAGCCGTCCGTGAGCGCGCTGCGGCCCCGGATCGAGTTCGCCAGCCCGATCCCGATCGCGGCGATCAGCGGCACGGTCACGACGTTGGTGGTCACACCGCCGGAGTCGAAGGCCAGGCCGACGATCTCCGGTGGGGCCACGAACGTGGCCGCCAGGACCACCACGTAGCCGCCGATCAGTATCCGGTGGACCGCCCAGCCCCGCAGCACCCGCAGGATCCCCAGGACCAGCACGAGTCCCACGGACACGGCGATGACCACGCGCAGCACGATCCCGTTGATCCGCCCCTCGCTGATCAGTTCCGCCTGCTCCGCCACCGCGATCAGGGCCGGCTCGGCCACGACCGCGGCGAACCCGATGGCGAAGCCGAATGCCAGCAGCAGGCCCAGGGCCCCGCGGCGGGTGAACTGGTTGGCGAGGTTCTTGCCCACCGGGAACACGCTCAGGTCCAGGCCCTGGAGGAACAGGGCGATTCCCACCCCCACGATCAGCAGTCCGACCACCA
>JBKBUP010000248.1:0-3508 GCA_046289795.1 Dietzia sp. | reverse complement strand
ATGCCGCAGGCGATGCAGGACATGTTCGGCGCCCAGGGCCTGGTCAACGGCTACGTGGCCTTCCTCGGGTCGTTCGTCGCCGTCCTCACCGCCGCCTATGTGGTCTACGCGCTGCAGTCCCTCTGGGATGAGGAGGGGCGGGGCCGCGCCGACCTCGTGTTGGCCACGCCGGTCAGCCGCGTCTCGTGGGCCGGCGCTCACCTGGCGGTCGTGGCCGCAGGTGCGGCGACAGTCCTCCTGATCACCGGGGTCTTCACCGCCCTCGCCGCCGCCGGCGTCACAGGCGGGGGATCGCTCGTCGGCGGGGTGATCGGCGCGCACCTCGGCACCGTCCCGGCGGTCCTTCTGGTGCTGGGAGTCTGCGCCGTGCTCTACGGCTGGGCGCCACGGTTGACGGCCCCCGTCGGCTGGGCCGTGGTCGCGTTGATGTTCCTGGTGACCAATTTCGCCGACCTGCTGGACCTCCCCGAGTGGCTCCGGTCGCTCTCGCCACTGCACCATCTCGCGGCGGTCCCGGTGGAGGAATTCGCCGTGGTGCCGTTCCTCCTCGTCACCGTTCTGGCGGTGATCCTCGTCGCGGTGGGCCTGATCGGGTTCCGGCGCCGGCAGGTCGCCGCCGTCTGAACCCGGCCGGAGCGACCCCTCGGTGACCGGCGGCGACCAGCGCGTTGCGCGCAACCGGGGATTGATAGCCTCGGCCGGGTGACCAAGACTCGTGGCCGGCCGCGCCGCAACCCCGGGTCGCCGACCGGGCTCGGCAGTGAGCAGGACATCCTGCACGCCGCGGGAGAGCTGTTCGTCACCAGAGGCTTCGGTCGAACCAGCACCCGGGCCATCGCTGAGGGCGCGGGGTTGCAGCAGGCCAGCGTCTACCACTGGTTCGGGTCCAAGGACGAGATACTGCTCCGGCTGGTGCTCGGTACCGTACTCCCCTCCCATCGGATCGCCGACCGACTGCTGGCCAGCGACGCCCCGGGGCACGTCCTGCTGTGGGCGCTGGCGTACGCGGATGCGGGATTACTGCACGAGGACCCGCAGAATCTCGGGGTCCTCTACTTCGATCCGGAGCTCGATGGCGACCAGTTCAGCGAGTTCCACGAGGTCCGCGACTCACTGCACGAGGCCTACCGGGTCCTGCTCGAACGCACCACGGGTGAGACCGCCACCGACGTCGACGTGGCGATGCTCGTCGGCCTGGTGGAGAACGTCATCACCTACCGGCGCCGGACGCGGTCGCCGATCCCGGACGACACCCCGGCCCGGGTCGCGGATGCGACGCTGACGCTGGCCCGGGTCCCCGAACTCCTCACCGACGAGACGCGGGCCCGGGGAGTCGAGATACTGGGGGGGCGGGGCCCCCCCCGCCCCGGGGGTTCCCCCCCCCCCCCCGCCCCCGGGGGGGGGGGTGGCCATCGGCGGTGGCGGATGCGCGCGCCGGGCAGGCCGTTCTGGCCACCTGGCGGATGTTGCTGGACTCGGGGCGGATGCAGGACGGTGAACCGCACCTGGCCGGGACGGCCCGCTCCCCCGTCGCCAGGCTCTCCCGGGCCACCGCGCAGGAGGTCGGCGTCGCGGACGGTGAGCCGCTGTCCGTCTCCACGGAGCGCGGGTCGATCACGCTGCCCTGCGCCGTCACCGAGATGCCCGATCGCGTGGTGTGGCTGCCGCAGAACTCACCCGGCTCGCCCGTCAACGCCACACTCGCCGCGGCCGCCGGGGACATCGTGCGGATCGGCCCCGGGGACATCGTCGGGAACGGCACCGGGGAGGTTGCGCCATGACCCCGATCGCGGCCGGCTACACGGACCTGTCCGCCTTCGGCGTCGACCCGTGGTGGCTGGTGCTGATCAAGGTGCTCGCTGTCTTCGTGTTCCTCGTGGTGACGGTCCTGGCCGCGATCTACCTCGAGCGCAAGGTCATCGCCTGGATGCAGATGCGCGTGGGACCCAACCGGGTGGGGCCGCTGGGCATGCTGCAGAGCCTGGCCGACGGCGTCAAGATCGCCCTCAAGGAGGGACTGATCCCCGCGGGCGTGGACAAGCCCATCTTCCTGCTCGCCCCGGTGATCGCGGTGATCCCCGCGTTCATGGCGTTCGCCGTGATCCCGTTCGGCCCCGAGGTCTCGATCTTCGGGCACTGGACTCCGCTACAGCTCACCGACCTCCACGTGGGAGTGCTCTACATCCTGGCCGTCACCTCGATCGGCGTGTACGGGATCGTGCTGGCCGGCTGGTCGTCCGGCTCCACCTACCCCCTGCTCGGCGGACTCCGGTCCACGGCGCAGGTGATCAGCTACGAGATCGCGATGGCGCTGTCCTTCGTGGGCGTGTTCCTGTTCGCCGGCACCATGTCGACCTCGGGGATCGTCGCCGCACAGGCCGAGGTCTGGTTCGTGTTCCTGCTGGCGCCCTCGTTCCTCATCTACGTGATCTCCATGGTCGGCGAGACCAACCGCGCGCCCTTCGACCTGCCCGAGGCCGAGGGCGAGCTGGTGGGCGGGTTCCACACCGAGTACTCCTCGCTGCGCTTCGCGATGTTCATGCTGGCCGAGTACGTCAACATGACCACCGTGTCGGCCCTGGCGGCCACCCTGTTCCTCGGCGGCTGGCAGGCCCCGCTGCCGTTCTCGCTGATCGACGGCGCGGACTCCGGATGGTGGGCGCTGCTGTGGTTCGTGATCAAGGTGTGGGGCTTCATGTTCCTGTTCATCTGGCTGCGCGCCACCCTGCCGAGGCTGCGCTACGACCAGTTCATGGGCTTCGGCTGGAAGGTGCTCATCCCCGTCTCCCTGGCGTGGGTGATGGCCGTCGCGACCATCCGGGCGTTCGCAGGCGCCGGGTACGACGGCCTGACCATCGCGCTGGTGACCGCCGGCGTGATCGCCGCGGCCGTGATCGTGATCGCCCTCCGCACCCGGATCGGTGCCCGCGCCCGCCACGGCGGCGCCGCCACTCCCGGTTCACCCGGGTCAGCCCTCGACGCCGCGCCCTTCAACCCGGTGGCGGGCGGGTTCCCCGTCCCGCCGCTGCCCCACCAGCGCTCTGATTCGCAGGAGGCCCGCAATGCCTAGGGTGCCGAGATTCCTCGAGCCGATCGCCGGATTCGGGGTCACGTTCGCGACGATGTTCCGCAAGAAGCACACCGAGCAGTACCCGGAGGAGAAGGTCCCCACCGCTCCCCGCTACCACGGCCGCCACCAGCTCAACCGCTACGCCGACGGCCTGGAGAAGTGCATCGGGTGCGAGCTGTGCGCCTGGGCGTGCCCGGCAGACGCGATCTTCGTGGAGGGCGACGACAACACCGAGGACGAGCGCTACTCGCCCGGCGAACGCTACGGGCGGATCTACCAGATCAACTACCTGCGCTGCATCGGCTGCGGGCTATGCGTGGAGGCCTGCCCGACCCGCGCGCTGACCATGACCAACGAGTACGAGATGGTCGGCGACGACCGGGCCGGACTGATCTACGAGAAGCAGGACCTGCTGGGACCGATGCTCGACGGGATGGT
>JBKBUP010000247.1:0-3511 GCA_046289795.1 Dietzia sp. | reverse complement strand
ACGAACGTCGCCCGCGATCCCGGGTCGGCCTCGTGCCGGGCGCGGACCGCGTCGAACTCGGACACGCCCCGCGCCCACAGGTCGAGCTGCGAGGACCCGATGTACTCCGGGGTGAAGCGGGTGGACCACTCGGCGGCGGTCCGGTGCGCCAGCGAGAACATCGACGCCATGGACTTCCGCGGATCACGATGGGTCTGCACCACCACGGCGTCGGGGTAGACCTCGAGCAGCGCGTCGAGCGCGAACAGGTGGCTGGGGTTCTTGAGCACCCAACGCCGCCCGGGGTCGTCCGCCCCGATCAGCTGCAGGTTGCGCTTGTGTCGCCGGTACGCGGGCACCCAGTCGACGCCCTCGAGCCATCTCGAGTACCCGTCGAGCCTGGCCAGGCACTCGTACGAGGCCGACGTGGCGGACTGGCGCAGCAACTGCCAGCACTCCTCCAGGTCGTCGGCGGAGATGTAGTGCACCCCTCCGTAGTCGGGGTTCTCCGACATGAACCCGGCGTACAGGTCGCGTAGCCCGCGGTAGGTGGGGTCGTCCTCCCACTGCTCCCGGGGCGGCCGCGGGCGCGGCACCTCCGTGAGCCACAGTTCGAGTCCCTGGTTGGCGGGGTCGGCGCCCAGGAGTCGGTGCAGTGCCGTGGTTCCGGTCCGGGGAAGACCTGTGACGACGACGGGCCGCTCGACCTCGACCTCGGCCTGGGCCGGGTCGGCCGAGAAGCCCGACTGCGAGACGAGCCGCGCGACCATCGCGCCCTTGAGCACGGAGCGCCAGTACTTGCTGCCGGCCGGGGTGAGGCCGGCGTCGGAGTGCAGGGAGTCGAGCAGTACGCCCAGCGCCTCGCGGTGGCGGTCCTCGCCGTCACCGAAGTCCTCCAGCCCGACCGCCCGCGAGGCGCTGGAGTGGAGATCCTCGACGGTGCCGACGAACACGCGGTCGGCGTCGGTCGCGGCGGACATCAGCTCATCCCCCCGCTCACGGCAGAACCACTGTTCATGACAGACCCCTTCTCATGACAGACCCCGTCGCGCGAACGCGTCCTGGCGCGCGGCGATCCGCTCGCGCCACTGTTCGGCGGTGACCCGCTGTTCGTCGTAGCCGGGCAGTTCGGCCGCGAGCTGGTCGAACGGCACGACCTTCACGGTCGGCCCCTGCTCGGGCGTGACGGGCGAGTCGACGCGCTGCCAGCGGAACTGCATGATGCCCTCTCGGTGCCCCAGGGTCTCGATCCAGTTGGCCACCCCGGGGTCCCGGTCGGCCACCACGAGGTGGACCATCCCGTCCGCCGAGACGTGCGCCTGGTCGGCGGTGAGGCTGGTCTGGTGGTGCACGTACTCGAGCGAGGCGTACCACATGCTGCCGAGCTGGAAACCCTGGTAGGGCACCCCCGCGACGGGCACGGAGATCACCATGGCCTCGTCCGGCCCGAGTTCGAAGATTCCGGCCGAGGAGCACTGGGTGGTGAGCCCACCGGGGGTCTGCCGCGGCTGGCCGAGGGTGTTCCGCGGCTGGTCGCCGAAGAACCACCCCGGGAAGGCCAACCAGGTCTGCAACCTGCCGGTCAGCGCGCCCGCGAGCTTGGCGTAGAACTTCTCCTGCCCCGCCAGCGACACCGGCTCCGGTGCGGTGCCGACGGCGTCGACACGGCGCAGGACGGCGGTGCCGGCCACCTCGGTGTCCCAGTCCGAGTAGACCTCGCGGACGGCGATCATCGAGGTCCCCGGGAGGAGCACCACGTAGCCGGGGTCGCCCTCGTCGTCGTCATATCGTGGTGGTCCCAGGCGGAACGAGTACCGACCGTCCTGGTCGATCTCGAGTGCGCGGTCGTCGAACGCCGCATGGGACGCGGCACGCTCGTCCGCCGAATAGGTACCGGCCATGACCTGGAAGGACAGGTCCGCGGTGGAGCCGCGTCGGCCCTCGATCACGTACTCGGCGCCGTCGGTGAGGTTGGCGTAGAAGTACAGGGTGTCCGGGTTGTCGAGGCCCATCTTCGTGTACGGGCCCGTGGCCTGGAACAGCTGCGGGTGGGAGCGGCCGCGGTGTTGGCCGCTCTCGATCACGCCACGGACGGTCCCCAGCAGATACTCGAGGCCCTCGGCCACGTCCGCCTCGGTGCGCACGTGGGGTGCGGACCGGATGATCTCCTCGGCCTCCGCCAGCGCCCTGGCCAGCGGCGCCGTCGCCCCGGTCCCGTCCACCGCACTCTCCCCCACTGAGCTCTCCCCCACGGCGCCGCTCACAGCCACGTGTAGGAGTCGGCGGACGTGATGAAGTTCTCGAGCTCTTCCTGCTCGGGCGTCGGATCCACGACGTCCTCCTCGATACTCAGATAAGCGCCCCGGTAGAACAGCAGCGGACGGACGTCCCGCTCGGTCGGACCCAGGTGATCGACCCGACCCAGGACGATCCAGTGGTCGCCGCCGTCGAGGACCTGCTCGATCTCGCAGTCCAACCACGCCATCACGCCGTTGATCACCGGAGAGCCGAGCGGACTCGGCGACCAGTCGATCGACGCGAACTTGTCGTCGCCGCGGCGGCCGAACGTGGACGAGACGTCCTCCTGCTCCTCGGAGAGGATGTTGACGCAGAACTTGCCGGCCGCCTCGATCCCCTTCCACGATCCCGACGTCTTCATCGGGCAGAACAGGACCAGGGGAGGCTCGAGGGAGAGCGCGGAGAAGGACTGGCAGGCGAACCCGACCGGCGCCTCGTCCTTGACCGCCGTGATGACGGTGATCCCCGTACAGAACTGGCCGAGCGCGTCGCGCAGTTCCCGGCTGGAGAAACTCTGGCCCTCCGGGGGGTGGTCGGTACTGCTCATCTCGGTCGGTCCTCCCTGGACTCGCGGATACGTTGTCGTCACGGCTGTGGGTGCGCCCGGTGGTCGGTGAACCCAGCCTAGGCGTCTACTTGAAGCCGACGGAGAAGTCGTGGCCCCACAGGCTCACGGCCGTCGACTCCCGTGCCACCCAGTCCGAATCGTCGACCTGCACGCCCTCGCAGCCGTACTCGCAGTCGAAGCCACCGGGCGTCTTCATGTAGAAGCTCAGCATCTTGTCGTTGACGTGCCGACCGAGGGAGGCAGACATCCGGACCTTCTTGCGCAGTGCCCGGTCCAGCGCGAGCCCGACGTCGTCGGCCGACGCGACCTCGACCATCAGGTGGATGATCCCGGTGGGATTGGGGAACGGTGTGAACGCCAGAGAGTGGTGGCGGGGGTTGCAGCCGAGGAAACGCAGCCACGCGGGTTCCCCGTCGGCCGGGCGACCGACGATCTCCGGCGGCAGGCTCATCGAGTCGCGCAGGGCGAACCCGAGGACGTCCCGGTAGAACTCCAGCGCCGCCACCTCGTCCGGGGTGGAGAGGACGATGTGACCCGCCCCCTGGTCGCCGGTGACGAACTGGTGCCCGTACGGCGTCGGGATGCGCCGGTGCTGGAGAGCGATGGTGTGGTAGATCTCCAGCGTGAATCCGGCGGGGTCCTGGCAGGTGATCAGACCCCGGACCT
>JBKBUP010000246.1:0-3525 GCA_046289795.1 Dietzia sp. | reverse complement strand
GCGAGAACAGCCGGGTCCTCAAGTGGGTCGTGGACCGCATCGAGGGTCGGGTCGAGGCGGACGAGACCGTCGCCGGGTTCACCGCCCGCGCCTCGGACATCGACCTCACCGGACTCGACACCTCGATCAAGGACGTCGAGGAGGCCCTGGCGATCGACCCCGAGGAGTGGCGCCGCGAACTCCCGCTCATCACCGAGTGGCTGGAGTTCTGCGGACCCAAGGTCCCGGCCGAGGTGCACGAGCAGTTCGCCGCCCTCAAGGAGCGCCTGGGCTGACGCGGGCGGGCTGAGAAAGAAGCCTCGGAGAGACCTCCGCGAATGGGCCGCACCCGAACCGGGTGCGGCCCTTTCGCGACCTGTGTGACGGAACCCTCTATCCAAGATCTCCAATCGGTGGGACAGTGGTTGCGTCATCAATACACTGAGAGCATGTGTGGAGGAGTGGCATGAGGGTCGCCGCTGCCGGACTCATAGCCCTCCCCGTCGTCGTGGGGGGGCTCGGGATCGCGGCGGCAGTGGTCATCCTCGGCCCCCCGGACGCCACCACACCCACCGGTGACGAGGCGGTGGGCGAGATCGCCTCTCCCGGATCGGGAGAGACGATCAGCCGCGGCGGTACCGCCATCGAGGGCTCGAGGCCGCACCTCACGGTGCGCGACGGCACCCCCACGGTCATCATGGCCGGGACGATCCCGGGTTTCCTCGCCCTCCTCCCGGCGTCGGCGAACCCCCTCCCCACACTGGCGACCTTCACGAGCGCGACCGCGGAACCCGGTGGACCGGGCACGGGCCCGCGGACGGGCCCGGCCCCCGTCCCGGCGCCGGTCGGCAGCCCTACTCCCACCGTGAAGAACCCCTCCCCCGCGCCCGACTCCCCCTACAACTCCGCCACGACGAAGGACTCCCCCGCCGGCGGGACAGTGGACGGGGGTCCCATCCGGGCGACCGCCGTCGGTGGTCCGGCGCTTCTCACGACCGGCACCGCAGCGGAGCGCGACACGAACGACTACGCCGCGGTCAGGCCCCCGGCGAACCGCCCACCACCGCCACACGCCGCGGGAACGGGACGGCCTGATCACGCCGGGACCACGGGGCCGCCGCCGCACGCGTCAGCCGACCCGCGCAGCGACGGGGCGCTCCGGGACTCCGCACGGTCCGCCACCCGTTCATCACCGGAGTGACCCCGCGGTTCAGAAGGGCGCGCTCGGTCCGGTGGTGGTACTCGGCGCGCCTGCGCATCACACTGGGCATCACGCTCACCTCCGCCGCGGTGTTCGCCGCGATGGTGTTGTTCACGCTGCAGGTGCTCTATCTCACCGCCGAGCGGACGACCGACCTGCGCCTCAACCGTGAGGCTGCCGACTTCTCGACGTTCATGGACGCCGGGATCCTGCCGTCGTTCGAGTCGGAGAACCCCACCACCGAACAGTTGATCCGCGCCTATCTGGCCCAGCAGTACCCGTCGGCCGAACTGCTCCTCGTCGGGACCGCCGACGCCTCGGGGACGCAGTTCACTCTCTCGAGGTACAGCTCGGACGAGGACAGACTGTTCCCGCCGGCCATGCGTTCCCGGATCCAACGGATCGGGCTGGTGTCCGACGAGGGCTCCGGTGTCATCGACGGCACCGTGCGCTGGCGCAAAGCCGAGGTCGACAGCCCGGCCGGACCGTCGAACATCGTGGTCGCGATCAGTGACGCGCCCACCCGCGAGGAGACCGGTCGCGTCGCCGACCTCCTGCTGAGCACCGGCGCCGGCGGCATCGTGCTCAGCGCCCTCGTGGCATGGCTCCTGGCCGGCCGGATGATCGTTCCCGTCCGGAGGATCCGCGAGGCCGCGGAGACCATCTCCGCCGCGGACCTGTCACGACGGGTTCCCGTCGACGGCCCGGACGAGATCGTCTCCCTGGCCGACACGGTCAACGCGATGCTCGAGCGCGTGGAAGAGGCCTACCGGACGCAGAGGGAGTTCCTCGACGACGCGGGCCACGAGCTCCGCACGCCGCTGACCGTGGTCCAGGGGAACCTGGACCTCATGCCCGAGGATCCGCAGGAGCGGGCCGAGACCACCCGGATCATGCAGGATGAGCTGTCCCGCATGACCCGCATCGTCGAGGACCTGCTCACCCTGGCGCGCTCCGACCGCCCCGACTTCCTCCGCACCGCCCCCACGGACGTCGCCGAACTGGTGTTGGACGTCGAGGCCAAGATCGATGTGATCGCTGATCGCGAGTGGACGGTGCTCCCGTACGCCGAGGACGTGGCCCAGCTGGACCAGCACCGGATCACCCAGGCGCTCATCCAGTTCTGTTCGAACGCCGTCCGGTTCACCGGCCCGGGCGACGTGATCGAGATCGGTTGCCGGGCGATCGCCCCCGGGGACCCGACGGTCAACGACGAGCTGGCGGCCGGCCCGCTGCCCGAGCCGCCTCGTCGGGAGAACTACCGGCGCCGGTTGCTGTGGTGGGTGCGCGACACCGGCCCGGGGATCCCGCCCGGCGAGGAGGAGAGCATCTTCGAGCGGTTCCACACCGCCCGCGGGCAGCTCCGCGACGGGCGCGGGGGGACCGGCCTGGGGCTGGCGATCGTCGCGACGATCGCCCGGGCTCACGGGGGCCGCGCGTTCGCCTTCAACGCGAAGGGCGGTGGGGCGACGTTCTGCATCGTGGTCCCCTACGTCGCTCCAACCTTCGAGTCCGACACCAGCAACGACACGGTCGTCGACTCAGGCGAGGCGGCTCCCGCAGTCGGTGGAGGGGCCGAGCGCCGCAGACGATCCGGCGGGGGAAGGTCAGAGCGGCACCGGCGATCCGGCGGACCCGGGGACACGGCCTGAGGTAACCCTCGCATCCGGTGCTCCCCGTGGGATACTCCATTGTCGTAGAAGGAGGGTTGCATGACGAATGTGCTCGTCGTGGAGGATGACGACCTCATCCGCTCGGTACTGGTCAAGGCACTCGGCGGTGCCGAGTACACCGCACTCGAGGCTGTGGACGGGGAGAGCGCGCGGTCCATCCTGTCGACCATCTCCGACATCGACCTGATGCTGTTGGACATCGGGCTGCCGGACGTCGATGGTCTGACGCTGCTCCGCGAGGCGCGCGACCGCGGGTTCGCGGCTCCCGTGATCATCCTCACGGCCCGTGACAGCGTCGCGAACACCGTCGAGGGACTGGACTCCGGGGCCAACGACTACATGGTCAAGCCCTTCCGTGTGCCGGAGCTGCTGGCCCGCATCCGACTCCGCCTGCGCGAGCACGAGGCCTCGGAGGATCCGGGCATCCTCGAGCACGGCGGGATGCGCCTGGACATCCGCACCCGCCGGGTCGAGGTCGACGGCCGGATCCAGGAGCTCACCAACCGTGAGTACTCGCTGCTGGAGATGTTGCTGCGCAACAAGGGCGAGACCATCAGCCGTGAGCAGTTGCTCGAGAGCGTGTGGGGCATGGACTTCGACCCCGGCTCGAACATCGTCAACGTCTACATCCGGTCGTTGCGCCGAAAGATCGGCGAGAACAAGGTCCACACC
>JBKBUP010000245.1:0-3540 GCA_046289795.1 Dietzia sp. | reverse complement strand
GCACCGACCGTGGTCTACGACCCGGACCCCCTGAGGTGGACGGACGCCACCGAGGCGATCGCCGACGCCTACGGCCGGCCCCGGGCGGGCGGGGATCTCCTGCTGGACGTGACCGACCGTGCGCAGTTCACCGTCGACGCCACCACTCCGAGCGACACCTGGGTCTCACTCGTCTCCGTCACGGAGGCCGACGGGATAGTGGTCCAGCAGCCTGACACCCTCGGGAGCCTCATGCTCGAGGCCGTCGGCGCCGGCCGTCCCCCCGCCCAGCGCACCAGGGACGGTCAGCGGATCGAGCCGGCACCCGAGTCCCCTCCTGTGGGTGACGTACTCGACGGTGACGTGATCTTCGCCGTGGTGGGTGGCGCTGGTAGCTCGGAGCAGGCCGCGCGCGAGGCCTTCGCCACCGACCGGTGGACGGACCTCGCCGCGGTGAGCTCCCGACGCATGTTCGTGGTGGACCGGGCGGTGTGGGAGGGTGCCGGCCCAGTGGCCGCACGCGCGGTCCTCGACGACATCCGGGGCTCCATCAACGGGATCGCCCCGGACGGGTAGGTTCTCGCCCGGGGCGAGCTGCGAGTGCGCGCCCGGCCAGAGGTTCGTTGGGGTACAGGTACCCGGCGAGATCAGTCCGCCGCTGCGCCCGGATCCTGTGGGTCGCTCGCGAACCCCCGGTACGCATCGATGACCGACCTCAAGTACGTGGAGATCACCGCCTGGTCCTGTGGCGAAAACTCGTGGGCGGCCCCGTCCAGCGCACGCACCAGAGGTTGAAGTTCATTCCGCACCCGGTTTCGTGCCTGGGAGGTCGGAAGGAGCCGGTAACGCCGACGATCGATGTCGTCCCGAACCCGTTCGATGTGACCCGCCGCGACGAGCCGGTCCACGACTTCTGTTGCCGACGATCGTGTGATGGCCAGTCGCTGCCCGAGCTCCCCCGGGCTCAACGGCGTGGTCGACAGAGAGATGTACTCGATCGCCAGAGCATCGGTCGAACTCATTCCCAATCGCCGCGCGAGCGCAGAGGCTGCCATGCCGATTGAATCCTGCAGCTCTCGCAAGACGAACGCCGAGAGCGTGGGAGCACCTTCGGAATGAATAGCCATAGCAGGATCCTACCCGGCAAAATGGTACGGTTGCCGTACTTTTTACTTGGGGAGTCATATGATGTCAGAGGTGGCCGGGGGCTCTGTCGAGCGCGCCCAGAACGCACGAATGGAATCCCGGTCGCCGAGGTCCCGGCGCGCGAGCCGGCTCATGCAAACCGTCGTAGCCCCGGTGTTGGCAGTCCTGTTCATCGCGGCGGCCGTGTTCCTCGCATGGACACACGACACCTACGCGGCCAGTCCCGAACGCCTCGACGTGGTGAAGACCGATCCTCGGGTGGCCTATGACGATCGAGGCGACGTCGTGGTGTTGCGGCCGACCAGCCGGAGCGACGGACACGGTCTCGTCTTCCTCGCAGGCGCCAAAGTCGAGCCGCAGGCCTACGCGTCGGGGTTGCGTGAACTGGCCGCTGAGGGCACGACCGTGGTGATCGTCAAGCCCTTCCTCAATCTGGCGCTACTCGAGAGTCGTCGACTCGACGCGTTCACCGCGCACGCACCCGACATAAGGACCTGGGCGGTCGGTGGACACAGCATGGGCGGCGTCAGAGCGTGCGGCTACGCGTCGGCACCGGAGGTCAAACAACTTCTCCTCTTTGCCTCGTACTGCTCGACCCATGACCTCGCGGACCGTTCGGACCTCGACGTGCTTTCCGTTCACGGCACCCGGGACGGTCTGATCGCGCGCGAGAGCATCGAGGACTCCGCAGTCCTCATGCCGGAGCGCACGCGGGTTGTTCACGTCGACGGTGTCACCCACGCACAGTTCGGCTCCTACGGGGCCCAGTCCGGCGACGGAACGCCTCTGATTTCTGATGACGAGGCGCACGAACGTATCACGGCGCTGGTCCTGCCGTTCTTGGGATCCCAGGAATGAACACGCTGGGGAACCCCGATACAGGACACGAGCACACGGCTCGGAGGGCCACTCCGCTCAGCGCATTGTCGCATCTTCCAACCCGGATCGACCGTCGGTTGACCCGGGTCGCCTGGATGTCGTTCTCGGCGCAGGTGCTGATCATCGCCACCGGAGGCGCCGTCCGACTCACCTCATCCGGCCTCGGCTGCCCGACGTGGCCACTGTGCACATCGGACTCACTCGTCAACACGCCCGAGATGGGAATTCACGGATTCATCGAGTTCGGTAACCGGACGCTGACCGGCGTCGTCGGGGGGCTGGCGGTGGTGGTGCTGCTCCTCGTGGTCAGGCTACGGAAACAGCGCACGGACCTCTGTGCGCTGGCCGCCGCAGTGTTCCTCGGCGTGGTGGTACAGGCGCTGGTCGGCGGAATCACCGTACTCACTGGCCTCAACCCGTTCGTCGTCGGCTTTCACTACATCGCGTCGATCGTGCTGGTATGCGTGTGCGCCGCGTTTCTCGTCCGGATACAGGCAGTGCCTCGCCCGACTGATGAGGCGCCTTCTCCGGCCTGGTTCTCCCTTTGCCTCTCGGTCATGGCCGTCACCACCGCCATCACCATCGTCCTCGGCGTGCTCACTACAGGTGCCGGCCCCCACTCGGGAGATCCACACGTCGGGCGCAACGGCTTCGACGCGGAATTACTGCAACACATCCATTCGTGGCCGAGTTACTTCTTGCTTTTCATTACGACTGTTCTCACGGTCGCAGCCCAGCTAGGCGGATATTCCACGCGATACTGGCTGATTGGACCGCTGTCGGTGCAGGGCGCACAAGTCGTGCTGGGACTGGTCCAAGCGAGCAACGGCCTGCCCCCACTCGCAGTAGGAGCACACATGGTGCTCGCCGCCTTAGTCGCCGCCTTGTCCACCGTCGTCCTTCTCACGGCTCACCCCGACGAGGCTCCCAGGGGCCCCAGCTGAGCCCACCCCACCCGCGTCCGCACTGCACGACGACTCGGGCAATCCGGCGCACCAGGGTGAACCCGAGACCCCCAGTCTTACAGAAACCCGCAGGTCCGGGACCGATTGCTGCTACCGGCCTAAAGTAGACTAGCTACTCAGAAGTCCCAGTCCTCGTCCTCCGTGGCCACGGCCTTGCCCATGACGTACGAGCTACCGGAACCCGAGAAGAAGTCATGGTTCTCGTCCGCGTTCGGGCTGAGCGCCGAGAGGATCGCGGGGTCGACGTTGGTCTCGTCCTTGGGGAACATTCCTTCATAACCGAGGTTCATCAGCGCCTTGTTGGCGTTGTAGCGCAGGAACTTCTTGACGTCCTCGGTCCAGCCCACGGTGTCGTAGAGGTCCTCGGTGTAGTCCGCCTCGTTGTCGTACAGCTCGAAGAGCAGCTCGAAGGTGTAGTCCTTCAGCTCGTCGCGCTCGGCCTGACCGATCTGCTCGAGGCCCCGCTGGTACTTGTAGCCGATGTAATAGCCGTGCACCGCCTCGTCCCGGATGATGAGACGGATGATGTCGGCCGTGTTGGTGAGCTTGGCGCGGGACGACCAACGCATGG
>JBKBUP010000244.1:0-3551 GCA_046289795.1 Dietzia sp. | reverse complement strand
AAGGCGTGATCGCGTGGCGGTTCGAAGGCGAACTCGTCACCCGGCGCGTCGAGGAACGATGCCGGCATCTTCTCCCAGATCCCCATCGTGCGGTCGCCCTGCACGTTGGAGTGGCCACGGACCGGGCAGGCGCCGGCCCCCGGTTTGCCGAAGTTCCCCTGGACCAGCAGGACGTTGACGATCTCGCGCAGGGTGTCCACCGAATGCGGTTGCTGCGTGAGCCCCAGGGCCCAGCAGATGATCGTCCCCTCGGAGTGCACCAGCCGCGTGGCGAGGCGTTCGATCTGGTCGCGGCGCAGGCCCGTGGCGCGTTCGGTGGCCTCCCAGTCCAGGTCCGCGCGGGCGGCGGCATAGGACTCGAACCCCTCCGTGCACGTCTCGACGAACTCGCGGTCCACCACCGTCCCGGGTGCCGCCTCCTCCGCGCGGAGCAGCAGGTGTCCCAGGGCCTGGAACAGCGCCAGGTCGCCACCCACCTTGATCTGCAGGAAGTCGTCGGCGACGGTCTCGCCCCCGCCGTCGACAAGGCTCTTGGCGATCCCCGTGGGGGACTGGGGGTCGGCGAAGTTCAGCAGGCCGGCCTCGGGCAACGGGTTGACGGCCACCACGCGGGCCCCGCGTCGCCGGGCGTCGGTGAGGGCGGAGAGCATCCGTGGGTGGTTGGTGCCGGGATTCTGTCCGACGACGAGGATGACGTCCGCGTGATCGAAGTCCTCGAGCGAGACGGTCCCCTTGCCGATGCCGATCGTGGGCGTCATGGCCGACCCGGAGGACTCGTGGCACATGTTGGAGCAGTCGGGCAGGTTGTTGGTGCCGATCGAGCGCGCGAGCAGCTGGTACATGAAGGCGGTCTCGTTGGCCGTGCGGCCCGAGGTGTAGAACACGCAGCGGTCCGGCGAGGTGGCGTTGACGTGTTCGACCATGAGCGCGAACGCCTCTCGCCAGCTGATCGGCGAGTAGTGCTCGTCGCCCGGCCTCATGACCACGGGTTCGGTGATCCGGCCCTGGTTGCCCAGCCAGTACTCGGTCTTGTCCCGCAGTTCGCGGATCGGGTGGGCGGCCCACCACTCGGGGGTCACGGTTCGGGTGGTGGACTCCTCCGCCACGGCCTTCGCGCCGTTCTCGCAGAACTCGGCCGGTTTGCGTGGGCCGGTGATGGACTCGGGCCAGGCGCAGCCGGGGCAGTCCGTGCCGCCCCGGTGGTTGAGGCTGGCCATCGCTCGGACCGTGCGGGTCACGCCGGCCTGCGAGATCCCCCGCTCGAGCGCCACCGAGACGGCCTTGAGCCCCGCCGCGTTGGTCTCGGGTTCGCTGACCCGCAGGTCGTCCTCGTTGATGTCGGCGACGGGCGCGGACCGACGGATGCGGGGGAGCAGACTCATGGGCCCATTGTGCGCCGGAACACACAGCGCCGCAGCCGCGGCCCCGGTGTGCACGCGGCGGCCGGTCAGCCGTCGACGCGCTCCGGGTGGGTGTAGACCGTCGCGCGGTCACCCCGACTGAACCCGACCAGCGTCACCCCGGTCTCGTCAGCCAGGTCCACGGCCAGCGACGAGGGTGCGCTGACCGCGGAGATCACCGGGATCCCCGCCATCGACGTCTTCTGTACGAGTTCGAACGAGGCCCGGCCGGAGACCTGCAGGATCGTCTCCCGCAACGGGAGTCGGCCCTCGCGCAGCGCCCAGCCCACCACCTTGTCGACCGCGTTGTGCCTGCCCACGTCCTCGCGCAGGCACAGCATGTCGCCGTCGGGGGAGAACAGTGCCGCCGCGTGGACTCCGCCGGTCCTGCCAAAGACGACCTGGCCCTCGCGGAGCCGGTCGGGCAGGGAGAGCAGGACCGGCGCCTCGACCAGGGGGGCGGCCGGCTCGGCGGGGAAGTGGGTGGCCTTGCGGACCTCCGCGATCGAGTCGACGCCACACACCCCGCAGGCGCTGCTCATGGTGGTGGCGCGCGCGGACCGCGGTTCCGGGACATCGGGCGAGAGGGTCACGGTGAGGGTGTTGTAGTCCTGCTCGGTGCGGCCGCTCACGGTGGTGCAGTAGCAGATCTCGGGTAGATGCTCGCGGTGCCAGATCGCGCCCTCAGAGACCAGATAGCCGGCGGCCAGGTCCATGTCGTCACCCGGGGTGCGCATCGTGACGAGGTACGGACGTCCGCCGAGGCGGATCTCCAGTGGTTCCTCCACCGCGAGGGTAGCCACCTCACGTCTGGCGTCACTGCCGGCGATGATCCTCCGCGCGGGGTGACGACTCGTCCGTCGTCCCATGGTGCCGAGGTTAGCTGGTGCCAGGAGCAACCGGAGGTCCGGTCAGCCTGTGGACCAGTCAGTTCGTGGACCGGTGGGCCACGCGGAGAACTCCCGCTCCACGGACGTCGCCCGCGTCCAGGTAGGCCAGGGCGTCGGCGGCCTCGTCGAGCCGGTACTCGTGGGTGGTGGGACGGAGTCCGAGGCGCTCGGCCAGGGCGAGGAACTCCTCGCCGTCGGCCCGGGTGTTGCTCTCCACGCTGGTCACGGTCTTCTCGTGGAACAGGTGCCGCTGGTAGTCGAGCCGGGGGATGTCGGAGAGATGGATGCCGGCCACGGCCAGGGTCGCGCCGGGGGCAAGTGCAGCCAGGGCCGCCGGGACGATCTCGCCGGCCGGGGCGAAGAGGATCGCGGCGTCGAGTGGGACCGGGGGTTGCTCGTCAGCGCCCCCGGCAGAGGTCGCCCCGAGTTCGAGTGCCAACCGGCGCGCGCCCTCACCCCGGGTGAGCACGTGGACCTCTGCGCCCTGCGCCAGGGCGAGCTGCGCGGTGAGATGGGCCGAACCGCCGAAGCCGTAGAGACCCAGCCGTCCGCCCGGCGGGAGCACCGCGCGCTTCAAGGCGCGGTAGCCGATGATGCCCGCACACAGCAGCGGTGCGGCCGAGAGGTCGTCCAACCCGTCGGGCAGGGCGTAGGCGAAGGCTTCGGGAACCGTCGTGAACTCCGCATAACCGCCGTCGGCGTCCCATCCGGTGTAGCGGGACCGGCCGCACAGGTTCTCCCGTCCGGTCCGGCAGGCGTCGCAGCTCCCGCAGGTGCTGCGCAACCAGGGGACGCCCACCCGGTCCCCGGTGGCGAATCGGACGCACCCCGGTCCCGATCCGAGGACCTCTCCGACGATCTCGTGACCCGGAACCACCCGCGGTCGACGGACGGGGAGGTCGCCGGTGGCCACGTGCAGATCGGTCCGGCACACCCCGCAGGTGAGGACGCGGAGCAGGATCTCGCCCGGTCCGGGCCGGGGCACGGGCAGCTCGACGAGGTCCAGCGGTGACTCAGCCAGTGGCCCCGGCTCGCGGACCACCCAGGCACGCATCGTCGTCATGGCTCCGGTCACCTCGATTCCGCGGTGCGGTGACGGCGATCCTATCCCCGCCCGTCGAGCCCGGGCCACCCCCGGATCGCAGGCGAGCACGCCACGGGGAGGGCCGACGCCGTGACAGAGGTCGAGACCCACCCCCGACACTCGCCGGGGGTGGGTCTCGGATCGCACGGGATCAGATGTAGATGGCGGGGTCGATGT
>JBKBUP010000243.1:0-3572 GCA_046289795.1 Dietzia sp. | reverse complement strand
GATGCCCTCGTCGACGCGCACGAAGGCGCCGAACGGGACGAGCTTCGTGACCTTGCCCGGCACGATCTGGCCGATCGCGTGGGTCCGGGCGAAGTGCCGCCACGGATCCTCCTGGGTGGCCTTGAGCGACAGCGAGACGCGCTCGCGGTCCAGGTCGACGTCGAGGACCTCGACGGTGACCTCCTGGCCCACCTCGACGACCTCGGACGGGTGGTCGATGTGCTTCCAGGACAGCTCGGAGACGTGGACGAGACCGTCGACGCCGCCGAGGTCGACGAACGCACCGAAGTTGACGATCGAGGACACGACGCCCTTGCGGACCTGGCCCTTCTGCAGCTGGTGCAGGAACTCGGAACGGACCGCGGACTGGGTCTGCTCGAGCCACGCGCGACGCGAGAGCACGACGTTGTTGCGGTTCTTGTCCAGCTCGATGATCTTGGCCTCGAGCTCCTGACCCACGTAGGGAAGAAGATCGCGGACGCGACGCATCTCCACCAGGGAGGCGGGGAGGAAGCCACGGAGGCCGATGTCGAGGATGAGGCCGCCCTTGACGACCTCGATGACGGTGCCCTTGACGGCCTCGTCCTTCTCCTTGAGCTCCTCGATCGTGCCCCAGGCGCGCTCGTACTGAGCCCGCTTCTTGGACAGGATCAGACGGCCGTCCTTGTCCTCCTTGGTCAGGACCAGGGCCTCGACCTCGTCGCCCACCTCGACGACCTCACCGGGGTCGACATCGTGCTTGATGGAAAGTTCGCGCGAGGGGATGACACCCTCGGTCTTGTATCCGATGTCGAGCAGGACCTCGTCGCGGTCGACCTTGACGATCGTGCCCTCGACGATGTCGCCATCGTTGAAGTACTTGATCGTGGCGTCGATGGCGGCGAGGAAGTCCTCCGCGGAGCCGATGTCGTTGACGGCTACCTGCGGCGAGGTGGTTTTGGTGGTCATAGGGTGGGGTGCTCCGGAGTGGATAGGAATCGTAGGTGGACAGATGTTCGCGAGCGTGTACGCACGCGACGGTCAACTGTACTCTGCCAGCGTGACGTCCACAAACCCCCCCGACCATGGCGAGTCCGTGCGCGCCTCCCGCACGTGGTGGGACTCCGAAGCGGTCGAGTACCACGACGAACACGGCGAGTTCCTCGGCGCCCATTCCCCTGACGGTGAGTTCGTCTGGTGCCCCGAGGGACTGCACGAAGGCGACTGGAATCTCCTCGGTGACGTGGCGGGCCGCGACGTCCTGGAGATCGGCTGCGGTTCAGCCCCGTGCTCCCGGTGGATCGCCGGCCGCGGAGCCCGCGCCGTCGCTGTCGACCTCTCCGCCGGGATGCTCCGTGTGGGCGCCGAGGCCGCGAGCCGGTCGACGGGTCCCGCGGCCGAGGTGCCGCTGATCCAGGCCGATGCCGGCCGCCTGCCCTTCGCCGCCGACAGCTTCGACGTAGCGTTCTCCGCTTTCGGGGCGATCCCCTTCGTGGCGGACACCGCCGGGGTCATGGCGGAGGTGGCGCGCGTGCTCCGACCCGGCGGACGGTTCGTCTTCTCCGTCAACCACCCGATGCGGTGGATCTTCCGTGACGATCCGGGCCCCGAGGGCCTGGTGGCCGCGTTCCCGTACTTCGACCGGACGCCCTACACGGAGTACGACGAAGAGGGCGGCCTGACCTACGTCGAACACCACCGCACGGTGGGTGACCGGATCCGGGAACTGGTCGGTGCCGGATTCGTCGTGCAGGACCTGATCGAACCGGAATGGCCGGAGTGGTTGGACCGCGAGTGGGGTCAGTGGAGCCCGATGCGCGGCAGCGTCTTCCCCGGCACCGCCATCTTCGTGGCCACTCTCGCCTGACCCACTCTCCCCTGACCGCCTGCTACAGGATCTTGGACAGGAAGTCCCTGGTCCGCTGATGGGTGGGCGCCACGAGCACCTCGGACGGGCGCCCTGCCTCGACCACGACGCCGTCGTCCATGAACGCGATCGTGTCGGCGACCTCGCGGGCGAAGCCCATCTCGTGGGTGACCACGACCATGGTCATGCCGGCGGCGGCGAGATCACGCATGACGCCCAGGACCTCACCGACCAGTTCGGGGTCCAGAGCCGAGGTGGGCTCATCGAACAGCATGAGCTTGGGTTCCATCGCCAGCGCGCGGGCGATCGCCACTCGTTGCTGTTGCCCACCGGACAGCTGCGCCGGATAGGCGTCCGACTTCGCCGAGAGCCCGACCCTCTCCAGCAGGTCCCTTCCCCGCTCTGTGGCCTCGGCCCTGGATTCGCCCTTGACCAGCATCGGCGCCTCGATGACGTTCTCGAGGGCGGTGCGGTGCAGGAACAGGTTGAAGTGCTGGAACACCATCCCGATGTCCCGGCGCTGCCTGGCCGCGTGCTTGGGCGAGATCTCGTAGAGCTTGTCGCCCTTCTCGCGGTAGCCCACCAGGTCGCCGTCGACGTAGAGCCGACCGGCATCGACACGCTCCAGGTGGTTGATGCACCGGAGAAAGGTGGACTTGCCTGATCCGGACGGGCCGACCAGGCACAGCACCTCTCCCGCGTCCACTTCGATGTCGATGCCCTTGAGCACCTGCAGAGATCCGAAGCTCTTGCAGACCTGCTCGGCCCTGACCATCGGCGTCATGCGATCCCTCCCGACTGATCGGTACCCCTGGCCGCGGCGAGCGAGGAGGGGGTCATGCCGTCCGCTGCCGCCAGTGCGCGCAGCTGCTTGCCGGTGAGCTGGCGGGTGGCGCCGCGCGAGAACTTCTTCTCGAGGAAGTGCTGGCCCACCATGAGCACACTGGTGATCACCAGGTACCAGGTGGCCGCGACCAGCAGCAACGGGATCGGCTGGAAGTTGACCCCGGAGATGTCGCGCGCCTGACCGTAGAGCTCACCGGAGAACGGGATCGCGACGACCAGCGAGGTGGTCTTGAGCATCGAGATCAACTCGTTGCCGGTCGGCGGGATGATCACCCGCATGGCCTGCGGCAGGATCGTCCGGCGCATGGTCTGTCCCCACGACATGCCGAGCGCGGTGGAGGCCTCGGCCTGGCCCTCCGGAACGGACGAGATGCCCGCCCGCACGATCTCGGCCATGTACGCGGCCTCGTTCATGGCCAGACCCACCACTGCCAGCCAGAACGCCGAGTACAACACCATCGTGTCGTCGAAGCGGACTAGCTGGAAGTCGGTGAACGGGATGCCGAACTGGACCTGCCGGTACAGCGTGAAGATCAGGCCCCAGAACAGCAGCTGCACGTAGATGGGGGTCCCGCGGAAGATCCACAGGTACACCCACGCCACGGCCTTGAGCACGGGGTTGCTGCTCATCCTCATCACCGAGAGGACGACCCCCAGGATGACGGCGAGGATCATCGACAGCACCGTCAGCGCGATGGTGTAGAACACCGCCATGCCGAACCGGGTGTCGAACAAGTAGCTGCCGTAGGTGTCCCACCCGTAGGCCGGATTGGTCGCGGCCCCCCAGATGAACAGGAACACCAATACCAGGACTATCGTCGCCGACACCCATCGCCACGGGTGCCGGAGCGGCACCGCCTCGATGGGGTCCGGGGCGTCC
>JBKBUP010000242.1:0-3585 GCA_046289795.1 Dietzia sp. | reverse complement strand
GGTTCCGCCCGAGGATGTCTGCGGTCGCGCCGTAGAGCACGGGGCTGAAGCCCAGGGCCAGACCGAACCCGACAAGGGTCGGCACGGCCGCGATCCACCTCGTCACTTCGTCCATCCGCTCCCGTTTCCTCGCCTCGACGATAGTCATCATTGCGGGGCCGGCTGGCCCGTGACCGTGACTAGGATAAGCGGAAGGTCACCAAAGCTGAGAGGACCATGATGCGCGCACTCGTCACCAGTTCCAGGAACACCTTCGCCCTGGACATCATCCGCAAGCTCGGGAGCCTCGGCCACACTGTTGTGGCGAGCGACACCTTTCCGGGTGCGACGGGCAGCCACTCAAAATACCTCGCGGGACATGCCGTCACGGCGTCTCCCCGGTACGACACCGACCAGTACATCGCCGACGTGAACCGGATCGTCGCCGAGTACGAGATCGACCTCATCATCCCCACCTTCGAGGAGGTGTTCTACCTCGCTGCTCGGGTCGCGGATCTGCCCGAGGGCGTGACGCTCTTCGGCGGCAGCTTCTCCACACTCGCGCGGTTGCACGACAAGGCGAGCTTCCAGCGCCTCGTCAAGCGGGCGGGTGTGCCGATCCCCGAGACCATCGTCGCCACCGACCATGAGTCACTCGTGGCAGCCACCGAGAAGTACCCACGCTATTTCGCCCGGGCGGCGTTCTCGCGCGGCGGTGTGGGTCTGCTGACGAACACCGGGCCGCTGGCCGGCAAGATGTCGGTCGACGACTGCCACCCCACTGAGGATCAGCCGTGGCTGGTGCAGCCGTTCGTCGACGGCCCGATGGTGTGCACCTACAGCACCATCGTGGACGGGAGGGTCACCTCGCACTGCACCTACCGCGCGCCGGAACAGTGGGCGCACAGCACGGGCATCACCTTCCTCGCGGTGGACAGCACCGACACCCTCGACTACACCCAGCGCATCGTCGATGCGCTGGACTCCGGGTTCACGGGCCAGCTCTCCTTCGACTTCGTCGACAACGACGGAGAGCTCTACGCCATCGAGTGCAACCCCCGCCCGACCAACGGCGTCATCCTGCTCGGGGCGGAGCAGCTCGAGCAGGCCCTCACCGGGCGGAACGACGAGGCGTTCGTCGTCGAGCCGGGTGTCGAGCGCCAGATCAGCCTGGCGGTGCTCGCGGACGCGTTCGCCGAGCCGCTCAAGCACCTG
Organism: Dietzia sp.; assembly: GCA_046289795.1. Classification (GTDB taxonomy): domain Bacteria; phylum Actinomycetota; class Actinomycetes; order Mycobacteriales; family Mycobacteriaceae; genus Dietzia. The sequence continues at coordinate 2,391 of JBKBUP010000242.1, read as the reverse complement.
CCCACGTCGCTTCATGACCTGATCCACGTGAAGGACGTCGGATCGGGATGGCACGATTCCCTCGCGATGATGTGGAGTCCCGCGACCCTCGTCCACGGCGCCAAGTTGAGCCACGGCCAGCGCAAGGAGCTGCTGGGGGCCCTCGGCGACGACATCGTGTGGAACGGCGAAGCCATCTCGGGGATGAGCGCCGCCGAGGCCGCCGCCCTGGAGGACGTCCACGAGCAGCGGGTCTGAGTATCGCGCGATCGACCGTCATGTCCGCGCTCACCCCACGGTCGGTGCGACGATGACCCGGGGCCGCGGTCTGGTGTCGGCGCTGACCGTCGGCACCTCAGGGCTGCGCAGGGTCAGGCGACCGGCCGATGACCTCGGGCCCGCATTCGACCTGACCTATGTGCGGACCGGCCCGCGCACGGCCACCCCGACGGTGGTGGTCCCCGGCGGTCCGGGCCTCGGCTCGGTGTTGCCGTATCGGGCTCTGCGACGATGGGCCGCCCGCCTCGGGCTCGACCTGATCATGGTGGAGCACCGCGGCGTGGGACTCTCCCGCACCGACCTCGCTGGCCGGGACCTGCCGGTCTCCGCGATGCGGGTCGCCGCGGTCACCGGCGACATCGCCGCGGTGCTCGATCGCGAGGCGGTGGACTCCGCGTTCCTGGCAGGGTCCTCCTACGGCAGCTACGTGGTCTCCTGCTTCGGCGCCCGGCATCCCGATCGGGTCGCCGGGATGCTGCTGGATTCCGCCCTGCAGTCGGCGGCGGACATCGGCATCGAGCGGCGGGCCGTGCGGTCCCTCTTCTGGGATGCGGACACCCCGATCGCGGCGGATGTGCGGCGTCTGTACGCGGACGGTGTGGACGAGCGACGCCTGTTCGACGTGATCCGCGCCGCGTACGAGTTGGGCGGACCGGAGTTGCTCGGTCCGTTGCTGCGGGAACGGTTGCGGCGGGAACGAGAGCAGCGGCCGGGTGGCGCGGCCTGGCGGATGCTGGAGGCCTACGCCACCCGGGACGACTCGATCGCGAACGTGCCCGGCGTGTACGAGTTCGACATCGCCGGAGCGATCGGTTTCCGTGAACTGGGGTACGGCGCCCCGGCGGATGGCCTGCCACTCGATCCCGCGCTCACCTATGCACCGATATCGCACCTGTTCCCCCCGTTCGAGGCGGAACCGGCCGACCTGAGCCGTGAGACGTCCCGGTTCACCTGGCCGGTCGTCCTTCTTAGCGGGTCCCGGGATCTCCGCACCCCGCCGCCCATCGCCGAGCGGGTGGCGTCGCTCGCACCGGACGCGACGCTCACGCGCATAGAGAACGGGCACAGTGCGCTGGACACCCATCCGGCGGCAATGTTGAGCGCTATCACGCACCTCGCTGCCGGTCGGCACGATCGGCTCCCCGGACAGACCGACTCGCTGAACAGCCTCCCCAGCCGAGGGATCACGGCCAGGCTTCCGGGCCTGCTCACACTCCTGCTGCGAGCGGAGAAATCCCGGGGCGGGCGGTGAGCTCACCCGTCCCGGGGACAGCAAGGGCCAGGTTCGGCACCTACTACTGCTCAGCCCCCCGATTCTCATCGGCGTGCTGGTGCGGTAACACCACGACCGGGCACCGTGCGTGCGGAACCACGTGCTGGCTCACCGAGCCCAGGAGCATTCCCGTGAAGCCGCCCCGCCCCCGGTTGCCGACCACCAGGAGTCGGGCGTCCCGCGACGCCGCGACGATCGCCGGAGCCGGATGGCCACGGACGACTTTCTGGTCGACACGGGCGCCATCACCCAGGGTGTCCCGAACGGCGTCGGAGAGCATGGCGCGCGCCCTGTCCTCCAGAACCGATGGGTCCACCCATCCGGCCATGGCATACGGGCCGACGACGGCGGGGGTATCGACGGCGGTCAGGGCGATCAACCGTGCTCCGACCGTGCTCGCGTACTCGGCGGCCCAGGCCAGGGCCCTCAACGAGTCCGGTCCACCGTCTACTCCCACGACTACTGGCTTTACGTCCATCGGCCGACCTCCTCGGAGACACCGTCGTCGGTGCACCCGGTGTCCGGCCGGATCCGGCGACACCTCCACCGTAGACCTGTAGCAACGTGGCCACGAGGAAGTCGGCACGATGCCGCCGTGCCGTGCCCTCGCTGCGGTCGGTTACGCGAGTTCGGGCGGTTGTGTGCGCGAACCTCGCGTGCCCTCGCTGCGCTCGGTTACGCGAGTTCGGGCGGTTGTGTGCGCGAACCTCGCGTGCCCTCGCTGCGCTCGGTTACGCGAGTTCGGGCGGTTGTGTGCGCGAACCTCGCGTGCCCTCGCTGCGCTCGGTTACGCGAGTTCGGGCGGTTGTGTGCGCGAACCTCGCGTGCCCTCGCTGCGCTCGGTTACGCGAGTTCGGGCG
>JBKBUP010000241.1:0-3602 GCA_046289795.1 Dietzia sp. | reverse complement strand
GGACGGCCTGGCCCGCGTCGTGCCCACCGCCCGGGCCGTGCAGCTGACCATGGACCGCGAGGGCATCCGCCGCCTGGCGGCCGAGGAGCTGGGCCTGCCCACGAGCCGCTACGCGTTCGCCTCCTCCCTGGAGGAGCTGCAGGAGGCGTGCGCCCAGATCGGGTTCCCGTGCCTGGTCAAGCCCACGATGTCGTCGTCGGGAAAGGGTCAGTCCTCACTCCACGGCCCCGAGGACGTGGACGGCGCCTGGACCTATGCGCAGTCCGGCGCGAGGGTGGCGGGGGCGCGCGTGATCGTGGAGTCGTTCGTCGACTTCGAGTACGAGATCACCCTGCTCACCGTCCGCAGCGTGGACCCGGAGACGGGGCGGATCCGCACCGACTTCTGTGAGCCGATCGGCCACCGGCAGGAGCGCGGCGACTACGTGGAGTCGTGGCAGCCGCAGGCCATGACGCAGGACGCTTACGACTCGGCGCGCTCGGTGGCAGCGCGCGTGACCGGCGCGCTCGGCGGGGTCGGGGTGTTCGGCGTGGAGCTGTTCGTCCGGGGGGTGGACGTCTACTTCTCCGAGGTCAGCCCGCGGCCGCACGACACCGGTCTGGTGACGCTGCGCAGTCAGGTGCTGAGCGAGTTCGAGATGCACGCGCGGGCCGTGCTGGGCCTGCCGGTGGTCACCACCATGTCCAGCCCGGGCGCGTCGGCGGTGATCTACGGCGGTGCCGGCATCGGGGAGGGCGGCACCGGGGGAGTGGGGACCGGGGGCGACGGGACCGCCGAGGGGGTCGGGTTCGAGGGGGTCGCCCGCGCCCTCGCGGTGCCCGAGACGGATCTGCGACTGTTCGGCAAGCCCTCGGCCAACGAGTTCCGCCGCATGGGCGTGGCCGTGGCCACCGGCGAGGACGTCGAGACCGCCCGCGGGCGAGCCCGCGAGGCCGCCTCGAGTGTGACGGTGGTGAGGTAGGGAGTGCGCCGTACCGCGGCTGGGCCCAGAGGTTCCGATATATGACGACGACGAATTCTGTTGCCGACGAGGCCCGCGGCCTCCCGAAGGAACCGACCAGCCCCTGGATCCTGATTCTGGTCGTGGCCACCGTGGTGGTCTGGCTGGCGGTGCTGGCCTGGCAGGTGAGGGTCCTGCCGGAACGGGTTCCCACACACTTCGGTTCGGGCGGGGAACCGGACGGCTGGTCCAGCAGGGAGGGCGCCCTGGCGTTCTCGACGCTGCTGCCTCTGCTGCTGGTGCTGCCTCTCCCTCCCCTGACATCGTTCATCGTTCTCCGGGCTCCCGAGTTGATCAACGGCCCCAACAAGGAGTGGTGGACGGCCACCGCGCCGAGGCTGCGCAGGTTCGAGCGGCTGGTGCGTGAGGATGTGTGGCTGATCACGGTGATCACCCTGGCGCTGCTGGTGGCGATGCAGGTGGGGATCGTGGTCGCCGCCGAGTCGCCGGATCAGCGCATGCCTGAGGAACTGCTGTTCGGCGGGATGGCGGTGTTCGGCGTCGGGCTCGTCGCGGTGCTGGTCCGGATGTACGCCGGCGGCCGGTACGCCGAACAGGACGTGGACTGACCACCCGAGACGCCGCCCCCGCCCATGACGGCACCGACGCCTGTGGATGGTCGTCCGATCTATCCACCGCCCCCTCTCGCGGGCCGTATCCGACTCGGCCGCGGCCCTAGCGTGAGGTCCCGAGCGGCCCGGACTCTCGGGCCGGGAGGGGGCGGGGTTGATGGCGGGATCGGAACCGGGTGCGGGGCGGATCGCGGGAGTGGGGCCGGTCGCGTCGGCGCTGCTGGCGTTCGAGCGGGTCGCGGTGGTGGCCGAGGCGACCCGGGTTCGTGAGGCCGGGGTGCGCGCGGCGGAACAGGCGGGGTCGCTGGCCGCGGCCCTCGAACAGGCGGGCGCCGCGGCGGGAGGGGCAGGGGCCGGGCCGCCCGGAGGGTTGCTCAGCGGGGCGGCGCTGGCGGAGTGTGCGGCGCTGCTGGCACGCAGGGCGCGGGACGCGGCCGTGGAGACAGAGCAGGTCGCCGAATGCATGGAGAGCTCGGCGGAACTGCTGGTCGAGGCCGACGAGGAGGTGGCCCGCCGTGTCGCCGGAGCAGCGGGCTGAGGCGCTGGTCGTGGCCCTCGACCACGCCGAGGCACGGGCCGCGGCGGTGGGCCGGGAGACCGCGGACACGGCCGCGGACCTGGACTCGGTGGCCCGCAGGCTCGGTGGAGACGCTGCCGACCGCGGCTGGTCCGGCCACGCGGGGGCGCAGGCCCGCAGGCGAGTGGGGGACGCGGCCGCTGAGGCCGGGATGGTCTCCGGCGCCTGCCTCTACCTGGCCGACGTCCTGCGGGTGGAGGGCTCGAGACTGTCGAGGGCGCTGATCAGCTGGGCTGACGACGAGCGGGTGCGACCGGGCGGGGGCGATGTCACGGCGGTCGCGGATGCCGATCTGGCCCTGACCGTGCGCCTGCGCGAAGCCGCTGAGTCCCTCGCCGGTTACGCGGACGCCGCGACCGTGGCCTGCATCGACCTGTCCGGATCGACCGACGACGATCCCCGCGCTGTTGCCGGACTATGGCACTCGCTCGGCCCGGCGGAGAGGGAACGACTCGCGCGCGACCACCCGGAGTTGGGGTCGGTCGCCGGGTTGTCCTCCGCCACGCGGGACGCGATCAACCGGACGCGGCTGCGCAGACTCCTCGAGGCGGGGGCGACCCCGGGACTCGCCGCTCTGACCGCGCACCTCGCCGAGGACCCCGGTCGGCATCTGCTGGCGCTGCACCCGGACGGCCGGGCCGTGGTGGCGAGCGGCGATCCCGACGGCGCGGACAGCGTGGTCACGTTGATCCCCGGCACGGGCTCGTCGGTGGAGTCGATCGATCGCACCGCCGAGCGCGCGAGAGCGGTGTGCGAGGCGAGTGAAGCCCCGGGTGCCGGGTCGTGCGTGTCCGTGTCGTGGCAGGGCTACGACGCCCCGGACGACGTCGCCGCGGCCGGGTTCTCGGCGGCCCCCGCGCGTGCGCATGCCCAGGACCTGCGGACCTTCGCTGCGGGCCTGGACGCGGTCGAGAGTATGGACGGCCGGGACTCCCCGCACGCTGCCGTGGGCTACAGCTACGGCTCGGCGGTCCTGGGCGCGGCGGCTGCTGACCCGCGCGGGTTGGCCGCGGACCGGATGATCCACGTGGGCAGCCCCGGCGCGACCGTCGACTCACTGGCAGAGCAGTGGGTGGACGAGGGCGGGACCGCGCGGCAGGCCGCCGAGCACGAGGTGGTGGGCGTGACCTCGCGCTGGGATCCGGTGCCGCGATGGTCGACCACCGGGGTGCTCGGCGGGCGGCCGGGGACGGAGGAGTTCGGCGGGCTCGCCGTGGACGTCACCGAGCCTGGTTCCGGACCGGGGTCGACCCGGGGCGCGCACTCGGCCTACTTCGACCGCGGGACGGTGGCGTTGGAGGAGATCGGCAGGCTCGTGGCCGACCGCGACTGACCCCCGAATCCGCTACCCCGCTGCATGGTCCGCTACTCGGATCCGGAAGTTGTCAACCTGTTTTGAGACAGGTGTTGATTCCGGTGGGTTGCGGTAGTGGTGGCGCTTGCGGTGGTGTCC
>JBKBUP010000240.1:0-3617 GCA_046289795.1 Dietzia sp. | reverse complement strand
GCCGGACACCCCGACGAGCCCGCGGGAGACGATCGAGTCGACAGCGCCGGCCGTGAGACCCGACGACCGGATGGCCTCGGCGATGCCGGGCAGCCGCTGGTCGAGGATCTCCTCGGTGACCTCGGGGGTGATGTCCCGGGGTCCGACCCCGGTGCCACCCACGGTCACGACGAAGTCGAAGCCGCCGACCACCGCGGTCTCGAGAGCCTTGCGGACCTCGGACTCGTCGGATGCCACGCCCACGACGCCGCCCACCAGGAAACCCTCCTCCTCGAGCAGTTCGGTGACCAACGGACCTATCGAGTCCTCACGCTTGTCCAGCTGGTCTGTGACCACCACGACCATCGCCCGACCGGCGATAGGGGTATCCGCCGGAACGGCGGCCGCGGGGTCGAAATCCACGTCTGTCTGGATCTTGCGACCACCGGGCAGAGACCTCGGGTCGAATCTCGTGCTCATCTCGCCTCTCCCAGTACCACGTCGACAGTCGTCGGCTGATCGCCCACACGAGCAGCATAGGTGACGGAGATCGTCTCCCCCGGCGCCCTCGAACGGATCGCGGCGACCAGCGCGTCGCCGCCCTCGATCAACCGCTCCCCGACCTTGGTGATGACCGCGCCCTCCTCGATGCCCGCCTGCTCGGCGGGGCCCCCCACCTCGGTGGTGCGCACGAGCGCACCGTCGGTGTCGGGCTGGTCGCTCACCGAGACCCCGAGAACAGCACGGGTGGCGAAGCCCTGCTTGATCAACTGGTCCGCGATCCTCCGGGCCTGGTCGACCGGGATGGCGAAGCCCAGACCGATCGAGCCCGAGTTGCCCGAGCCCAGCGAGGCGATGGCCGAGTTGATGCCGACCAGCTCGCCGTTCATGTTGACCAGCGCGCCACCGGAGTTGCCCGGGTTGACCGCCGCATCGGTCTGGATGGCGTCGATCACCGTGTTCTGGTCGGATTGCGCACCGCCCGCCCGTACCGGCCTGTCGAGCGCGGAGACGATCCCGGTCGTCACGGTCCCTGACAGGCCGAGCGGGGAGCCCACCGCCGCGACGGCCTGTCCCTCGTCGAGAGTCGAGGAGGACCCCAGTGCGATCGGGGTGAGCGACCGGTCGGTGTCCGCCCTGATCACGGCGATGTCCGTGGCCGGGTCGGTGCCGACGACGGTTGCCGGGGCCTTGGATCCGTCGTTGAAGCGCACCTCGATCTGGCCGCCGGTCGCCGCCATGGCGATGACGTGGTTGTTGGTGATGATCAGACCGTCCTGGGCCAAGATCACCCCGGAACCCTCACCGCGTCCGGTCTGCCCGCGGACATCGATCGAGACCACGCTCGGCAGGACCTTGTCGGCGACCGACTCGACGGTGCCGTCCGGGGCCTGACCCTCGGGTTGCGAGGCGGCGATCGGGGAGGCCAGCCTCGCGCCGTCGCCACCGCCGGCCACCGTGGCGCCTATCCACCCGCCCAGGCCGCCCGAGATGAGCATCGCGGCCACCAGTCCGGCGGCCAGGAGGCCCCGTCCCGACTTGCCGGATGTGGTCGTACCGGGGTCCCCGCCGCCGTACGCGGGCTGTGGGGGCAAGGCCGCTGTCGGCTGCCCCGGACCGCCCCAGCCCTGGTTCGGCTGGACGTGACCGTACTGGCCGGGCTGCGCGGAACCCGGCTGTGCGGGACCGTGCTGTGCGGGACCGTGCTGTGCAGGACCGTGCTGTGCAGGACCTGGACGCGGCGGGCCGTCTTCTCCGGGGCCCGGCTGCCGGCCGGCATCGTGGGCACCGTACGGGTTCTCCCCGACGGGCCGCTGTCCGTATCCACCCGGTCCGGCGCCCGGACCTGAAGCCCACTCGTCGCCGGTCCGGGGATCACCTGTGCCCCGATCGTTCTCGTTCTCCATACCCGCCATGGTTCCTCACCGCGCTGTGCGCCCGCTGAGACGAGATGGGGTTTTCCTGTCAGGTCGGTGGGAGTTCGCAACCGGGGATCGTCATCCGCACCTCGGTGCCACCGCCGTCCGCGTCGTGGATCTCCACCGTCCCGCCGTGCCGGGTCACCACCTGGCGGACGATCGCCAAACCGAGCCCCGAACCCGGCATCGCGCGCGCCTCCCGCGAGCGGTGGAAGCGTTCGAAGACCAGTTGTCTGTCCTCTTCCGGGATCCCCGGCCCCTGGTCGGCGACCGTCAACTCGACGACCGACTCGGACACCGGGTTCATCCGGACCGTGACCGTCCCCCCGGTGGGGCTCCACTTGGCGGCGTTGTCGCAGATGTTCAGCACCGCACGCTCGATTCCCGCGTTGTCGCCGAACGAGTACCAGGGGGCCAGGTCGACGTCGAACTGTACGTCGTGGCGCCGCCGACGGACCCGCTCGAGGGCTCGCTCCACGGCCTCGGACACCGCGACCGGCTCGAGCTCGACCTCCCCGGAATCCTCGCGCGCGAGTTCGACGAGGTCCCCGACCAGTTGGGTGAGCTCGGAGATCTGACCGATCACGTCGACCTCGAGGGCCCCCCGGTCGGCAGCCGGGATGGTCGGCGCCCCCGGCCTGCTCGCCGCGATGAGCAGCTCCACGTTGGTCCGGAGACTGGTCAGGGGTGTCTTGAGCTCGTGTCCGGCATCGGCCACGAGCCGCGATTGTCGATCCCTGCTCTCCCCCAGCGCGACGAGCATCTGGTTGAAACTGGCGGTGAGTCTGGCGATCTCGTCGTCACCCGCCACCGGGATGGGCCGCAGGTCGTCGGTCCTGGCGATACGCTCCACCGCCCTCGTCAGCCGGGCGACCGGGGCCAGACCTGTGCGCCCCACCGCCGTCCCGGCCACCGCCGCCAGCGCGATGCCCGCAGCACCCACCAGCGTCAGGACGATCGCCAGGCGGTTCAGGGCCGCCCGGGTGGGACTCAGATCCTGTGCCAGGATGAGGGTCGACCCGTCGCGGACCCCCACCGCGTAGATCTGCTTGCCCCCGGACGTGCGCAGACTCGACTCGGCCTCGCCGCGCACCACCGCGATCTCGGGGCTACCGATCTGGAACGGTTCACCGGTGGCCGTCCGGACGCCGGAGGGTGCGACGATCTGCGCGTCCAGGTTCGGGTTGAAGGCCCGCAGAGCGATGAGTGTGCTGCGGGACTGGAGGGCGAACTCCGACGCGAGCTGACTGTTGACCAGCTGATCGGCCTGTTGCTGCAGCCGGTTGTTGACGTCGCTGTACATCGACCCGGACACGACGAAGTACGCCGCGACGGCCATCAACGCCACCGCGACGCCCACCGAACTCGCCGCCAGCAGGGTGACCCGCTGGTGCAGGGAGATCGGTGTGGAGCCCCACCCCATCGTGCGGACTGGCACTACGGCGTCTCGCGCAACACGTATCCCACGCCACGAACGGTGTGGATCAGACGACTCTCGCCGTCGCCCTCGGTCTTACGGCGCAGATACCCGATGTACACCTCGAGCGCGTTCCCCGAGGTGGGGAAGTCGTAACCCCACACCTCCTCGAGGATGTGACTCCGGGTGAGCACGCGGCGGGGATGGTGCAGGAGCAACTCGAGCAGGGAGAACTCGGTACGCGTCAGCTGGATCCGCCGCTCTCCACGGGTGACCTCGCGGGTCGCGAGGTCCATCCGCAG
>JBKBUP010000239.1:0-3619 GCA_046289795.1 Dietzia sp. | reverse complement strand
GAGCCAGGATCAAACTCTCCATAAAAGCTTCTCAGCACTACAAAAAGCACAATCCAAGCAAAAAACAAACCAACAAACTGGCTGTTCAAAAAAACGCGACCCCCACGACAGGGATGTGAAAGGGTCGCAACCAAACAAAAAATTTGGCACTATCACAAACAAAACACACTGTTGAGTTCTCAAACAACACCCACACACCGTCGCCATGTGGCACCGTGGCCACATACCTTCGGGGTGATCTCGCTGCGCTCCTTCGGAGGCAGCTTGCCTACTCTAGCGGACCGAAGCCGACCGGTCAAACCGGTCTTTCGGCCCCCCTTCGCGAAGCCACCGCCCGAAACCAGGACTCGAACCTCTCGGTCCGACCCCCGCTCCCTGGCGGCTCCGATAAAGTTACACGCGCCCCAACAGAACACCAAATCGCCTGGTCACTGGCCCTTCACTCGCCCCCGCGAAACCACTGCCGAACTCTGTCGTCGGGACTCCCGAAGTGCTCCCGTGGTGTTTCGTGACCTCCAGCTGACGACCAGTCACGTCGGTCATCCGGCTCTGGCTGCCGACGTACCCGCCGGCCAGGGCGCGGTCTCGATATCTCGGCTACAACCCCACTTGGCCAACCACCGGTTCGACCCAGTGGATCCGGGGCACTCGTCGGAACCCGTTGTGAATCGGTCTTGTTCCCCTGGGGAGCGCCACCGCAGCGGTTCCCACCGGGTTGGAGCCCCTTAGTGCCAGTTCATACGGGCCTACACGGACTCGGCGGGCCGGGAGCACTGCGTGACCGGGGCACCGAGCAGAGGGATGCCCCAACCCACGAACCCGAAAACCGAGTTGCCGCCATTTCCCTTCGAGTGTCGTCGCCCCGCGACGTGCAGCGTGGTGCTACGGGACCAGGCCTGCCGAGTAACTCGGTACGCCGTGGTCAGCCGTGGGTCGACTCCCCGATGCCTGCGTCATGCCAGTGCCGACTTCAGATGCCGTCGACGCCCGTGGCACTCCGGCCTGGTCAGTGGGTCAGTGATCTTCTCGGCGAGTTCACATTGCGATCCGACGGGCCACCAGGCGTGGTGCCGTGAACTGCCGTCCTTGCACCCGAGCAGTGTCCGCCTTCGCGGACTGATGTTCGGGTTGGCGCAGCACTCTGTCCGAGACCCTTGTCAGGCCAGCGTGGCCGCTGATCAACGCTTGCGCTCGTGATCTCGGCCGACACGCGGACAGCCGTCAACGTCTACCGTGCGGTGTTATGTCATCGACAACCACCAGACAGGCCGTGATCTTCCACGGATACGGCGCGACGCCCGAGGACCATTGGTTCGGGTGGCTCGCTGAGCGAATGAAATGCGCAGGAGTGTCCACGCAGATCCCCGCGTTGCCGGATTCCACGGCGCCGTCCCCGGATCGATGGGCGGCGACCGCCGCAGAAGCGCTCGGAGAGCCGGGGCTAGACACCATCGTCATCGCGCACAGCCTCGGTTGCCTGACCGTCCTGCGGCATCTCGCCTCACTAACCGGTCCGTGGCGGGTGGGGACGCTCGTGCTCGTCTCGGGGTTCGTCGACAAGTTGCCGGCATCGCCCTCCCTCGACGAGTTCATCGGCGACGGCGTCAACCTGTCCGGGATACGAGAGCGTGTCGGGTCTCTCACGATCATGCGATCCGACCATGATTCTCACGTCCCGGTCGGGCACACGGATCGCCTCGCCCACCTTCTCGGCACATCGGCACTGGTCGTTCCCGGAGCAGGCCATTTTCTCGCGACCGAAGGAGTCACAACCCTCCCCCACGCTCTCGAGGCGATCGAGTGAGCCCCCGGGGCGGGGCGGCCTCCGCACCAAGAGCGTGCTGCTGTTGAGGGAATAGGTCCCTGCCTGACCTGTCGCCCCGCCTCGTGCCAAGTGAGGTGCCGTATGACGTCGACGTAGCCGCCCAGCTCATCGCGCGATGCGCTCGGAGCTCTGATCCGCGCGGTGAGGGAGTCGCGGGACAGACGGGCGGTCTCCATGGGTTATACAACTAACGAGTCTCTGTGCAATCAGTTGTCCACGCGACGATCTCATTGCGCGATCCGGATGAAGAGCGTCCCGTTCGATCCACAGGCGTCGTGGGGCGCTGCACTGCCCTTTCCTGCTGTCAGGCGCGTCGCTCGGTGCGCGGCGCCGGTCGAACGGGTCGGATCCCCGTTCCAGCGAGAGACGCACTCGTCGACTGATGAACCGGACCGCCCCCGACGGCCGACACGGATCCACTCTGACCACCGCAGGCGCTGACGGGTTGACGCGATCACGGCGGCCGAGCTCGCTGCGGTAGTGGTGCCAGGGCCGGGGGTTCGGACCGCGACTCGTGAATCACCGCCGACCCACTTACTGAGCCAGAGCTGGCCACCTGCAAATCCAGTGAGGATGAGAACAGGCAGGGAACTCGCGATCCGGTCTGAACTCACTTTGCCGGTGCGGCGCGCGAGTCTGCCCTGAAGACGAGCGGGATCAACCATACGAAGAAGATCATTCCGAGGAGCTCGACCAGGGACTGCACCACGATCACGACCGCGGCGACCTCGAGCCCCTGAGGTAGTGACAGCGCGAGCGGAAGCACGATGAAGGAATTCCGGGTTCCCAGTCCAAAGGCGAGTGTCCGGCCCTGTTCGGCGGGCAGGGAGAACGCGACCGCGAGCGACTTGGCGGTCAGCGCGGCCGCGAACAGGAACGCCACGAAGACCGGGACCACGACCGGAAGTACGTCCAGTGCGCCGAGCACGGTATCGACCTGAGCGGTGGCGATGAGGAACACGACGAGTGCAAGGAGTGGGATCGGCGCCCAGGCCCACCGATCTCGCACCACGTGACGACCCGGACGGGCGTCGAACCACCGTTCGGTGAGCGCAGCAGCGATCAGCGGGACGACCACTATGAGCAGTGCTGGCGCCACCACGTCGATCGAGACGAGGCCGGTGACATCCTCTCGCGCCATGACCAGCAGGTAGAGGGGTAGTAGAAGGAGTTGCAGAGCCAGGTTCACAGGGGTCACCGCGACGGCACGGGGTACATCTCCTCCGGCGATCTGGGTGAAGCTGATGAACCAGTCGGTACACGGCACGAGCAGTACCAACAGCACGCCAAGGCGGATCGCGGGATCGTCGGGAAGGGACGACACCATTGCCCACACCACCAGTGGCAGGAGGACGAAATTGCCCAGGAGAGATGCTCCGGTGAAGCGGCTGTCACGGGTGGCGGCGAGTAGGTGCAGCAGTGGCACCTGGAGAAACGTGGCGTAGAGCAGTAGGGCCAGGACCGGCCACAGCAGCGCCTCGGCACTCGCCCCGAGGCCCGAGGTGGCGCTCCCCAGAACGAGACCAGCAGAGATAGCGCCGGCGTAGATCCACACCTGTCGACGCTCGAGGGTGAGTCGATCCAGCGCCCCGTTCACCACGCCGGCCCTCTCTTCGAGTCCTCACTCATGGGACCAAGGATGCACCACCACGCGTCGTGACTGATCGACGGGCGTCGACTGACGTCACCGAGGCCGCATCGATCCGGCACCATCCGCTCATGGGTGTTGCGGTGGGTGGGGTTGGGGTGGAATGACGAGAGCCCCGGGTCGCGTTAGCGATCCGGGGCTCTCGT
>JBKBUP010000023.1:17391-20942 GCA_046289795.1 Dietzia sp. | reverse complement strand
CGTCGGCGTCGACCATTTCCACTTCCCGCTCCGCGGGGACCGCCCGTTCCCTGCCCGGGGGCGGCGGCGGGGCCGGCAGCCTGGTCGTGACGGTGGTGACGGGCGGCTCCGTGCCGTCCTCACGCATCCGCGAGGCCAGCAGCGTCACGTCGCGCCCGGCGGCGGGCTCGGCCACGTCGCGGATGAGCGCCCGGACCTCGTCCGCCTGCGTCTCGGTGGGGGTGTAGTCGACGACGAGGTCGACCCCGTCGTCGTCGAGCCAATGGGTGAGCACCGCATCGCGGGAACTCTCGATCCGCAGGCGTTGGCCGTCCAGGGGGATGGCGGAGCGGACCTCGTCGCGGTCGAACCAGATGGCGCCCTCGCGAGGCTCGAAGTCCGCCTGCAGCGCGAGCTTCTCCAGGAAGTCGGTCAGCCGCGCGTCGGGGATCACGCTGGCGATGCCCACCTCGGTGGACCACACCACGCTGATCAGCCGTTTGAGCGGGTTGAGTGGTTGTTCGCCCGCCCGGTCGAGGGTGCCCTGCCAGTCCACGGACAGCCCGACCGACCGGGGATCGAGGGTGGTGGACACGACCCCGGCCCGTAGGTCGACCTCCTCGTCGACCCTCGGTCCCAGCTCGCGGATCAGGAGCTGCTCTGCGTCGGCAGTGCGCATCCCACCCACCTGGATCCCGGCCACCTCGGCCCCGCGCGGCACCCGGCCGATGCTGTGGACCAGGTCGAAGCCGTAGAGCACCGCGAGACCCATGAAGATGCCGACACCCGTGTGGATCCACCTCGACCGCACGCGATATCGTCGCCGGTCGGCGGCCGCGGGGTGGGGGCCTTCGCCCTCGAGCACGACGGGCCGAGCCACGTCGCTGTCGTCGGTGGAGTGGTCCACGCGTTCTCCCGCCTCCTCACGGATCAGGGGCGACGGTCCCGTGGGACCGCGACCGAGGGTGCCCCGTCCGATAACACTGCGTGTTCACTATGTCCGACCGCCACCGATGCGCGCAGCCCCCGCGCCGGGCGCGGGGGCTGCGAGGTGGTACGAGGTGGTGGGCGGGGGTCAGCGCTCGACGATCGCCGTGACGCCCTGGCCGCCGGCCGCGCAGATGGAGATGAGCGCGCGGCCCGAGCCCTTCTTCTCCAGCAGCTTGGCGGTGGCGGCCAGGATGCGGGCGCCGGTGGCGGCGAACGGGTGGCCGGCCGCCAGCGAGGAGCCGTTGACGTTGAGCTTGCTGCGGTCGATCGACCCGAGCGCTGAGTCCAGGCCCAGGCGCTCGGTGCAGTACTCCTCGGACTCCCAGGCCGCGAGCGTGGCCAGGACCTGCGAGGCGAAGGCCTCGTGGATCTCGTAGTAGTCGAAGTCCTGCAGGGTCAGTCCGTTGCGCTCGAGCAGCCGCGGCACGGCGTAGGTGGGGGCCATGAGCAGCCCGTCCGGGGTGCGGCCGTCGTGACCGTGGATGAAGTCGACCGCCGCAGTCTCGGAGTCCACCAGGTAGGCGCGGACCGGGAGCTTGTTCTCCTCGGCCCAGGCCTCGCTCGCCAGCAGGACCGCGGAGGCCCCGTCGGTGAGCGGGGTGGAGTTGCCGGCCGTCATGGTGGCCTCGGTGCCGTGGGCCTCGGCGTCGCGCTTGCCGAAGACCGGCTTGAGCTTGCCGAGCTTCTCCTCGGAGGAGTCGGGACGCATGTTGTCGTCGCGCGTCACGCCGAGGAACGGGGTGACCAGGTCGTCCTGGAAGCCCGACTCGTAGGAGGCGGCGAGGTTGTGGTGGCTGGCAGCGGCCAGCGCGTCCTGGTCCTCACGGGCCACGCCGAGCTCGCGGGCGGTGATGGCGGCGTGCTCGCCCATCGACAACTTGGTGCGGGGCTCCGCGTTCTGCGGCTGCTCGGGGACCAGCGCCTGCGGGCGGATGTCGCCGAGGAGCTTGAGCCGGTCGACCGTGCTCTTGGCCGAGGAGACCTTGATGAGGATCTTGCGCAGGTCGTCGTTGACGGCCAGCGGGGCGTCGGAGGTGGTGTCGGTGCCGCCCGCGATCCCGACGTCGATGCGGCCGACGGCGATGGCATCGGCGACCTGGATCGCCGTGGCCAGCCCGGTGCCGCACGCCTGCTGCACGTCGTAGGCCGGGCTGGACGAGTCGAGCACCGAGCCGATGACCGACTCGCGGGTGAGATTGAAGTCGCGGGCGTGCTTGAGGACGGCGCCAGCGGCGACCATGCCGACGCGCTTACCCTGCAGGTTGTAGCGGCTGGCGAGACCGTCGATCGCCGCGGTGAGCATGTCCTGGTTGGAGGCGTCCGCGTACTTGCC
Organism: Dietzia sp.; assembly: GCA_046289795.1. Lineage (GTDB taxonomy): Bacteria > Actinomycetota > Actinomycetes > Mycobacteriales > Mycobacteriaceae > Dietzia. The sequence goes on along the minus strand of JBKBUP010000023.1, from coordinate 18,640 downwards.
GTTCGATCGCGCGAAGGGGATTCGGTTGCCGCCTACGATGGCGACCTTGCGGGGGCTGGTGGTCACGTGTGTCACTCCCGTTTGATCTAGGTATCCGGTGGCCCGCAGCGCGGCCCGACGAGTATTGTTACTCAGCAGTAAGTTACTTGTCGACCGGTAATACCGCACCTCTCCAGGAGATGATCGCCATGGCACAGGGCAACCTCGACCTCTATTCGCAGTTCGTGACCTCGGCCCCCGGGTCGTTCATCGCCGGCAAGGTCGGCCTCCCGCAGCCCGAGCAGCTCCGCCGGCACGAGTCCGGGCAGCCCGCCCTCCACGGACCGGTCCTGGTCGGCGGCGAGGGTCGCCTCGTCGAGCCCGTCCGCGCGATCCTCGAGTCGGACTACGAGCTGACCGGCGCGGACGCCGAGGGCAAGTTCGCCGGCCTGGTCTTCGACGCCACCGGCATCCGCCGCACCGAGGACCTCAAGGCCCTCTTCGACTTCTTCAACCCCGTCGTCCGCCGCGTCGCCGCCAGCGGCCGCGTCATCGTCCTGGGAACCACCCCGGAGGAGACCGGCTCGGTCGAGGAGCGCATCGCCCAGCGCGCGCTCGAGGGCTTCACCCGTTCGCTCGGCAAGGAGATGAAGCGGGGCACCACCGTCCAGCTGGTCTACGTCTCCGCCGACGCCGACACCGGCGCGTCGGGCCTCGAGTCGACCCTGCGCTTCATCCTGTCCGGCAAGTCCGCCTACGTCGACGCCCAGGTGTTCCGCGTGGGCGCCGGCGCCGCGACCGCCCCTTCCTCGTGGGACCGCCCGCTCGAGGGCAAGGTCGCCGTCGTCACCGGCGCGGCCCGCGGCATCGGAGCGGAGATCGCCGCCGTCCTCTCCCGCGACGGGGCGCACGTGATCTGCTGCGACGTCCCCGCCGCCGGCGAGTCCCTCTCGGCGACCGCCAACAAGGTGGGCGGCACCTCGCTGCCGCTCGACGTGACCGCCGCCGACGCCGCCGAGGTGCTGGCCAAGCACGTGCAGGAGCGTCACGAGGGCGTCGTCGACATCCTCGTCCACAACGCCGGCATCACCCGCGACAAGACCCTCGCCGGCATGGACTCCGCCCGCTGGGACTCGGTCATGGCCGTCAACCTCATCGCGCCGGAGCGGATCACCGCCGAGCTCGCCGAGAAGGGCGTCCTCACCGAGGGCGGTCGCGTCGTCGGCGTCTCGTCCATGGCCGGCATCGCCGGTAACCGCGGCCAGACCAA
>JBKBUP010000023.1:0-17381 GCA_046289795.1 Dietzia sp. | reverse complement strand
CCAAGGCCGGCGTCATCGGGTTCGTCGACGGCGCCTCCGCCGAGCTGGCGTCCAAGAAGATCACCGTCAACGCCGTGGCCCCCGGCTTCATCGAGACCCAGATGACCGCCGCCATCCCGTTCGCCACCCGCGAGGCCGGCCGCCGCATGAACTCCATGCAGCAGGGCGGTCTGCCGGTCGACGTGGCCGAGACCATCGCCTTCTTCGCCAGCCCCGCCTCCTCCGCGGTCACCGACAACGTGATCCGCGTGTGTGGCCAGTCCCTCCTGGGCGCGTGATCAGGGTGGATCACACCGTGAATCAACCCGTGCAGTACACCAGGCTTCCCGCGATCCCCACCCTGCTGACCCAGTACGGCAAGGCCGCCGTCGGCGCGCTCCCCGTGGTGGGCGGGAGCCGCGACGGCAAGTCGATGCCCGAGAAGGGTGTCGAGGTGCAGGGCGTACGCGTGGACGTGGCCAACCTGGCCGCCTACGCCCGCGTCTGCGACCTGCGGTTCGGCGACGCCCTGCCGCTGACCTACCCGTTCACGCTGGCCTTCCCGCTGAGCATGCAGCTCATGCTGGACCCGGCCTACCCGGTGCCGGCCATGGGGTCGGTGCACCTGACCAACGAGATCGAGTCCCGCCGCGCGCTGCGGGTGGGCGACGAGCTCTCGATCCGCGCCCGGGCCGAGAACCTGCGGGAGCACCCCGCCGGGTTGCTGCTCGACATCGTCACGGAGATCCGTACCGGCGACGACGACGAGCCCGCCTGGATCCAGAGGTCGGGCCTGCTCTCCAAGCGCAGGACCTCCCTGACCCCGCCCTCCGGCGCCCCGCGCCCGCCGAGGCCCGAGCCGCCCACGGCCGCGGAGATCGGCGACCCCACCGTGGTCAGGTCGGTGTCCGAGTCGCTGATCTCCGAGTACGCGTCGGTGTCCGGTGACCGCAACCCCATCCACGTCTCCAAGGTGGGGGCCAAGGCCTTCGGGTTCCCAGGCGTGATCGCCCACGGCATGTGGACGGCCGCCACCATGCTCGGCGTGGTCGAGGGCTCCATCCCCGAGCGGGCGCGCTACTCGGTGGAGTTCGGCAAGCCCGTCGTCCTCCCGGCCAAGCTCGGCGTCTACGCCCGGCGCGGCGCGGGCGCAGGGGTCGGTGTGGCGGCCGGAGCCGACGACCCGGCCTGGTCGCTGACCGTGCGCAACCCGCGCAAGCTCGGCACCGTGCACGCGACGGCCACCATCGAGGAGCTCTAGGCGAACCGAGATCCACCGGCCCCGGCCCCCTGCTGCACCGCGGCAGGGGGCCGGGGCCGTCCCATCCGGTAGAGATGTCGCGCCGAACCCCCTATGTTCTGGGCCACACCCGACCACTAGGAGGCCTCCGTGCCGCACCCCCCCACGCAGTCGACCCACCGCACCCGACACCGCTCGTTCGCCGGACTCGCCGCAGCGGCAGCCTTCGCCGTCGCGCTCCCCGTGACGGCCGTCGCGCAGACCGGTTCGCTGGGAGGTGGGTCCTCGGGGTCGAACGACATCAGCATCATCCCGCCGAACATCCTGTTCCCGCCGGTCGTGGGCGTGGGTGCGGGCGAGGGCGTCGAGGTGGTCGCGAGCCCGGCGGTCACCGCCACGACCGTCCTCGACGGTCTCAACGTGCCGTGGGACGTGGTCCGGACCCCCGACGGCACGATCCTCACCGGCGAGCGCGGTGGCCGCATGGTGGCCCAGCTCCCCGGCGGTGCCCGTCGTGACGTCGCGATCAACCTCCCCGGCCTGGTCCGCCAGTCCGAGAGCGGTCTGATGGGTATGGCCGTCGACGCCGGATTCGCCACCAACCGCCAGATCCACGTGTGCTGGTCCAGCTCCGACGGCGGAACGCGGGACAACCGGATCACCACCTTCCGGGCCGCCGACGACTGGTCCGGGATGACCAAGGTCCGCGACACCCTGACCGGGCTCCCGCTCAGCTCCCAGGGCATCCACAGCGGGTGCCGCCTGCTCGTCGCCCCCGACGGGTCGATCTACGTGGGCACCGGTGACGCCCAGAGCGCGACGGGTCCGCAGTCCCCCACCTCCCTGGCCGGCAAGACGCTGCACATCAATCCCGACGGCTCGCCCGCCTCCGGCGACTCGGTGATCAACTCGATCGGCCACCGCAACATCCAGGGGCTCGCCATCCAGCCGGGGACCGGGAACGTCTACTCCGCCGAGCACGGACCGGACGTCGACGACGAGGTGAACCTCCTCGCACCCGGCGCCAACTACGGCTGGAACCCGAACATCGGCGGGAGCTACAACCAGAACGTCCCGATGACCGACACCGCGCGCTACCCGGACGCCGTGGAGGCCGTGTGGTCCTCGGGCCGCCCGACCCTGGCCTCGGCGGACATCGAGTTCCTCCGCGGGGAGGCGTGGGGCGAGTGGGAAGGCGCGCTGGCCATGGCCAACCTCAAGACCCAGAAGCTCGTCCTGTTCCGGCTCGCCGAGGACGGACGGTCGGTCGTCGACGCCTCCGTGCTCCTCGAGGGCGAGTTCGGTCGACTGCGCTCCCTGGCTCCCGAGCCGGACGGCTCGCTGCTGATGACCACCTCCGATGCCGACGGCCGGGATCAGGTCATCCGCGTCAGCCCGGCACGGTAACCCGCAGTTGGTGACCCGCGGCTAGAGCCGCAGGACCTGCCGGGCGGCGTCGGCCAACGCGACCGCGTAGCCGGCGCCGTGGCCGGCCGAGTGGGTGGCCAGTGGGTGCAGCTGATGCAGTGCCACCCGCTGCTGCCAGCCCTCGCGCAGCGGGTGCCGCTCCTGGTAGCCGCGCAGGATCTCGTCCGGGTGCGGCGCCCCGAACAGCGCGAGCATGGCCAGGTCGGTCTCGCGGTGCCCGCCGTGGGCGGCCGGGTCGATGAGCACGGCCTCGACGTCGGTCCCGCGCGCCCCTGTCCACAGCACGTTTCCCGTCCACAGGTCGCCGTGGATGCGGGCGGGTCGGTCGTCGGGGTGGTCCAACTCGGCGGCCGCGATCCGGTCGCAGGCCCGCTCGACGACGGCGAGGTCGGCTCCGCCGAGCACTCCCATGTCCACGGCGATCGCCACGAACGGGCGCACGCGCTGCTCGGCGTAGAACTCCCCCCACGACCCGGTGGGTCTGCACTCCTGGGGACGGTTGCCGATGAAACACCGGCCCGCCCAGCCCTCGGCGGGTGCGCCCCAGGCCGCGACCCCGGCGTCGTGCATCGTCGCCAGCGACCGCCCGAATCGCCGGGCCGCCTCCGCGGTGGCGCGACCGGCGGGGATGGTCTCGAGGGCGATCTCGTCGTCGTCGACCCCCAGGACCTCCACCACCCGCGGCCCGCCGGGGGCCGCGGCGAGCCAGGCCAGCCCGGCGGCCTCGTGGCGGTAGAAGTCGGGGCCGTGGCGGGAGCCCCTCTTGACGAACGGCTCGGCCCTGCGTGCGTCGCTCATGCGCGCAGCTCCTGTCGCTGATCGGTGTGCGCCTGATCGCTGGGCGCCCGACCTGACCGGCCGAGCAGCGGCCCGGCCAGTGCGGCGATGAGGATGCCGCCCGCGAGCACCGGTAGGACGGTCCAGCGCATCCCGGCGTACTCGGCGATCAGCCCCACCAGGGGCGGGGAGGCCAGGAAGCCGAGGCGCATGACCCAGTTGAGCACTGCCAGGCCCGTGCCCGGGGTCAGGCCCGGGACCGAATCGGCGCCCACCATCGCGCCCGGGATCACGGTGGCGATCCCCCACCCGGCCAGAGCGAAGCCCGCGAGCAGGACCACCAGCAGCGCGGGGCCGTCCAGGACGAACGACGCGATCAGCGCCGCGCCCGATCCCACCACCACACACGCCCCGCCCATGCGGCCGACGTGCGCGGCTCCGAACCCGTCGACCAGTCGGTCGCCGGTGAACCGGCCGATCAGCTGCGCACCCTGCACGGCGATGAAGCCGAGCCCCGCCAGCCCGGCGCCGGCCGCCGCGACCTCACGGAGGTAGAGCGCCGACCACGTCTGCGCGAAGTCCTCCACGACCGCGGCGCAGGAGGCGAGCAGGCCGAACGCCACCAGGAGGAGCAGCATCCTGCCCCCCGGGATCCGGCGGTGCGGGGCCGCTGCCGGGGGAACTGCCGTCGCCGCCGGTCCCGGCATCCGGTCCAGGTCCCGTCCGACCTGGTCCTCCGCCACTGCGGCGCCCAGCCGCAGGGGGAACGCGGCCAGCACTGCGAGCGCGCAGACGACGCCCGCCACGGTCATCTGGCCCACCACGGGCGCCCCGGCCCCGGCGGCCACCGAGCCCCCCGCGGCGCCGAGCACCGCCCCGAGCGACCAGACGGCGTGGAAGCGGTTGATCAGGGACCGACCGTGCCTCAGTTGCACGCGGATGCCGTGGGCGTTCATCGCCACGTCGGTGATGGCATCGCACAACCCGAACAGCAGGAGCAGCCCGGCGAACACCCCGACGACCGGAGACAACCCGATGAGGGCGGCGACGAGCGAGGCCAGGAGCATCGTGGCCACCGCCACCGCCCCGTCCGAGCGTTTGCGCATGAGGGCCGGCGCGAACAGGCCTCCCACGAGTGCGCCCGCGGGGTAACACGCCATCGCCAGGCCGAACGCGGCCGGACCCAACTCGAGCGCGTTCTTGAGGTCCGGCAGCCGGGGGACGATCGCGCCGAAGATCGCCCCGTTGGCGGCGAAGAGCAGGGCGGTGGCGACCACCGGGCCCCGGACCGCGGTCCCGCGTCCGTCGCGGTCCGCCGCCCCTCCCGTCGCGATCACGACCGTCAGACTACGTCGTGCACCCACGCCGGTAGCGTTGTCGACGGTAACGGGCGGACGGGCGGGCAGGAGCGCGATATGTACGGGGTGACGGCAGAGATCGAGGCCACGGACGACGGCCGCCACGTGGTGTGCAGCGTGCCGCTGCCGGTGGCGCCGCACGTGGTGTGGGACGCGGTCTCGACCGGCGAGGGAATCTCCTCGTGGTTCGTCCCGTGCGCCCTGGAGCCGCAGGTGGGCGGCCGGATCGTGCAGTTCGCCGACCCCGGGGCCCCCGATCCCACGACCGGGCCGGAGGCCGCCGCCGAGGCGATGCTCACCGCGACGGTCGGCGAGATCACGGTCTTCTCGCCCCCTGCCGGGAGCGTGCCGGGGGAGTTCACCTTCGAGGAACGTGACTGGATGGGCGAGGGGATCCCGGTGCCCCCGTGGACGACCTCGTGCGAGGTCGCCGACGACGGCGAGGGCGGAACCGTCCTGACCCTGCGGTCGGGGTTCGCCTCCGGCGGGCAGCTGGCGGAGGAGTCCGTCGACGGCAGCGTCAGCGGCTGGGCCCAGTCCCTCACCGTGCTGGCGCACCGGCTCACCCACCGGCCCGCCGACGGCGTGGTGACCGTCCACGCGGCCACCGATCCCGTCGCGTCGTCGGTGCCCGAGTTGTGGCAGCGGGTGCTCGGCCGGCTGGTGGCCCCCGCGGCCGGGGCCGGCACGGTGACCCGATCCGGAGATGTGACCCGGTCCGGCGAGGTCGGGGGCATCGTCGCGACAGAGTCGGAGGCCTCTGCGCTGATCGTGCTCTCCGCGCCTGTCGACGGCGTGATCGAGCTCTACGTCTTCCCCGCCGGGGACACGCCCGAGGACGCGACGAGCAGCGCCGCGGTCGCCGTCCGGGCGTACGAATACGTGGACGCCCCGGGCACCTCCGGCGCGCCGCTCGGGGCCGCCGCGGTCGACGGGGTCGAGCCCACCTGGGACGCCGAGCATTGGCGCGGGTGGCTCGAGGGCCTGGTCACGGGCTGAGCAGGGGGTAGCCCCCGAACGGCGACGAAACATCCCCGTCTGGTGCGACGATGTCCACCGAGACAGCAGTACTGTGTCGGAGAGCACCAGCCGTGCACCGATCACGAACCGCACACCGACGAGGAGCACCATCTGCAATGGCGGATTCCAACGACACCGTGACCATCGCGACCGGCGATGGCGCGTCCGGCACGACCCTCCTGGGCATCGGCGCCTACCGTCCACGTCGCGTGGTGGGTAACGAGGAGATCTGCGAGAAGATCGACTCGACCTCCGAGTGGATCTACGAGCGCTCGGGGATCCTCAACCGCCATATCGGTGAGCCGGACGAGACGATCATCATGATGGCCAGCGCGGCCGCCGAGCGGGCCGTCGCCTCCGCCGGGATCGACGCCCAGCTCATCGACGCCGTCATCGTCTGCACCTCCACGTACGAGAGCATGGTCCCGCACGCCGCGCCCAAGGTCGCCATGAACATCGGCCGCAACGGGATCGCCGCGTTCGACCTCGCCGCCGGCTGCGCAGGCTTCGGGTACGGCCTGGCCGTGGCCACCAACATCATCCGTGGCGGTGGCGCGAAGTACGTGGTGGTGGTGGGTGTGGAGCGCATGAGCGACGGCATCGACTTCACCGACCGCAACACCGCCTTCATCTTCGGTGACGGCGCGGGCGCCGTGGTGGTGGGCCCGTCCGAGAGCAATGACGTCGGACCGGTGGTCTGGGGTTCCGACGGCGAGCAGGCCGACGCCATCAGCCAGACCAAGAACTGGCGCCAGTTCATCGACGAGGCCGCGGTGGGCCCCACGGAGGGGCCGTACCTCGTCATGGACGGCTCCAAGGTGTTCCGCTGGGCAGCGGTCCAGGTGTCCAAGGTGTGCGCCAAGACGCTCGAGACCACGGGTGTGACCGCGGAGCAGATCCAGGCGTTCATCCCCCACCAGGCCAACGGCCGCATCAACTCGGCCATGGCCAAGCACCTCGGCCTCCCCGACTCGGTGGCGATCGCGAACGACATCGAGCAGACCGGCAACACCTCGGCGGCCTCGATCCCGCTGGCCATGGAGGCCATGCTCCGGGACGGCCAGGCCAAGGAGGGCGACCTCGCGCTGTGCATCGGCTTCGGCGCGGGACTGTCCTACGCCGGCCAGGTCGTGCGCCTGCCGGCCGCGCCGCCCGTCAGCTGACGGCTGACGGCTGACGGCTGGCGGCTCACCTCCCGCGGCCCCGGTTCACTCGAACCGGGGCCGCAATTCCTCTTGATGGACAAGTGTTCATGAGAGAGTGATCTCATGCACACCCCACGTCTCCGCGGCTCCGCTCGCCGGGCGGTCACCGGCACCGCTGTGGCGGCCGCGACCGCTCTCCTGACCTCGCTCGCCTCCGCCGGAGCGGCCCAGGCCGACCCCGGGATCCCCCTCGCTCCCCCGGCGACGGGGTCCACCGTCGAGCAGGCGGACGGGTCCGCGCAGACACTCGGGCAGAACTTCGAGGGTCAGGTCAGCGGCGCGGGGATCGGCCCCTCCGTCCTCTCGGGACCGGGCACGGGCCCGGACCGCTACGTGGCGTTGGGGGACTCGTACGCCGCGGTCGGACGGGTGGCACCGGGGGCGTGGGGCGCGGGCCCGGTCGCGTGTGTGCGCACGGATGACGCCTATCCGACCGTCGTGGCGCGCGAGCTGGGCGTGGGCGCGTTCGTCAACGCCAGCTGTGGCGGCGCGGTGGCCGACGACTTCTGGGAGCCCGGGCGTACCGGTGCCCCGCCGCAGTTGGAGGCGCTCGACGCCGACACGGACCTGGTGACGATGACCATCGGCGGCAACGACGTGGGGTTCGCCGCGGTGATCGTGGCGTGTGCACTGCGGCCGAACTTCGCTCCCGAGTTCATGCCGGTCGTCGACGCGATCGGCGGGACGCTGGCCAAGGACTTCGACACCACCACCGGCTGCAGTGACGTGATCGACCGCCAGGCCGCGCAGGCCCTGGAGACCCTCGACGGACGTATGGACTCGGTGTACGCGGAGATCGCCCGCCGCTCGCCCGACGCCCGAGTGGTGACCGTGGGTTATCTGTCCGCGATGCCCGACGACCAGACGGTCCTGAACAGCCCCGACTGCGCGCCGTTCATGGCCGTCTCCGAGTCCGAGCGGGACAAGGTCCGCGGGTTCCAGGAGAGCATCAACCGGGTGGTCCGGGACGCGGCCGAACGGAACGGTGCGACCGTCGTGATCCCCGACGAGCCCGGCCACTCGATGTGCACGTCCCCGGAGACACGGTGGGTCGACTTCACCGGCCTGCAGACCGCCTCCGTGCCCGTGCACCCCACATCCGCAGGGCATGCCCACGTGGCCGGTCGGGTGCTGGCCGCGCTCGCCGGAGAGCGTTGACGCACAGCTGAAGTGAGAGAACTACTTAGTTGACAAAACCATCAACGGGGCGGCGGTCGGGATAGCAGACTGAGACGATGTTCACTCCCCTACGCCGCCGCGCTGTCGGCTCACGCACCCTCACCACGTCCCTCGCCCTGGCCGCGTCCCTCGCGCTGACTGCCGCGCCCGTCGCCGCCGCGCAGTCGACCACGGTGGCGGACGGCACGATCGCCGTCGGCTCCCTCGGCTCCACGACCGGCACCCCTCTCCCTGCGTCCGGCTCGCTCGGCTCCCTGGCCCGGCCCGCCTACGCGGACTACGTGGCCCTGGGCGACTCGTACGCGGCCTTCGGTGACCAGTCCGAGCTGGCCGAGGGGGCCACCGCTCAGGCATGCGGCCGCAGCGTGACCAACTACGCCAACGCGCTCGACCCCAGCCCTGCCGTCGGCGCACTCACCGACGCCACCTGCGGCGGGGCCCAGATCCCCGATCTCACCGGATCGCAGCGCACGGGTGTGCCTCCGCAGCTCGATGCGCTGGACTCGAGCACCGACCTGGTCACGCTGTCGATCGGCGGCAACGACGTCGGCTTCGGCACGATCGTCGGCTGCATCACCAAGCAGGGACCGTTCGCCACCGTGCCGAACTGTGCGGCCGCGATCGGCGCCGGCATCACCGCCGACATCGACGAGACCTTCGGCGAGGGCGGCCCGCTCGACGACGTCTACGCCCGGATCGCCGACCGCTCGCCGGGCGCGACCGTCATCGCCACCCAGTACCTGCCGCTCATGCCGGCGGAGGGTGAGAGCTGTACGTTCACCAACCAGCTCAACCCCGCGGATGTGCAGTGGGCCCGCGAGGTGGCCGAGGTCATCAACGACGCGGTCGACGACGCCGCCCGGCGAAACGGCCACACCTCGGTGCTGCCCACCTCTGATGTCGACCGCAGCGCCTGCGCAGCGGACGACCAGCGCTGGACCGACTTCCTCGGCGGAGCTCCGACCAACGCCGCCGCGTTCCACCCCACCGCCCTCGGCCAGCAGGCCATGGCCGATGCGATCGCGGCGGCCCTCTGAACCGGCCGCTCCCGACACCGCCGCTCCCGACACAGCCGGGCCCGACACAGCCGGGCCCGACTCAGCCGGGCCCGACTCACCCCGCGAACAACCCCTCTCCCACGTACCCACCCTCCGGCGCGCCGGGCGGGAGCGCGAACACGGCCGACCCGATCGGGATGGTCCACGTGTTGAGCGCGTCCTGCTCGGCGAGCCGCTGCTGGACGGGGACATAGGTGCGCACCGGGTCGGCCTGGTAGGCGGTGAAGATCAGGCCGCTGTTGCTGATCAGGCCCCGCTCCGGCGGGTCGTCGTAGTTGTACGGCCGCCGGAGCATGGCCTCGCCACGATCGCGCTGCCGGGCCCGCGCCATGTGCGACTCGGGCGGGATCACCGGCAGGCCGACCTCGTCGATGGCCTCGAAGTCGGCCGGGTCGTGCTCGGCCACCCCGGTCAGCGGCGCTCCGGTGTCGATCCGCCGACCCATGCTCAGCTCGCGGGAGGTGCGGTCGATCTCCTCCCAGGTGTCCATGGTCATCCGGATGCGACGCAACACCAGTGAGGACCCGCCCCGCATCCACCGCTGGTCGCTGCCGTCGGAGAACAGGATCTGGTCCAGGTCCACGTCCTGCTCGCCGGGGTTGATCGTGCCGTCGATCTGACCGAACAGGTTCCGCTGCGTGCGGCCGGTCGGGTCGGTGCCCACAGCTTTGCGGAACCCTCGCTGCGCCCATTTCTGCTCGGCCACCCCACGCACGCCGGAGGCCAGGATCCGGGCGGCGTGCGAGACGATCAGCGGGTCGTCGGCGCAGATCTGCAGCAACAGGTCACCTTCCGACCACCGGTCCTCGAGCTGGTCGATCTGCGGGAACGCCGGCAACTGCCGCAGCCACGACGGCCGCCGCTCGGGCATGCGCACCGCGTCGAACAGTCCGGGCCCGAACCCGATGGTCACCGTGAGCCGTGCCGGGTCCTCGGCCAGCTCGGGTTCGAGATCGGCCAGCCCGCCGCGACCCGAGGTGAGCCGTGCGGCGTCCTGGGACCACGCCCGCAGGACGCCCTGGACCTCGGCGCGGGTCGCCCCTGACGCGATGTCGAACCCGATGAAGGCGGCGTGGGCCTGCGGCGGTGTGATGATGCCGGCCTGCCGTGCGCCGTGGAAGGGCTCGGTGGCCGCCCCCACGGCTCGTGAGTCGGCGACCGTCTCCCAGTCGGTGACGGCCTCGTCGTCGCCCAGGGCGCCGCGCCCCGCGTAACCGGCGGCTCCACCGATCACACCGCCGACCAGACCGCCCCCCAGGACTGCGCCACCCACCACCGCTCCGGCGCCGCGGGTGAGCACCGACCGCCGTGACAGACCGCGGGAGGTCTCATCAGCCATCGTGGTTCATGCCCCCGTGGTCCATGGCGCCGTCGTCCATTCCGCCGTGCCCGCCCCCGACGTACTCCTCCTCGCCTCCACGGAAGTCCCGGGCGGAGACGGTGACGGCCTGCTCGGCACCGTCGGAGAACGCCAGCGTGAGGGTGATCTGCTGGCCGGTGGTGATGGGCTCGTCCAGCTCCATCAGCATGATGTGGTCCCCCCCGGGAGCGAGGATCAGCTCCCCGCCGGCGGGGACGAGGAAGCCGTCCTCCTTCTCCTGCATCATCATCCCGCTGCCGCCGGGGACGGTCTCGTGCAGCTCGGTGCGGCCGCCGAGCTCGCCGGAGACGCCGGTCAGGTGGACGTCGTCGTCGCCCGGGTTGCGGATGGTGCCGAAGACCCCGCTCATGTCGGTGCCGGTGGCCTTGGCCCAGCCGTCGTCGAGGATGACGACGCCGGTGGTCTCGGCACTGGTCGTCTGGTCGGGGGTGCCGGTGGCTTCGGGGGAGTCGTCGGAGGCGCAGGCCGCCATGGTCAGGGCAAGGGTCAGTGCGGTGGCCGCGGCGAAGGCGGCACGGGTGTGGGAGCGCATGGGTGTGTCAGTCCTTGGTGTGGTGTGTGAGGTCGCCCGGCAGCGCGAGCGCGTACCGGTGCGGGAGGTGGGGTCACACAGCCACGGGCGGCGCCCGGGTGCCTCCGCGGGCCAAGAGGAACCGGTCGCGCGGGGCGCCGGCGTCGTAGGAGGAGACGAGCGGGGCGACGACGACGAGGTGGACAGACCCCAGGAGCGGCATCACCCGCGCCGCCACCCAGGCCAGAGTCCCGGACAGGACCGCCACCAGCGCGAGCGTGACGGCGATGGCGGCCAGGTGGGCGCCCAGCATCCCGGGGGTCAGCAACGTCGCCGGGGAGATGGCCAGCTCGGATCCCGCGGCACCGCCCATTGCGGCGCTGTCCATTGCGGCACGCACCAGCGCGGGGTCGGTCACGTGGTGGCCGAGCGCGGCGTGGGAGGAGCCCGGTGTGGCCGAATGGGTGTGCCCCGGCGCCAGGACCAGGTGGACCACTCCCTGGCCTGCGATCAGACCGGCCGCGGCCATGAGGATCGGGGACCGTTGCCGGGCGATCGCCGCGGTCGCCGCCCCCACACCCGCGCTGGCCGCTGCGACCAACAGGAGCTGGCCCGGGCTCGGGACCACCGCACCCGTTCCCGCAGCCAGACCGTGGGCGGCGATGCCGAACACCGCGCTGACCACCGCCACGACGATCCCGACGGCCGCGGTCACCACGGGTGGGACCTCGGCTCGGAGACGGTCGGCGGGCATGACCCGATTCTAATCCTGCGCCGGGCGGGGGCCTATCCGGAGTGGTCGGGCCCACTCTCCGAGGTCGAGGGGTCTGCGGATTCGGTGGCGAGCTCGATCCGGGTGCGTTCCTCGTCCGCCAGTCCCGCCTCGATCCGCGCGAGCATGTGGGGGCGCATCTCGGGCAGGTCGCCGACCTCGAACCAGCGGACGTCGGTGTTCTCGCCGTCGGCGGGGTGGGGGTCGCCGTCGAGGTAGGTACACGCGAAGGTGTGGTCGATGTATTGCGCGCGGTCGCCGTTGGCATAGGTGACCATCCGGGACACACCGATGGACGCGACGCGGTCCACGCGGATGCTCACCGCGGCTTCCTCCCGCGCCTCCCGGACGGCGGCCTCGGCGGGATGCTCGCCCGGGTCGACGATGCCGGTGACGGGGGTCCACCAACCGTTGTCGGCCCGGCGCACCAGCAGGACGCGTGCGCCGTCGGAGTCGCGGATGACGGCGGTGGCACCGGCCAGCCAGAGCGGTGCGGTGCCCACGTGGCGGCGGAGCTCGAGGACGAAGTCGGGGACGGACATAGCGCAGAGCGTATCCAGACCCAGCAAATACAGCGATCCCCGCCGACCGTGTGGTCGACGGGGATTGCTGGTGGAGCTATCCGTTCGCTGACTCAGTCAGCGTGGATGGGGCAGAACCTCAGTTCTGCTCCTCCTCGGGCTCGCACTCTTCCTGCTGCATGGAGCCGTTGTCCTTGAGGAAGTCGATGGCCTCCTGCGGCAGGTTGCAGACGATCCCCACGTTGATCGCCGGGAGCGGCGGCAGGTTAACGCCACCGGAGACGACGAGGCCGATGCCGATGCCAGCAGCAGCGAGCGAGCCGAGCGCGAGAAGGGTCCCGGCGTCGGAGCCTGCGCCTCCCTCGGAGCCCGAGATGATGGAACCGAGGTTGAGGTCGCCCGAACCGAGCTCGGAAGAGCCCTCGGCGAGCGAACCGGCCTCGAGCGAGCCACCCTCGCCCGAACCGGCCGTGATCGCGGCCAGCAGGCCGGTCAGCGAACCGGCCTCAAGCGAACCGCCCTCGCCCGAACCCTCAGCCAGCGAACCGGCCTCAAGCGAGCCACCCTCGCCCGAACCCTCAGCCAGCGAACCGGCCTCAAGCGAACCCTCAGCCGACGCGGCGTCGAGCGAACCCGGCTCGAGCGAACCCGACTCCATCGAACCGTTGGCCGAACCGGCCGTGATCGCGGCCAGCAGGCCGGTCAAGGAGCCGCCCTCGCCCGAACCCTCAGCCAGCGAACCGGCCTCAAGCGAACCGCCCTCGCCCGAACCCTCAGCCAGCGAACCGGCCTCGAGCGAGCCACCGTCGGCGGAACCGCCCTCAAGCGAACCGGTGACGCCCTCGAGCGAACCGGCCTCGAGCGAACCGCCCTCAGCACCGGTCGAGCCGACGAAGAGGTCGACACCGAGGTCGACCGATCCACCGAGAAGCTCGGTGCCGAGACCGAGGTCGAGAAGGGTGCTTCCACCCTGCGCGTTGGCGACACCCGGCATCGTGCCGAGTGCGAGTCCGGATGCGGCGATAACGGCGATCATCCGCTTGGTGTTCTTCATAGGAATTGCCTTCCTGTTGTTGTAGACGACCCAGCGACCCGGGTTCTCCCCCTCGTCGCCCGGTCCGGCGTGCAGCCCTGGGGGCCACTCGCCGTCGGATCGTGTCACCACCCTATCGAGCAAGTTTCTGGACCTGTTACAAGAACACTGGTTTAGCCACAGCAAATGCCCAGCAGCGAGGTCGCCCTCAGAACCCGTGGTCCGGCGCCCTATTGCCACTTGAGGACGCTTCTCGCGCTACTACCTCGCCTTATGCAAACCTTAAGAAGTAAGCGTTAATTGATACATGGCTGGACGGAAGAGCGATTAGTGACCTTCATCACTTCTCACCTTGATTTGTCCGACTCACGGTCAACACGCCGCGCCCCGGGCTTCGACATGGATAAATGTGAGGCTAACCTCGGATAACTCTGCCCCCGATCCAGGAGCGCCATGACACCGAACAGCACCGGAGTTCAGTTCCCCACCGATTCGGCCGGGAACCGCTCGTCCGGGCGGCTGGCCAAGCAGGTCGTCGCCGACGCACTCGCCGCCGTGGACCCGGCAGCGGGCGAGCGGGTCCACAAGACCAAGGACTGGCGCAAGGGATACATCCAGCCCTTCACCGAACTGGTCAGTGCCGGCGTCGCCGATGCCGCCAAGTGGGACGGGGTGGCCCGGGCCGCCCTCGACTCGCTCCAGTCCAGGATGGTCGGCGTCCATGAGGTCGACGGCCAGGTGGTCGAGACCCCGATGGCGGACTACCTCGCCGTCGTCGATTCCCGATCCACCCCGGGGACCGGCACGATCCATGGCACGGCGACCCCCGTCCGCGAGTTGTCCATCCCCTACCGCGGTGAGGAACTGACCGGTGACCTCCTGCGCGCCCGGCTGGACAAGTGGGTCGCGGCCGGAGTGATCGAGCCGAGCTGCGCCGATGCTCTCACGTTGGTGCAGGACAACCCTGAGTGGCTCTCGCTGCCCGGTCGCGCGATGCTCGTGCTCGGCCTGGGCTCCGAGATGGGGCCCGCTCGTCGGCTGCTGCAGTGGGGCGCCGACGTCCTGGGAGTCGACCTCCCCTCGAGCCCGGTGTGGGACCGGTTCCGCGAGCAGGCCCCCGGGTTCGCGGGCAGGCTCCACTTCCCGACAGTCGCGGACGGCCAGCCGGGTATCGACCTGCTGACCCAGCTCCCGGAGCTCGCCGCCTGGGCCCGATCGGCCGCCCCGGCCCCGCTCACCGTGGGCAGCTACTTCTACGCCGACGGCGGAACCCACGTCCAGCTCTCGTCCGCGGCCGACGCCCTCGTCGTCGACCTGCTGGCGGACGGAACCGCCGACGCCCTGGCCTACCTCGCCACCCCGATGGACACGTTCGTGGTCCCCGCCGACGTCCGCCAGGCCTCCGACACGGCCCTGGCAGCGCGCAAGGTCACCGACGTCAAGAAGATCGTCGGCACCCTGACCGGCCAGAAGGTCTTCCACCGCAACTACGAGAAGGGGCACGGCCCGGCGGTGCACGACGCGCTGGTCCCCCAGCAGGGGCCCAACTACACGCTCGCCAAGCGGATACAGCGTTGGCGCGCCACCACCGCGTTCGCGGACGGCCACACCGTCTCCGTCAACGTCGCCCCCGCCACCGACACGCGCTCGGTCACCAAGAACAAGATCCTCGCGGCCACCTACAAGGGCGCGCACGCGTTCGGCATCGAGATCTTCGACCCCGCCACCTCGTCGGCGATGCTCGCCGCGCTGATGGTCCACGACCTCAACGTGGGGCGGCCCGACGTCGGGGTGCAGTGGGAGCACGAGTCCCACGGGGCGGCGTCGGGCGGACTGTGGCGCCAGCCCTACCTGCCGCGGACCGCCCTGCCCGTGGCCGCGCTGCTCGGTACCGTCAAGAGGTAGGAACACGCCCCGCACCGATCACCCGGTTCCGGGGCCCGCCGGTGCCGACAGTAAGGACCCCGCCATGCCGAACCCGTTCTCCAAGGGCTGGAACTACCTCAAGACCTCGCTCGACAAAAAGGTCGACGACAACGCGGATCCCAAGATCCTCGTCCGCCAGGCCATGGACAACGCCCGGCAGCAGCACAAGTCGGTGACGGACCAGGCGGCCGCCGTGATCGGTAACGCCAAGCAGCTCGAGATAGCGATGGCCACCAAGACCCGGCAGCTCGACGAGGTGCAGGGGCAGATCCGGCAGACCCTCCAGGTGGCCGAGTCCGCCCGGTCCGAGGGGGACACCGCCCGCGCCGCCCAGTTCGACACGCAGGCCGAGCAGCTGGCCGGTCGGATGGTCACCCTGGAGCAGGACCTCGACAACACCAAGCAGCTGCACGGGCAGGCGGTCCAGGCCGCCGAGCAGGCCAAGCAGGCGGTCAAGGAGTCCGACCAGCGACTGCGCGAGACCCTGGCCCAGGAGGACCAGTTGCTGCTCCAGGCCACGCAGGCCGAGATGCAGCACCGCACAGTCGAGTCCATGTCCTCGCTGGAGGGCGCCGGCGGCGGCAACTCGCCCACGTTCGACGAGATCCGGGCCAAGATCGAGGGCCGCTACACCACTGCGCTCGGCAAGCAGGAGCTCGCGGAGGCCACGGGGGCGCCGTCCACCGCGCAGCTCGACGCCGCCGCGTTCACCCGCGAGTCGGAGGGCAAGTCCAAGCTCGAGCAGATCCGTGCGTCCATGGGACTGACCGGTGGCGGCGCTGCCGTCGAGGGCGCCGGGGCGGGTGCCACCACGGACCGCCAGCTGACCGAGGCCGCCGGGGAACCGGGGCAGGGCGCTCCGGCGGGACCGGCCGGCGACTCGGGCCGGGCCGAGCCCACCACCACCGAGCCCACCACCGACACCCCCGGAACCTCCGGCACCTCCGAGCCCGACACCGGCTCCGGCACCGGCGGACCGACGCTCCCCCGCGACACCAGGGAATAAAGGGTCGCGCGCGGCGGGGGCGGCGAACTATTGTCGTTGCGTCACCGTCACGGGCCAGTTCGACGGTCGCATCCCGTTCCGCTCGACCTAGGAGCCCCGTGTCCGACCGCCGCTCATCCTCCGCCCCCCGCTCGTTCACGCCGACGCTGTCCCGGGTGCTCACCCCGGCGCTCGCGCCTGTCCTGGCCCTCGGACTGATCGGCGGTGTGGCCGCGCCGGTCGCCGCCCAGTCACTGCCGGGCTCGTCGGGCTCGTCGGGCAATATCGGTTCGATCAACCAGGTCGGGGGCAGCGTCGACCCGTCCAGCGCCGGCGCCGGTTCGGCGACCATCGGCTCGACCGGGTCCACCGGGACGGAGTCGCTGGCGGGTCTGGGGACGTTGCCGTCGCTGGGCACCGGATCGCAGAACACGCTGGCCACCCCGCCGATCGGGATGGAGGCCGAGCCGGTCACGGTCTCCGAGGTCCGTCACAGGGAGATCGGCGACCCGCGCGTGGCCGGCGGCGACACTCGCTTCGAGCGCTGGTGGATCGCGTCCGAGTCCATGAACCGTGTCCTGCCGGTGGAGATCTGGCGGTCCGCGTCCGACACCCCGGCACCGATGCTCTACCTCCTCGACGGCGTCGACTCGCCGTCCCCCAGCGGGTGGCTCCTGCCGGGCAACGTCCAGGACGCCTTCGCCGGCGAGCACGTCACCCTGGTCATGCCGGCGCGCGCCGACGGCTCCCTGCACGCCGACTGGCAGAACGACGACCCGGTCCTGAGCCGCAACAAATGGCAGACCTTCCTCACCGAGGAGCTCCCCCCGCTGCTCGAATCGGGCGAGCTGCCCTTCACCGGCAAGCGGGGCGTCGCCGGACTGTCGATGGGCGCGGCCAGCGCCGTCACCCTGGCCGAACACCGCCCGGACCTGTACTCCGCCGTCGGAGCGATCGCCGGCTGCTACACCGCGCGCGACGACCTCGGATTCGTCCTGGCCAAGATCG
>JBKBUP010000238.1:0-3661 GCA_046289795.1 Dietzia sp. | reverse complement strand
CAACGCGGCGGCCCGCGCCAACGACATGACCTACAACCGCTTCGTCCAGGGCCTCAAGCTCGCGGGCGTCGAGGTGGACCGCAAGGTGCTCGCCGACCTCGCCGTCACCGACCCGGCCGCCTTCACGGCGCTCATCGAGGTCGCTCGTAAGGCCCTGCCGGCCGACGTCAACGCCCCGGCTGCCTGACGTCTGCGAATGTGACGCACAGCACTCTGCCCGAGGAGGGCACGGGACGACCCGCGGATCCGTTCACCGAACGGACACCGCGGGTCGTTTCCGCATCCAAGCTCCACCGCGCGGCCGCTCGACGTAAGGCGGGTCGTTTCCTGGCGGAGGGGGCCAACTCGGTCGAGGCGGCCCTCGCGAGCGGCGCGGCGGTCGAGGTGTTCTGCGGCCAGGACGCCCTCGAGCGGTTCCCCGCGCTCGTGAACACGGCGTCGGCTGCCGGGGTCACCGTGTCAGTGGTGACCGATCGAGCGGTCCGATCCCTGTCGGACACCGTCTCGCCCACGGGGATCGTGGCACTGTGTCGTTCGGTCGTGTGCGACCAGGGGGAGCCCCCCGAGGGAGTCCCGCGGCTCGTCGCGGTGGGCCAGGCGCTGGCCGAACCCGGGAACGTCGGCACCCTCATCCGGGTATCGGACGCGCTCGGCGCCGACGCGGTGTGGCTCACCGAGGGTGGCGTGGATCCGGAGAACACCAAGGCCGTCCGCGCCTCCGCGGGCAGCCTCTTCCACCTCCCCGTGGTGCGCGGGATCACCGAGACGGACCTGGTCGGACGGGCCCATCGGCTGGGACTCCAGGTTGCCGTCGCCACCGGTGACGGAGAGGTCGACGTCGAGCACGCCGATGACGTGCTGTCTCGGCCGACAGCGTGGGTCTTCGGCAACGAGGCGCACGGCGTCCCCGATGAGCTGGCCGCGGCGGCCGACATCCGGGTCCGCATCCCCATCCGCGGCAGGGCCGAGAGCCTGAACATCGTCACCGCGGCCTCGATCTGCCTCCACACCAGCGCGCGCCTGCAGGCCGGCGTGTCGTGACCGCCACGCTCACCGCCCGCGGCCTGGGTGCCTCGCGGGGCGCGCGGACCCTGTTCGACGGGTTGGACCTCGTCGTCGCCGAGGGCGACGTCTGGGGTCTCACCGGGCCCAACGGCGCCGGTAAATCGACGCTGCTCCACGCCCTCGCCGGCGAGCCCGACGCCGAGATGTCGGGGACGGTCACCGTCAGCCCACCGCACGCGACGGTCGGCCTCCTCCGTCAGGAGGTCGAGCGGCGCGACGACGAGATGGTCCGCGACTTCCTGCACCGCGTCACCGGTGTCGCCGACGCGCAGATTCACATGGACATGCTCGCGCAGCAGATGGCGGACTCGGACTCGGCTGCCGACGCCTACGGCGACGCGCTCGAGAGATGGCTGGCGCTCGGCGGTGGCGACCTGGACGAGCGGATCCCGGTGACCGCCGCCCGCCTCGGGCTGGACGGCGCCGTTCTGGACCTTCCGATGGCGGCGCTCTCGGGCGGGCAGGCGGCCCGTGTCAACCTCAGCGCCGTGTTGCTGAGCCAGTACGAGGTCCTGTTGCTGGACGAGCCGACCAACGACCTCGACCTGGCCGGGCTCGCCGTGTTGGAGGAGTTCATGCGGACCGAGCGGCGCCCGATGGTGGTGGTCAGCCACGACCGTGAGTTCCTTGCCAGGTGTGTGACCGGGATCGTTGAGCTCGACTCGGCCCAGCGTCAGATCACGGTGTTCGACGGCGGGTACGAGTCGTACCTCGCCGAGCGGGCACTGGCGCGGCAGCGGGCACGCGAGGCCTACGAGGAGTACGCGGGCCGGGTCGGTCAGCTCAAGGACCGGATGCAGACACAGAAGACGTGGCTCGACAAGGGCGTCCGCAACACCATGCGCAAGTCCGGTGGCAAGGACGCCGAGCGGGACAAGCACATCCGCAACCGGGCCGGTCAGCGCTCGGAGAAGCAGGCCGCCAAGATCTCCCAGACCGAGCGCGCCATGGATCGGCTCGAGAAGATCGAGGAACCGCGCAAGGAGTGGGAGCTGCAGATGGAGATCGCGACCGCACCCCGGTCGGGTTCCGTGGTGGCTGTTCTCTCCGAGGCGGTGGTCCGGCGCGGCGACTTCGTCCTGGGGCCGGTGACCGTGCAGATCGACGCGGGGGACCGGGTGCTGATCTCCGGCTCCAACGGTTCCGGGAAGTCCACGCTGCTGGGTCTGGTCGCGGGGGATCGTCTCCCGGATGCCGGGCGGGCCACCACGGGAGCCGGCGTCGCGGCGGGGCGCATCGACCAGGCCCGCTCGGAGTTCGGTGGCCCGGATCCCCTGTTGGACACGTTCTGCGTGGCCGCGGATCCCGCGGGTCTCGACCCCACGGAGGGCCGGACGCTGCTGGCCAAGTTCGGTCTGAGCGGTGAGCACGTCGCCCGGTCGTGTGCATCCCTGTCTCCCGGGGAGCGGACCCGGGCGGCGCTGGCCCTGCTGCAGCAGCGCGGGGTCAACCTCCTGGTCCTCGACGAGCCCACCAACCATCTCGACCTCGCCGCCATCGAGCAGCTCGAGCAGGCGGTGGAGGCCTTCGACGGAACGGTCCTACTGGTGACCCACGACCGGAGGATGCGGCAGGGTTTCCGGGTGAACCGCGAGCTGCTCGTGGACTCCGGCGCCGTCCACGAGGTGCGGTAGCGGTTCGCCCGTCGCGTCGAGGGCGGCACACGCAGGTGGGCCGGGGGGTCCGACCCCGATCGACTACTCTGTTGCGGGATGCCGCCGGCGGTCGCCGGAGATCGCCGTGACGGGGAGGACGAGAGCACAGGTGAGCGAAGACACGAGCGCTGTCGAGGTGCGGATCGACGAGGAGTCTCTGGCGCGATACGCGGCAGATGCCGAGGGTGCGTTCGCCGCGGCCACGGACCTCGACGCCCTGGCCGTCGCCAAGACCGCCCACCTGGGGGACCGCAGTCCGATCGCGCTGGGACGCAGGACCCTCGGGTCGCTGCCCAAGGAGCAGAAGGCCTCCGCCGGCAAAGCGGTCAACGTGGCGCGTGGCCGGGTCCAGCAGGCCTACGACGCCCGCCTCGCCGAGCTCCAGGCCGAGCGTGACGCCGCCGTCCTCGTGGCCGAGACCCTCGACCTGACCGTGCCGTCGGGTCGGGCGCCGGTGGGCGCCCAGCACCCCATCACCATCATCACCGAGCAGGTCACGGACGTGTTCGTGGCCATGGGCTGGGAGATCACCGAGGGCCCGGAGGTCGAGGCCGAGCACTACAACTTCGACGCGCTCAACTTCCTTCCGGACCACCCCGCGCGCACCCTGCAGGACACCTTCCACGTGGCTCCCGAGGGCAGCCGCCAGGTGTTGCGCACCCACACCTCGCCCGTGCAGATCCGGACGATGCTGGACCGGGAGCCGCCGATCTACGTCGCCTGCCCCGGTCGGACCTTCCGCACCGACGAGCTCGACGCCACCCACACCCCGGTCTTCCACCAGGTCGAGGGTCTGGCGATCGACAAGGGGTTGACCATGGCCCACCTGCGGGGCGCGCTCGACGCGTTCGCCCGCGCGCTCTTCGGCCCGGAGACCCGCACCCGGATGCGGCCCAACTACTTCCCCTTCACCGAGCCCTCGGCCGAGGTCGACGTGTGGT
>JBKBUP010000237.1:0-3664 GCA_046289795.1 Dietzia sp. | reverse complement strand
AGACGCAGATGGCCGTGCAGCGGCGGAACACGATCGCACCCCGTACCCGGCTGGAGTCCAGTGGAGGCCTCACGCTGGACGTGGCCGCCGATTACGCCCGCTGTGGTGTCGACTTCCTCGCCGTCGGCGGGCTCACCCACTCGGTGGCGGTGCTGGACCTCGGTCTGGATATGTGAGGTACACCCCACCCGGCCGTCCGGGTGAGGTGTGGACCGCCGCAACCCGCGTAAAGTTTGATGTCATGACGGGCTTCTGGGATACGAGCGAGAAGAGTACGCCGGCGGAACGCCGACAGCAGCGGATGGCGGAGGCCCGCCGGCGCGTGGAATCGGGGGAGAACACCTCGCCGCCGCCCCCGCGGTCCGCTCCCGCGAAGCCCGCTCGAAGCCGCACGGCCCGTACGTCCAAGGCGGCGACCGTGGACCCGCTCTCGGTGACGGGTGCCCAGTTCGCCGTCTGGCGCAGCGTGCAGCACTTCTGCGCCACCGACTCGCTCCCTGACGCCCGCGGGGGCGATCTCGACCTGCTGGTCGCCTGGTCGGATTCCATCCAGCCGTTCCGGCTGCGCCAGCGGATAGTGGCGCGCCTGGACTCCCAGGGTGCCTGGCTGCCGGTCTGTTACGCCAAGGACGGTGCCCGCGAATCCATCACCCAGGCGCAGGCCGACCGCTACCGGGAGGTCCGGCTCGGTGAGTCCACGCTCTCCGGGGGAGCGCAGAAGTCGCTCAAGGAGACCGACCACCCGGAGGCCACCGCGTCGCTCTGAGCAGGGACATCAGCGGGGAGCGAGTGCGAACCGTCGACCCTGCGGCCGCGGGCCGGTACTGAGGACCATCTCATCGGCACCGGATTCCCGGCCGGCCGCGCCGGTGGTCTCCTTGGTGGCGGTGACCTCGTCGTCGTCGCTCTCAACATCGTGGTCGAGGTCGAGGTCGCGGTCCCCGTTCCGCTCGCCGGTCAGGTCGACGGCCTCGGCGTCACCGGGGTGCTCGTCCACCGCGACGATCGTCCCCTCGCGCTGGAGATCGATGATCGCGGTGCGGGCCGCCCGGGCGTATCGCAGGTTGCGCAGCGCGGGGGTGTCGGTGCCGGGGTCGGAGGGGTCCACGTCGGCCAGCCGCAGAGGCTCTCCCGAGTGCGCCTCGTAGGCCTCGCAGACCGATTCGACGATCTCGTCCACGCCCAGGCTGTCCCACTCTCCGAGCTTGTCCACGACGATCATGCGGGCCCGGTCCAGCGCGTCGGGCCCGGGGACGGTGGCGGCGTCGATGGCGGATCGGATCTTCTCGGTACGGATCTCTTCGGGCGAACTCATGACCCGAGCCTGCCAGCCCGGGCGCCCGGACGCAGCCGGTCGCGGGGGCGCGCCCGGTGTGCGTGGCGGGTCACCGGCCCGCTAGGACGACAGCTCGGCCATGACGCGGGGCACCTCCACCAGCAGCTCCCGGGCGAGGAAGCCGGTGGGCCCGACCCGCACCGCGAGTCGTTCACCGGCCCGACCGTGGGCGTAGGTGGCCCAGGCTGCGGCCTGCGCCGGTTCCGCGCCGCGCGCGAGAAGCCCGGCGATGACACCCGCCTTGACGTCCCCGGACCCGGACACCCCGAGCCCCTGCGTGCCCGACTCGTCCCGCCACAGACTGCCGTCGGGAGACGCGATCCACGAGGTGCCCGTCCCGGATACCACCACGGCCCGCGTACGGCGGGCGAGGTCCGTGACCCGGCGAGGGGTGTCGGCGTCGACCTCGGACTCGGGGACGTCGAGAGTCCTGGCGAGTTCTCGGGGGTTCGGGGTGAGGACGGAGCGCCCGTCGAGGTGGGCGACCCCGTCCGGGTACGCGGTCAGGTACGCCAGGCCGAGCGCGTCCAGCACCAGGGTGGAGGCGAGTTCGGGGACGACGCGGCGGAGCAACTCCTCGGCCACCCCGACGCGACCGATGCCGGGTCCGATGACCACGGCGTCACACCCCTCGGCCAGTTCGCAGATGGTCTCCGCACCGGCGGGGGTCAGCTCGCCCTCGTCGTCCTCGGGGAGTCCGACCGTCATCGACTCCGGGATCCGCAGGGCCAGACCCGGCGCGACGGAGTGCGCCGTGGCGATCTGGAGCTTCCCGGCGCCTGCGCGCAGCGCGGCCTCGGCGGCGAGGAGCACCCCTCCCGGTGTCGTGCGACCGCCTCCCACCACGAGCACCCGACCGCGGCCCTCCTTGCCGCCGCCCGGCGTGGGAAGGGCCCACCCGCGCAGGCGGTGGGAGGTCAGGACGATCTCCCCGGTGTTGATCGGCTCGGGGTTGATCGGCTCGGTGTCTGACGGCTCGGTGTTCTTCGGACCAGTACTCACCGGGTGTCCTCGTCCGCGGCGGAACCCTCGCGGGTGGTGGGTGCCTCGCCCCGCTCTACGGCCGTGGTGTCGGCGTACCGCTCGAGCTCGAGGGCCGTGGCCCCGAACCGGTACGTGGTGACCGAGCAGTTGGGCAGGGGGTCCTCGCGGTCCACGTGGAGGATGTCGTGCTCGGCCATCTGCTCCAACGCCACCCGGAATCCCATGATCACCGCCTGGTGGCTGAACACGCACAACCGCTCCCCGGCGTACTGCTGACGCAGATCGGTGAGCAGGTAACGCACGCGCAGGACCACGTCCGTCCAGCTCTCGCCGCCGGGGGGCCGGTAGTAGAACTTCCCGATCCGGTCGCGACGCTCCGCCTCCTCGGGGAAACGGTCGCGGATGCCGTGGCCGGTGAAACCGTCGAGGATCCCCAGGTCCCGCTCGCGGAGCCGTTCGTCGGTGAGGAGCGTGGCGTCGAAGCGCGCTGCCTCGAGCGCGGCGGCGGCCGTGTCCGCCGCGCGCCGGTACGGGGAGGTCAGCCACACCGTGGGCCGGTGCTCGTCGGGCAGTTCGCCGAGCCACGCGCCGACGGCCGACGCCTGGGTGAACCCGGTGTCCGACAGGGGGGTGTCGGCGTCCCGGTAGTCCAGGTCGAGGCGGTGGGCCCCGGCGGCGCGGGCCTCGTCGTCGGCGATGTTCCCCACGCTCTGTCCGTGGCGGACGAGCAGGAGTCGGGAGAGCTCGGTCATACCCAGAACCTACCCATCCGGATCCCGCCCCTCCCCGGCCTCACGGCGTGAGAACGATCTTCACGGCCCCGTCCTGCTTCTTCTGGAAGATCTCGTAGGCGTGGGGGGCGTCCGCGAGCGGGAGGCGGTGGGTGGCGAAGTCGTCCACGCCCAGCGGGTCGTCGTCGGTGAGCAGCGGCATGATGTCCGGGACCCAGCGCTTGACGTTGGCCTGGCCCATCTTCAGCGTGAGCTGCTTGTCGAACATCGTCAGCATCGGCAACGGGTCTGCGGTGCCGCCGTAGACGCCGGACAGCGAGATGGTCCCGCCTCGGCGCACGATGTCGATCGCGGAGTAGAACGCGGCGAGCCGGTCCACGCCCGAGTGCTCCATCATCTTCTTGCCCAGGAACTTCGGGAGCATCCCCACGGCCGCGTGGGCCGCCGTGGCGACGGGGGAGCCGTGCGCCTCCATGCCCACCGCGTCGATCACCGAGTCCGGCCCGCGACCGTCGGTCATGTCGCGGATCGCGTCGCCCAGTTCGCCGGGGAGCTCGGAGGGGTCGAGTACCTCGACACCCCGGTGCGCCTGCCGGGCCCGACGTTCGGGGAC
>JBKBUP010000236.1:0-3666 GCA_046289795.1 Dietzia sp. | reverse complement strand
GGGGTACGAGTCCTTGTCGTCGGCCCGGAAACCGGAGTCGATCAGGGTGGGGCCGTCGTGGCCGTCGACCTGCCATCGGGCGACGAGGATCCCACCGCCCGGCACGGTCTTGTTGGCGAGGGCGGACGCGCGTCGCACGTCCACCAGGTCGGCTCGGGGGATCCACACCGTGGCGTCGGCGAGGTCGAGCCGCAGGCCACCGGTGAACGCGGTGAGGGTTCCGGCCGAGCGGTGTCCGAGCGGTGCCCGGGCGATCCGCGCCTGCCAGTCCCCCGCCACGGTGCTGCCGATGTACACGCCGGTCAGCGGACCCAGGACCACGTCGCCGGTCTCGGCGGGAACCGCGGGCAGGGTGTCGTAGAGGCCCGCCTGCGAGCGGACGCGGTTGCGCCAACCACGTGCCATCAACCCGAGCAGGGCGAGAAAGACGACGATCACGGCCACGAGGGTCCAGACGTCCTGTGTCATGCGAGTACCTCTCCGTCGCGGCTGGTCATGCGGCCCCGGTACACGGTGCCCACGACGCGAGCGGCGAACGTCATCCCCTCGTAGGGGGTGTTGGCGGACAGACTTGCGAGTTCGTCGCCGACGACGGTCCACGGGGAGTCGGGATCGACGACGGCGAGGTTGGCGGGCTCCCCCACCTGGATCGGTCGCCCCTGATCCGTGAGACCGGCGATCTCGGCGGGTCGGGTGCTCATCACACGTGCCAGGTCGCGCCAGGTCATCTCCCCCGACTCGACCAGGAGGGCCGCGACGATGGGCAGCGCCGTCTCCAGCCCGAGCATGCCCGGGCGTGCGGCGGCGAATTCGCAGCACTTCTCCTGGGCGGCGTGGGGGGCGTGGTCGGTGGCCACGCAGTCGATCACCCCTGACACGAGGGCCTCGCGCAGGGCGAGCGTGTCGTGGGATTCGCGGAGGGGCGGGTTGACCCGGTAGACGCCGTCGTAGGACTCGAGCCTCGTGTCGTCGAGCAGCAGGTGGTGCGGGGTGACCTCCGCGGTGATCGCGATCCCCTGCGACTTCGCCCACTTGAGCAGCTCGACCGTGCCGGTGGTGGACGCGTGGCAGATGTGGACCCGCGCACCGGCGTCGCGGGCCAGGATGGCATCGCGCGCGACGATGGACTCCTCAGCCGAGCGCGGCCAGCCGGTGAGCCCGAGGCGCGCGGCCGTGGGCCCCTCGTGGGCGACCGCACCCCTGGTCAGGCGTGGTTCCTCCGCGTGCTGTGCGATCAACACCCCGAGGCCCGCGGAGTACTCGAGCGCGCGACGCATCACCAGCGGGTCGTAGACGCACATGCCGTCGTCCGAGAAGATCCTCACCCGGGCCTCGCCGGAGGCCATCTGACCCATCTCGGTGAGCTGCTCACCCTTCAGACCGACGGTGACCGCGCCCACCGGGTGGACGTCGCACAGACCCACGGAGCGGCCGATCCGCCACACGGAGTCGGTGACCGTCTGGTTGTCCTGCGGCGGCTGGGTGTTGGCCATGGCGAACACCGCCGTGTACCCGCCCCGAGCCGCTGCCGACGACCCGGTGGCGACGGTCTCGGTGTCCTCCCGGCCGGGTTCACGGAGGTGGGTGTGGAGGTCGACGAACCCGGGGAGCAGGACGGCGCCGCCCATGTCGTGGATCTCGGCGTGCCCGGGCGGATCGTCGCCGGCGTCCGGCCCGATCGCGGAGATGAGCCCGTCCCTGACGAGTACGTCGACGGGGTCTCCCTCCCCGTAGGGCCGGACCCGGCGCAACAGCAGGGTCGGGGGTTCGAGGGCACTCACTCGGGGCTTCCTTCCGTTCCGACAAGGGTGTGGAGCAGGACCGACATGCGCACGTGGACACCGTTGGTGACCTGCTGGAGAATCGCGGACGACGGGGCGTCGGCGGTGTCGAACCCGATCTCCATCCCGCGGACCATCGGTCCGGGATGGAGGACGACCGCACTCTCGCGGAGCCGGGACGCACGGGCGGGGCCGAGACCGTAACGCACCGCGTACTCACGGGCGGACGGGAAGAAGCCGCCGTTCATCCGCTCGGCCTGCACCCGCAGCATCATCACCGCATCCGCGCCGGGGAGCTCGGCGTCGAGGTCGGTCGAGGCACGAACCGGCCAGTCCCCGACACCCACCGGCAGCAGTGTGGGTGGCGCGACGAGCACGACCTCGGCACCGAGGGTCGACAGCAGCAGCGCATTCGACCGGGCCACCCGCGAGTGCAGTATGTCGCCGACGATCACCACACGGCGGCCCTCGATCCCCCCGAGTCGCTCCCGGATGGTCATCGCGTCGAGCAGCGCCTGGGTGGGGTGTTCGTGCATGCCGTCACCGGCGTTGATCACCGAGGGGCCGGCCCCTCCGGGAGCGACCCACCCCGCGATCTGGAGGGCGGACCCCGAGGCCGGATGACGCACGATGAGCGCGTCCGCGCCGACCGCGGTCAGCGTCATGGCGGTATCCCGCAGGGACTCCCCCTTCTGC
The DNA here is from genome assembly GCA_046289795.1 of Dietzia sp. Lineage (GTDB taxonomy): Bacteria > Actinomycetota > Actinomycetes > Mycobacteriales > Mycobacteriaceae > Dietzia. The sequence continues at coordinate 1,189 of JBKBUP010000236.1, read as the reverse complement.
ACCGAGGAGGCGCTGGCGGAGACGTTGATGACATCGGCGCTCATCCACTTGCCGGCGGTCTCGAAGGAGACCCTCGTCCGGGTGGAGTTCTCGTAGAACACCGTCAGGACGGTCTTCCCCCGGAGCGTGGGCAGCTTGCGGACCTCGCGACCGAGGAGCGTCTCCTTGAGACGGCCCGCCTCGTCCAGGATGGACAGCGCCGCGTCACGGTCGAGATCGGCGGCGGAGAGGAGATGCTTCACCGGGCACCCTCCTGGGTCGGCCGCCTGAGGACCACGGCGTCGAGGCCGTCGATCTCCGTGAGCCGGACCGAGACGCCCTCCTCGCGGGAGGTCGGGACGTTCTTACCGACGTAGTCCGCGCGGATCGGGAGCTCGCGATGTCCCCGGTCGACCAGGACGGCGAGCTGGACTCGCGCGGGCCTGCCGAGATCACGCAGCGCGTCGAAGGCCGCCCGGATGGTGCGGCCGGAGAAGAGGACGTCGTCGACCAGGATCACGGTCGCCCCGTCGATACCCTCCGCCGGGACCGTGGTCGGGCTCATCGGACGGTGTGGGCCACCGGCGAGGTCGTCCCGGTACAGGGTCACGTCCAGCGAACCGGCGTGGACCGCGGCTCCGCTGAACTCCCGGATGCGCATCGCCAGCCGGTGCGCCAGGGGGACCCCCCGGGTCGGGATGCCGAGCAGCACGACGGGCCCCGAGTCGGGTGCGTCCGCTGCCGTGCGTTCGATGATCTGATGTGCCAGGCGGGACACCGTCCTGGCGACGTCGTCAGACGTGAAGAGTGAAACCGAGGTCGTCTCCGAACCGTCAGCGCTCACCGATCACCACCTCCTTGTCCGCCTCTCTGGACGGCTCGTTAAAGGGATAGTTTTCGGGTCGAACCCTATCAGTCTTCGGAACCTGCCTCCGACGGGTCGGGGGTGGGCTCCGACACGTCGGCGGCCGGCGCGGGGTCCAGTGAGGACACCGCACGCTCGGCCGCCCGGATGTGCTCGGCCAGACCTGCGACGCGGTCGAGGACGGCGTTGACGTAGGCCACCGACTTCTCGTTGGACAGTTCGGAGATCAGCAGCACCGACTGGTCGATGACGATGGCGGAGTCCACGTCCTCCGTGCCGAACAGGAGCTCCCACGCCCCGGCACGCAACACCGCGCGGTCCACCGCCGGGAGGCGTTCGAGCGTC
>JBKBUP010000235.1:0-3712 GCA_046289795.1 Dietzia sp. | reverse complement strand
GAGACCCCCACCCCGGCCGCCGGCCCGTTGACCGCGGCGATCACCGGGACCGGGGCGGTCAGCACCGCCCGGACCAGCTCGGCGGCGCTGGTCATGGTGACGTCGGGGCTGGGCGCCTCGTCCGAACCGGCCCCGTCCCTGATCGCCTGCAGGTCCGCCCCGGTGGTGAACGCCCCACCCTCGCCGGCCAGGACGATGACCCTCGTGTCGGGGTCCAGGCTCTGCTCGGTGATGATCTCGACCAGTGCGCACAAGGTCGAGTGGTCGAGGGCGTTCATCCGGTCGGGCCGGTTGATGCTGATCGTCGCGACACCCAGATCGTCGCGGTCGACCTTGACCGCGTCCCGGCCCGTGGCGGTCATCGGACCGACTCCGAGGCCGCGACCATGCCGGCCAGCCGGTCGGAGATGATCGACTCGGCCTCCGCCATCATGCGGTCGACCAGCTCTGCCGCGGTGGGCACGTCGTCGATCAGCCCCTGGCACTGACCCGCCGACCAGACCCCGGCATCCAGGTCGCCGTCCTCGAAGACCTTGCGGCCCCGGGCTCCGGCGACGAGGTGCTGGATGTCGGAGAACTCGCAGCCCTCCGCCTCCTTGGCCACCACCTCCGCCGAGATCGCGTTGGCGGCCACCCGGGCGGTGTTGTGCAGCGTGCGGAAGATGAGCTTGGTGTCGAGCTCCGAGTTGGCCACGATCTGCTGCTTGACCGCCTCGGCGACAGGGGACTCGGCGGTGCACATGAATCGGGTGCCCATGTTGGCCCCGTCGGCCCCCAGCGCGAGCGCCGCCACCAGGCCGCGGGCGTCGGCGATGCCGCCGGAGGCCAGGATCGGGATGGACAGCTTGGCGGCCGCGGCGGGGATGAGCACCAGTCCCGGCACGTCGTCCTCCCCCGGGTGGCCCGCGCACTCGAACCCGTCGATCGACACGGCGTCCACGCCGAGCTTCTCGGCCTTGACCGCGTGGCGCACCGACGTGCACTTGTGGATCACCTTGACGCCGGCGGCGTGGAACACCGGCAGGTGATCCTTCGGGTTGGAGCCGGCGGTCTCGACGATCTTCACGCCCGACTCCACAATCGCCTCGCGGTACTCCGCGTACGGCGGTGGGGTGATGGCGGGCAGGATCGTGAGGTTGACGCCGAACGGCTGGTCGGTGAGTTCCCGGCAGCGGGCGATCTCCTTGACCAGGTCCTCGGGGGTGGGCTGGGTGAGTCCGGTGATGATGCCCAGCGCCCCGGCCTCCGACACGGCGGCGGCGAGCTCGGCCCGTCCGACCCACATCATGCCGCCCTGCACGATCGGGTGACGGACCCCGAACTCCTCGGTGAACCTGGTGCGGATCATGCGTGTACCTCCTCGTAGGTGCCCCCGGCCGCCGCCTTCTCACGAAGGGAGGCGGGCGGGGTGAAGCGTTCTCCGTAGCTGGCCGCCAGCTCGTCGGCGCGGGCGACGAATCCCGCCAGCCCGCCCGGGTACTGGTCCATGTACCGGGCGACGCCGCCGGTCCAGCCCGGGAACCCGATGCCGAGGATCGAGCCGACGTTGGCGTCGGTGGTGGTCTCCAGCACGCCCTCGTCGAGGCACTTGACGGTCTCCAGGGCCTCGGCGAAGAGCATGCGGTCGATCGCGTCCTGCAGTGGGATCTCGGTGGTGCCGCCGAAGGCGTCGGACAGGCCCGACCAGAGCCCGACACGCTTCCCGGTGGCGTCGTCGTACTCGTAGAAGCCGGCGCCGGTGGAGCGGCCCTTGCGGTCGTACTCGTCGATCATCCGGTCCAGGACGACATCACCCGGGTGTCCCGGCCAGTCGGTGCCCTCGGCGAGGGTGGCCGCCTTGGTCTCCTCACGGATCTTGCGGGGCAGGGTCAGCGTGAGCTCGTCCATGAGCGCGAGCACCGACGCCGGGTAGCCCGCCTGCGCGGATGCCTGCTCGACGGTGGGCGCGGGGACGCCCTCGGCGAGCAGTGCCATGCCCTCGTTGGTGAAGGTGCCGATGACGCGGGAGGTGAAGAACCCACGGGAGTCGTTGACGACGATGGGGGTCTTCCCGATCTGCGCGACCAGGGCCAGGGCGCGCCCGAGGGCGTCCTCCGAGGTCCTGGCGCCCTTGATGATCTCGACCAGAGGCATCTTGTCGACCGGCGAGAAGAAGTGCAGTCCGATGAAGTCGGCCGGCCGGTCAACGCCCTCGGCGAGCATGGTGATGGGCAGGGTGGAGGTGTTGGAGCACAGCAGCGCGTCCGGGGCGATGTGCGGCGCGATCTCCGCGAACACCGTCTCCTTGATCTTGGGGTCCTCGAACACGGCCTCGATCACGGCCTGGGCGCCGGAGGCGGCCGACGCGTCGGTGGTGGGGGTGATGCGGGCGAGGAGGGCGTCCCCCTTGGCCTGTGCGGCGTCCCGGGCCTCGCCCTCGGCCGCACGGGAGACGGTCTTGGTGACGAGCTTTTCCGAATATCCCTTACCGCGGTCGGCGGCGGCCTGGTCGATGTCCTTGAGGACCACCTCCATACCGGACTTGGCGCACACGTAGGCGATCGCCGCGCCCATCATCCCGGCGCCCAGGACCACGACCTTGGTGATCGGCTCGCGGTCTGCGGAGCCGTAAGCCTTGGCCAGGCCGTTGGCTTTCTGCAGGTCGAAGAAGAACGCGCGGATCATGTTCTTGGCGGTCTGACCGGTGGCCAGACCGGCGAAGTAGCGGGCCTCGATCTTCTCGGCGGCGGCGAAGTCCAGGCCCGCGCCCTCGACGGCCGCGGACATGATCGCGACCGGGGCCGGGTACGGCGCGCCCTTGAGCTGCTTGCGCAGCATCGCGGGGAAGGCCGGGAGGGTGGCGCCGAGCGCCTGGCTCTGCGGGGTGCCGCCGGGCATGCGGTAGCCCTTGCGGTCCCAGGGCTGGGATGCCGCCTCCGGGTTGTCCGCGTTCGCGGCGATCCAGGCCTTGGCCGCGGACAGCAGATCGTCCGGACCCGCGACCAGCTCGTCGACGAGCCCGAGCTCCTGGGCCTTGCCTGGCCGCAGCCGCTTGCCCTCGAGCAGCACCTCCATGAGCGCGGTGGCCACCCCGAGCATGCGCACGGTGCGGACCACACCGCCGCCACCGGGGAGCAGGCCGAGGCTGACCTCGGGCAGCCCGAGCTGGACGGCGGGTGAGTCCACCACGATGCGGCGGTGGGTGGCCAGGGCGATCTCGAGTCCGCCGCCGAGCGCTGCGCCGCCGATCGCCGCGACCACCGGCCTGCCCAGGGTCTCGAGCCGTCGCAGCGGCCCCTTGACGCGCTCGACGGTCCGGGTGGCCAGATCCGCGCCGTCGGAGGGGATGGAGAGGATGTCGCCGAGGTCTCCGCCGGCGAAGAAGGTCTTCTTGGCGGACATCAGGACGACGCCGGTGATCTGGTCCCGCTCCTGCTCGAGCCGGTCGACGGCCCGCTCCATGGACGCGAGGTAGTCCGCGTTCATGGTGTTGGCGCTCTGATTGGGGTCGTCCATGGTCAGGACGACGACGCCGTCGGCATCGCGCTCGTAGGTGATGGTGTTGGTGAATTCGCTGGTCATGGGTGGTCTTCTCGTCTTTCGCAGGGTCCGGCGGGGAGCTCTACAGGCGTTCGATGATGGTGGCGATGCCCATTCCGGCGCCCACGCAGAGGGTCGCGAGGGCGTAGCGGGCGTCGCGGCGTTCCAGCTCGTCCAGGGCGGTGCCGAGGAT
>JBKBUP010000234.1:0-3734 GCA_046289795.1 Dietzia sp. | reverse complement strand
GTCGGCCTCACCGATCCGTACGAACAGGACGGCCGCGAGCCAGGCCAGGATCATGGACGGGAGAAGATGGAGCGCGACGGTCCACCACACGAGGCCGGCCAGGACCGTGATGCCACCGATCACCGCCTGCGCCAGGATCCCCGCCGGCATCGCCCACGCGAGCACCTTGAGCCCACGACGACGACCGGCGCGATGGATCGCGAGCAACAGGGCCACCGCGATCGCGACCAGGACGAAGGTCAGGAGCCGGTTACCGAATTCGATCGCCTGGTGCAGGGCGGGTTCGGCCCCGGGGACGGGGACGAAGCTGTCCTGGTTGCACCGTGGCCACGTCTCGCAGCCCAGCCCAGAGGCGGTCACCCGGACGGTGACCCCGGTGGTCATGATGCCGATCTGGGCGAAGACGTTGGCCAGCGCGAGGCCCTTCTGCAGCCGGATCGACGGCATCGGCAGACGGGACAGCGGTCCCGTCGGTCCGGGGGGTTCGCTCGTGGCCGGGCTGCCGGAGTTCGGGGCGTGCGAAGTCGAGGTCACGCCCCCGATTCTAGGCGGGGGCGCGGACGGCTCCGCGATCAGGTGAAGGAGAAGTGCCGCACGGCCAGGCCCGCGCAGACCGCGGTCCACCCGGCCAGGACCAGGGCCGCCAGGGCGGGGAACCCACCGTCGATCGCCGTGACCAGCGCGCTTGTCAGGGCGTATGACGGGACGACGACGAGGAGGTCGTGCAGCCGGTCGGGCAGGGCAGCCACACCGATCGCCAGACCTGCGGCACCGATGAGCACGAACCAGATGAGGTTGGCCAGTGCCAGCACGATCTCCGCGCGCAGGGTCCCCCCGAGCAGGAGACCCATCGAGGAGAACGCGACCGACCCGAGCGCGATCATCACCGCGCCCACCGCCAGGCCGGCGAGACCGGGGCGCCAGCCGAGCCCGGCCGCGATGGCACCGAGCAGGACCGCCTGCCCGGCCACCAGTATCAGGGTGGCCAGGATCTTTCCCGCGATGATCACAGCTGGTGGGAGCGGGGTCCCCCCGAGTCTCTTCAGCGCGCCGTAGCGCCGGTCGAAGCCGACGGCGATGGCCTGTCCGGTGAACGCCGTGCCCATGACCGAGAGGGTCAACACCGCGGTGATCGCGTAGTCGATCCGCGGCTGCGGGATCGAGCCGAACTCGATCGCGGTGAGCGCGAACAGGACGGCCACCGGGATCACCAGGGCGACGAGGAGCTGCTCACCGTTGCGCAGGAAGAGTGTCAGTTCCATCCGGGTCTGCGACGCCGTCATGCGGGCCAGCGAGGCCGGTGCCGAGGGACGGGCGAACGTCCCCGGCGCGAAGCGGTTGGTGCCGGTCTGGGTGTCGGTCATCGCAGATCCCGTCCGGTCAGGTCGAGGAAGACCTCTTCGAGGCTCCTGGCGCGGGTGGCCAGGGAGGTGAGCTGGACACCGGCCTGCTCGAGGGCGGTACAGAGGGTGGTCATGAGTTCGGGGGAGACCGGGCCGTGGACCTCGAGGACCCCGGCCGCTGACCCCGTCGTCACAGTGTGTCCCGCCCCGATGGCATCGGTCAGGAGAGTCGGGGAGACCTCGCCGTCGACGACCAGGGTCACGCCCTCGGACGTCCCCGCCCGCGCGAGCTCTGCCGGCGTGCCGGCGGCCACGCGGCGACCGTGATCGATGATCACGACCTCGTCGGCCAGCGCGGCGGCCTCGTCCATGAGGTGAGTCGTCAGCAGAACGGCGGTGCCGTCACGGCGCAGCGCCCGGACCAGGTCCCACACGGCCCGTCGGGACTGGGCGTCGAGCCCGGCGGTGGGCTCGTCGAGGAAGACCAGGTCGGGTCGGCCGATGACGGCGATGGCGAGCGAGAGCCGTTGCTGTTGACCGCCGGACAACCGCCGGTACGGGGTGTTGACGTGGTCGCTGAGCCCGAGCTCGGCGAGCAGCCAGTCCGGGTCGAGGGGGTCGGCGTAATAGGAGGCGACCAGCCGGACCATCTCACCGACACGCGCGGCGGGGTACGCCCCGCCACCCTGCAGCATCATGCCGATCCGGCTGCGGACCCGCTGACGGTCGGAGACCGGGTCGAACCCCAGCACCCGGAGGGACCCCCCGTCCGGACGGAGGAATCCCTCGCAGACCTCGACCGTGGTGGTCTTGCCGGCACCGTTGGGACCGAGGAGGGCCATGACCTCGCCGCGGTCCAGTCGGAGATCCAGACCGGCCACGGCGGTGGTGTCGCCGAACCTCTTGACGAGTCCCTCGACGTGCAGCGCGGGGGAGTCGGTGCGTGAGGTCACGGGAGCATTCTAGGCGCCGCCGACTACCGGAAGCGCAACAGCCCCGGCCAGCGGAACATCGCGATCAGCAGGATCGACACGGCCACGACGGTGGCCACCCACGCCTGGACGGTGACGAACGGCGGTAGGCCTGCACCCGGCGGGAGGGTGAAGCAGGCGAGGACCGCGCTGACCGCCACCACGGGCAACCGGAACTCCATCCGCGAGGCCCACGCCGCCAGCGGGATCAGGGCCCACAGCACGTACCAGGGTTGGACGACGGGGAAGCACAGGACGATGGCCGCCATGGACACCCCGAGGCCGCCGACCGGGTTGATCCGGCCGGCGGAGACCGCGAACAGCATCCTGACGGTGAACACGCCCGCGATCACGAGTGCCACGGTCTGGACCATCACCAGGATCTGGGCGGTGTGGTCGCCCAGTCCCAGATACTGTCCGATCCCACCGACGATCACTCCCAGCGCGGTGGGCGGGGAGAGCCAGCTGCGCAGCGACGTCGCCGCCCCGAGCTTCGTGATCCACCCGAGGCCCGAGGAGGTGGCGAGCATCGCCAGTCCGGTGGTGACGCCGCTGATCGCCACCATGACCAGAGCCGCCCGAGCGGTGGCGATATACCCGCCGCCCCAGCGCCGGGCGAGCGCCATCCCGACGAAGCCCAGTGCGACGACGGTGGGCAGCTTCACCAGCGCCGATCCGGTGACCAGTACGGTGCCGACCACGAACAGAACGGTGGTGCGGGGGCCGGACTCGAGGGAGTCCACGGCGCGGAGGGCCAGCACGAGCCCGACGGCCAACAGGCCCATCATGAGGGACTCGGAGTGGATGCCGGACACCAGATGGAACAGTACGAGCGGATTGGCCACCGCGAGCCAGAGCGCGGCCACGTCCGACACCCCGCAGTATTCGGCCAGGCGTGGGACGGCCCAGCCCAGCATGAGGATCCCGAGGATGGCCACCACCCGGTGCAGGATCGTGCCGGCCACCACGTCGTCCCCCGTCAGCGTGTGGATGACCTTCTGGACGCCGAGGAACAGCGGGCCGTACTGGTTGGGGGTGTCCCGCCAGATGTCCGGGACGTTGACCGTCAGTGCGTGGGCGGTCCCCAGGGCAGACACTGGTCCCAGTTCGTACGGGTCGTCGAGCGTGTTGCCGATGGCGCCCTGCGCGAGGTAGCTGTAGACGTCCTTGCTGAACATGGGCGGAGCGAGGGCGAGCGGCAGCGCCCACGACGCGATGATCCGGTCGAGCGTGGCCCGGTCGATTCGGCCACTCAGTCTCCCGCGGCGATCCTGGCCCAGGACGTACGGGGCCAGCAGGAGCCAGCAGAGCGTCACCACCACCATCCCGGTCATGACCACGGTCATGGAGGACTGCTGCAACCTGAGCCACAGACCGAACAGCCGCTCGCCGGCGACCGGGTTCTGCAGGACCGGCAGAG
>JBKBUP010000233.1:0-3735 GCA_046289795.1 Dietzia sp. | reverse complement strand
TACCTGACCGCCGGCGGCGTGTTCACCGAGGACCTGATCGAGAACTGGATCGAGTACAAGCGGGACAAGGAGATCGCACCGGTCAACCTGCGCCCGCACCCGCACGAGTTCGACCTCTACTACGACTGCTGATCCCGCAGCTCCGTAATCGTTGAAACGCCCCGGCCCCTGTGGCCGGGGCGTTTACCGTTGGACCAGGACCGGGCGACGCCGTCGGGCGGGAGAACGGAAGGGGTCGGGAGCTGGTGGACGCAGAAGAAGTCGACTTCCGGAGCGCCTCCCCGAGGGCCAGACCACTCAAGGTGGTCGCGGCCGCCCTGGACCCGGACCACGAACCGGGGGTCAGTCGGGAGGGCGAGGGCTACCCCGTCCTACTCAAGCTGTCCCGGGTCCTCGACCCGGAGGAGGCGAGGTTGATCCTCGAGCGGAACCCCTTCCTCCACGCCAGTGCGGGCTCGCGCAAGCTCATCGCCATGGACACCTCGGTGGAGACCCTCCGCGAGCAGAAGGACCGGCTCCAACTCCTCCTCGCCGAGGTCGAGGCGGATGCGCTGGCGGCGCAGGCCCGGCGCCGCTCCGAAGAGCACCGCGCGGCCGAACAGCGTGTGGCCGAGCTCCGTCGGCGGAACAACGTCCTCGGCGAGATCGAGTGGTGATCCGCCGAGGTCGTGGGAAGGTCGCGGTCGTGGGAGAGTTCTGGGATGAGGACACCTAACCCCCCGCACTCCGTTCAGGGCGCCGCCCGCTCGGCCGTCGACCATCCCGCCCTCGAGTGGCTGGCCCGCGCGGGCTTCGTCATGAACGGTGTCCTCCACCTGCTCATCGGGTGGATCGCCATACGGATCGCGACCGGCTCGGGCGGCGAGGAGGCCTCCAACTCCGGCGCCCTCGCCGAGATCGCCTCCGCACCGGGCGGTCAGTTCCTCCTCTGGGCGGGCGCGATCGGCTTCATAGCTCTGGGGCTGTGGCAGGTCATCGAGGCGATCCTGGGATCCGAGGAGGCGTCGGACAGGATCAAGGCCGCCGCCAAGGCCGCCGTCTACGTCGCGCTCGGTGTCACCACTGCGAGATTCGCCTCGGGAGGATCCGATTCGGACTCCGAGACCGCCACCGGCACCACTGCCGGACTACTCGGCTCCGGGCTCGGCAAGGTCGCGCTCGTCGTGGTCGGCCTGGTGATCATCGGCGTGGGCGCGCACCACGTCTACACGGGCGCCACCAAGAAGTTCGTCGAGGAACTCGAGCGCACCGGAGGGGGCAAGGTCGGGCGGGCCATCGTCATCTCGGGGCAGCTCGGCTACATCGCCAAGGGCGCCGCCCTGGCCATCCTCGGCGGCCTCGTCATCGCGGCGGTCGTGACGGCCGATCCCGAGAAGGCGGGCGGCCTGGATGCCGCCCTGCGGACGGTCGGCGAGCAGCCGTTCGGACAGATACTGCTGATCGTGACCGGAGTCGGCATCGCGCTGTACGGGGTCTTCTCCCTGGGGCGTGCCCGGTACAGCCGGATGTGAGACCCCGGGCTCCCACCGGCCGGGCTCAGCCGAGTTTGGGGAAGTTCTGGGGACAGTAGGTCCCCACGGCGGCTCCGAGGAAGAAGCCCTGCTGCTCGGGCCCGAGTCGCCCGACCTCGCCGAGCCACCCCGACACCTCGTCCATCTGCTGTCCCCCGTCGAAGCGTCCGCACGCCTCCGTTGCGGTGGCCACCGGATCCACCCCCTCGGGGAGTACCACGTCCTGCCTCTGCAGCAGCGCCGCGAAGTCGCCGCCACCGGGGGCGACGGGCGCGGGCTCACCCGCCGGGGGCTCGTCCGGTTCGGGCGCCGGTTCGGGCTCCCCGGGCATCGGTTCCGGCCGCGGCTCGGGCGGCGGGGGCGGCGTCACGGGCCCCGTGGGCTTCTCCGGCCTCTCCTCGGCGAACGGGGTACTCGAGGCGGCAGACGTCGTGGTGGACTCCGTGGCCACCTCGGGTGCCTCCCCCTCGACCGTCGCCCCGCCACAACCAGCGAGTACCACGGCGAGCGCGACGGCGCCGAGGCCGGAGGCGGTCGTCAAGATGCGTGAACTCATGGTGCGCATCGTAGGTCAACGGACCCGGTCCGCGGGAAGACGCACCGTCGCGAGCACGCCCAGGTGGTCGGTCGCACCCACCCGGACGGTGCTGCTCTCCCCCACCGACAGCGCTCCACGGGCGAGCACGTGGTCGATGCCGATGAGAGGCGGGACGCTCCTGTCGGCGGGCCACGTCGGCACCCACCCGTCGCCCCCGCCGGAGACCGAATCGGTGTAGCCGAGCCCACGCAGTCCGCGGAAGCGGGCATGGTCCCAGGTCGCGTTGAAGTCGCCGCCCACCACGACGGGAGCAGGGCCGGGCAACCCCCCGAGGTACCAGCGCAGCCGATCCGCCTCCTCGACCGCGGTGGGAGCATCGAACACCGGCGCGACGGGGTGCGCGGCCACCACCGTCACCGGACCCGCGGGGCCGGCCATGTCCGTGCGCAGGACCCCCAGGCTGAAGCCGGGGACCCGCTCGGGCGGCGAGAGCGGGTACCGCGACCAGACCGCGACGCCGGACGCCTGCGGGGCGGCGTCCGCGGCCTCGTGCGGGAGCATCTCGTCGAGCCCCGCCGCGCGGAGACCGTCGACCGCCTCCGGGGTGGCCTCCACGGTCAGCAGCAGGTCGACCCCACCGTCGCGGACGACACGGGCCACCTCGACCGGGTCTGCTCGGCCGAACTCCAGGTTCTGCACCAATACCCGGAGGTCGACGCCCTCGTCGTCGTCGTACCCACGGGCGGGCGACACCAGCGGGCCGTACTGGACCGCCCCCGCCCCGACCAGCGCCAGGGCGACGATCGTCAGCAGCACGGAGCGGGCGCGCAGCGCCGCGAGGACCGCGACGAGGGAGAAGGCCCACGCCCACAGCGCGAACGTCGCGAGGACCAGCACCGCGGGGACCTCAGAGGTCGAATGGTGCAGAGCGATTCCCGCCGCGGCCACCAGTGCGGCCAGCACGGCCGACGCCCGGGCCACCGGGCGGGGTCGCCTCACCGCAGGAACTTGCGCAGATCCCCCAGTGCCGCGATCACACGGTCGAGGTCGTCGCCGCTGCGGACCATCGAGCGGACCGTCTCCGCCACCGAGGCGATCGACGGCGAGGTGGACGTCCCCGGGACGGGTGCGACCGGTTCCCCGACGAGGGCACCCGAGGCCGCGCGGGCCGCGCCCGCCCGACGGAGGTCCGGGCCGAGTTCCACCTCGAAGCGGTCGCCCATGTCGTCGGATCCCAGACAGCGCACGCGTTCGTCACCGGGGACGCCTGCCGCCCGGACCGCGTCGACGAACTCGTACAGTTCGCCGTAGGTCACGCCGTCGAGGGTGAGGGTGAGGTTCATCTTCACAGCCATGTCCCCAGCGTATCGGCGTCCGGCCCCGGAGCGCATCGGTGACAACCCCGGTTCCGCTGCCGGACAACCCTCAGATCTCGCCCCAGAACACGTGGTCGACGGCCTTCCGGCCGTGGCGGGTGACCCGCAGGTACTGGTTGAGGAACTCCGCGCCGTCGGAAGAACCGGCGCAGATACTCGCCACCGCCGCCAGGATCTTGCCCTGACCGGGGAGTTGGTCGACCGCCTTACCGCGCGCCAGGACCAGCGCGTTGCGGGCGCGGGCTGCCATCAGCCACGACTCCACCAGCGCGTCCCGCTCACCCTCCGAGAGCAACTCCGCGGCGGCCGC
>JBKBUP010000232.1:0-3744 GCA_046289795.1 Dietzia sp. | reverse complement strand
CACCACGAGCGGGGTGCCCTGCGCGGCATAGTTCTGCGCGGCGTCGTAGATGAACGCCTGCGGGGCGCCCTCCTGGGTGAAGTCACGCGTGTAGCCGCCCGTGACGCCGTCCAAGAGCTGGTTCTGGAGGCGGATGTTGGCGAACGTGCCACGGATCATGACCTCGTGGTTGCCGCGACGCGAACCGAACGAGTTGTAGTCCTGACGGGACACCCCGTTCTCGTCGAGGTACTGCGCGGCCGGGGTACCCGGCTTGATGGTCGACGCCGGCGAGATGTGGTCGGTGGTGACCGAGTCGCCGAGCTTGGCCAGCACGCGGGCGCCCTTGACGTCCTCGACCGGGGTCAGCTCCATCTGCATACCGTCGAAGTACGGGGGCTTACGCACGTAGGTCGACTTCTCGTCCCACTCGAACGTCTTGCCGTCCGGGGTGCTGAGCCCGCGCCAGCGCTCGTCACCGGCGAAGACGTCGGCGTACTTGGACGTGTACTCGTTGGACGAGATGGAGGCCTTGATGGTCTCCTCGATCTCCTCGGTGGAGGGCCAGATGTCCTTGAGGAAGACATCGTTGCCGTCCTTGTCTTTGCCCAGGGAATCGGCCTCGAAGTCGAAGTCCATGGTGCCGGCGATCGAGTACGCGATGACCAGCGGCGGGGACGCCAGGTAGTTCATCTTGACGTCCTGGTTGATCCGGCCCTCGAAGTTGCGGTTACCGGACAGGACCGCGGTGGCGGTCAGGTCGTGCTCCTGGATCGCGTTGGAGATCTCCTCCGGCAGCGGGCCGGAGTTTCCGATGCAGGTGGTGCAGCCGTAGCCCACGAGGTAGAAGCCGAGGGCCTCCAGGTCCGGCCACAGGCCGGCGCGCTCGTAGTACTCGGTGACGACCTGCGAACCCGGCGCCATGGAGGTCTTGACCCACGGCTTGGCCTTGAGGCCCTTCTCGTGCGCCTTGCGGGCGAGCAGCCCGGCGCCGATCATCACCGACGGGTTGGACGTGTTGGTGCAGGAGGTGATCGAGGCGATGGAGACGATGCCGTGGTCCAGGGTCATCTCGGTGCCGTCGACGGTCACCTCGACGGGCTTGGAGGGACGGCCCTCGGCACCGGCGGAGGCGTCGGCGTGGACCGAGCCCTCCTCGGCGTGGGAGAGGGTCGCGCTGCCGGCGTTGTCGGACGGAGCCCCGCCCTCGGACTGCATCCGGCCCTTCTCGGTGTCACCGAGGGGGTTGACCCCGGCATCCACGTAGTTGTGGATGTCCTTGCGGAAGGCGCTCTTGGCGTCGGTCAGCTCGATGCGGTCCTGCGGACGCTTGGGGCCGGCGATCGACGGGACGACCTCGCCCAGGTCCAGCTCGAGGTACTCGGAGAAGACGGGCTCCTCGGCGTCCGCGTGGAGCCACATCCCCTGCTCCTTGGCGTAGGCCTCGACCAGAGCGAGCTGCTCCTCGTCGCGACCCGTCAGACGCAGGTAGTCGATCGTCTCGCCGTCGATCGGGAACATGGCGCAGGTGGAGCCGAACTCCGGGCTCATGTTGCCGATCGTGGCACGGTTGGCCAGGGGCACAGCCGCGACACCGGCGCCGTAGAACTCGACGAACTTGCCCACGACGCCGTGCTTGCGCAGCATCTCGGTGATCGTCAGGACGACGTCCGTGGCGGTGACGCCCGGCTTGATCGACCCGGTGAGCTTGAAGCCCACGACGCGGGGGATGAGCATGGAGATCGGCTGGCCGAGCATGGCCGCCTCGGCCTCGATGCCGCCGACGCCCCAGCCCAGGACTCCGAGCCCGTTCTCCATGGTGGTGTGCGAGTCGGTGCCCACGCAGGTGTCGGGGTAGGCCTGCCCGTTGCGGACCATGATCGACCGCGCCAGGTACTCGATGTTGACCTGGTGCACGATGCCGGTGCCCGGGGGGACGACCTTGAAGTCGTCGAACGCGCCCTGGCCCCAGCGGAGGAACTGGTACCGCTCCTCGTTGCGCTGGTACTCGATCTCGACGTTCTTGTCGAACGAATCCCGAGCACCGAACGACTCGATGATCACCGAGTGGTCGATGACCATCTCGGCCGGCGCGAGGGGGTTGACCTTGTCGGGGTCGCCGCCGAGGGTCTTGACGGCCTCACGCATGGTGGCGAGGTCGACGATGCACGGCACGCCGGTGAAGTCCTGCATGATCACGCGGGCGGGCGTGAACTGGATCTCGGTGTCGGGCTCGGCGGAGGGGTCCCAGCCCGCCAGGGCGTCGATGTGCGCCTTGGTGACGTTCTTGCCGTCCTCCGTACGCAGCAGGTTCTCGGTGAGAACCTTGAGGGAATAGGGGAGCTTCGCGGCTCCCTCGACCGCCGAGAGGCGGTAGATCTCATAGGCTTGGCCGCCGACCTCTAGGGTCCCCTTGGCGCCAAAGCTGTCAATGCTTGCTGTCACGTCAGCTCCACTCGTGGTGTGAATGTCAATTAGTCATCCCTCCCGGTATCGCCGCGTGTCTCGGGCGGCAACGCCGGGGGCGGACACAGGACCCATTGTGGACCCTCGCGCCCGGTTGCGGTCACCAATTTACCAGTACGCTCGTTCTGTATAGTTTCCGGCACGCCCGAAGGTGGGGGGCGCGGAGCGGGTATCGCGCCGTCCGGCGCGTGTATTCGGCACGACGACGACGAGATGGCACCATGTCGGCGTGGACAACTCCGACGATTCCGTGACCACGCTCGCCTACGAGTCCGAGCCGGTTGTGTCGTTGCGCGAGGGCGAGGTCCCGCAGTGGCTCGACTTCGAGGCCGTGGCCCGGGACCTGGCGGACGACGGGGTCTCCGCCCCGGAGCCGTTCGTCGAGGGCCTGCGGACCGTGGTGACCGAAGCGGGGGACCGCGGACTGGACCTCAAGGTCGTCTACACCGAGGCCCCGGCCGCCGTCTACACGGACGCCCGTGACCTCGCGGCAGTCCTCAACCAGGAGTACGAGGGCACCATCCTGGTCCGGACCCCCGTCTTCATCGGCAGCTCCAGCGACACGATCCCACGACATCAGCTCGAGGCCGGCCAGGACGACGCCTGGGAGGAGTTCGACCCGGTGGCCTCCGCCTCGGTCTTCGCGCACAAGGTCACCGCGCCCGCACCACCCTGGGGCGCGTTCTCCGCGGTCGTCCTCGTCCTGGCGATCGTGGTGGCGGTGGCCTTCGCGGTGGCCCTCCGGCGCCGACTCCGCTGACGAGCACAGACCACTTTCATCGCCCGACACGCCGGCTTTGCTGGCGTTAAACGAGTTACAGCAGTGTATTTTGCCGCCCAATGTTCCAGACGGGTCTTCTGTGACCTACGGTGCTAGAGGAACCATCGGTTCTGCCGAGTAGGCATGAGGCTCTAGTGGCGCAGGGGAAGGCATCACCGGACTCTCACCCTCCTCGGTGACGCGTCCCGCCGTGCGGGTCGCGCGGTCGGCCGCACCCTCGTGCGGTTATCGGAAGGTGAAACGTGGAGCCTGACTATGCATCAAGCCGCGCTCTCGGGGCGCGGAGACGTCGGAGTCCGGGACGGGTGCCCGGGCGCGCCATACTGGCGGCGGCACTCGTCCTGGGGACCGCGTCAGGCGTGGTCCAGGCACCGGTGGCGGTCGCGCAGGAGGCCCCGGCGGTCTCGTCCAACGACATCAGCGGTCTGATCCGCGCCGTCGCGGACGCGTCCGCCAGACTCGACTCCACCCGGCAGGACATCGCCGTCAAGCGGGAGGGCGTCAACAAGACCCTCGTC
>JBKBUP010000231.1:0-3795 GCA_046289795.1 Dietzia sp. | reverse complement strand
CCGGACTTTCCTCGGACCTGGGCCTTCTCGCCTGTCGGCGCCGGTTCCCCTGCCCGCGGCCGTCCGGCCGACTCGTTCGCCCTGGCAGTCTAGTCGAGGTGCGAGGTGTCGTTGACCAGGTGCACGGAGGTCGGCCCATCCGGGTAGAAGCGCACGTCGGACACCGAGGCCAGATCCAGGTGGAGGCGGAAGAGCAACTCGTCGCCGACGTCGAGGGCCGCACGGATCGCCAGTTTGATGGGGGTGACGTGGCTGACCACGGCCACCACGCCGCCGGGGCTCTCCTCGACGATCCGGCGCAGGCCCCGCTCGACCCTGGCGCGGACCACGGCGAAGCTCTCCCCCCCGGGGGGCGGCACGGCGGTGTTCGACATCCAACTGGCGTGGAGCTCGGGGTCCTGCTCGGCGGCCTCGGAGAAGGTCAGGCCCTCCCACCGACCGAAGTCGGTCTCGATTAGGTCGTCCGCGACCAGCAGTGGAACCCCCGCCGCGTCGGCGGCGCGCTCGGCCGTGCCCAGGCACCTGCGCAGGGGGGAGGTGACCACGGCGGCCAGTCCCGGGATGCGGGCCAGTCGATCGGCGGTCCGCTCGGCCTGGACAACCCCGAGGTCGGTGAGGTCCGGGTCGCCCTGCCCGGAGTAGCGCCGGTCCACCGAGAGCGGGGTCTGACCGTGACGGGCCAGCACGATCCGGGTGGGCCTCCCGGTGGCACCGGTCCAGCCCGGGCCGCCGCTCACGAGATGTCCGTGCGGACCACGATCACGCCGCACTCAGGGCAGTTCAGGACGTCATCGGCGGGTGCCGTGCGGAACGCGGACACGGTGGTCCGGTCGAGATCCATCGCACACGCGGAGCAGCGGCCGCCGTTGAGGATCGCCGCCCCGACACCCGCCTCCTCCGCACTACGGGAGTAGAGGTCGAGGAGCTGCGTGGGGAGGTCCTCGGCCTGGCGCGCCCGCTCGGCGGTCGTGGCCGTGACGGAGTCCTCGAGGTCCGCGAGTGCGGTGTCGCGGACGGTCGCGGCCATGCCCAGGCGTGCGTCCAGGTCGGTGATGATCGCACCGGAATGGCGGACGTCGGCGACGACGGCCTCGTGGCGCTCGGTCAACTCGGAGAGCTCGGCCTCGAGCGACTCCTCGCGGCGGTTGAGCGACCCGAGCTCGTACTCGAGATCGGTGGACTGCCTGTCGGACAACCCTCCGGCCGCCAACAGCTCGGAGTCGTTGGCGCGACGCCTGCGCACGGCGTCGAGGTCCGAGCGCAACTTGGTGATCGCGCGGTCCAGGTCCTCGACGTGGATCCGGGCCCGCGCCGCGGATTCCACGGCCGCCCGCCGCTCGGCTTCGAGCTTGTCCATGACCGCCTGCTCCGGGAGGGATTTCCGTCGGTGCGCGAGAGAGCCCAGGCGTAGGTCGAGCTCGGCGATGTCGACGAGTCGACGCTGGACGGTGGGATCGGCCTTCATGAGGGCCAAGACTACCGCCCGTCGCCCACTGCCCCTGACGCCACCGTCCACGGGTCGGTGCGCAGGTCGCACACGGTCGCCGTGACCCCGACCCCCTCCTCCAGCAGCGCCGCGGCCTGCGCACACCACGGGAACTCCAGCGCCCAGTGCGCCGCGTCCACCAGGACCGGTCCGCCTTCCCGGAGGTGCTCGTCCACCACGTGGTGACGCAGGTCTCCGGTGAGGTACACGTCCGCCCCCGCCGCGCGTGCCGCACCCAGCAGGGAGTCGCCGGAACCCCCGCACAGCGCGACCCGCCTGATCTCCGTGTCCGGGTCGCCGGCGGCGCGGACCCCCCACCGCGTCTGCGGGAGCCGGGCACCGACGAGCTCGGTGAACTCCACGAGCGTCATCGGTTCCGCCAGCTCACAGATGCGGCCGAGACCGGTGTCCTCGGGGCCCGGGCCGGGGCCGGCGTGGTTGACAAGCACGTCCATGGCGGGGACCTCGTAGGGGTGTGCGGCCGTGACGGCCCGGCGTACCGCGGATCTGAGTTCGGGTGGCGCCACGAACTCGACCCGGGTCTCGGAGACCCGTTCCGGTTCCCCGACCACGCCTATCGCCGGGTCCGTGCCGTCACCGGGACGGAAGCGGCCGGTTCCCGGCACCGAGAACGAACACTCCGTGTAGCCGCTCATCCGCCCGGCCCCGGCGGCGAACACCGCGTGGAGGAGGTCCTCGACGTCGTCGTCGGGCACCGTCACCACCCACCGGTCGACGGTGCCGTCACCGGTCGGCGCGAGGGGACGCCCCGGTGTCAGGCCGAGCGTCTCGGCGAGGGCGTCGTTGACCCCGGGCCGGGCGGAGTCGGCGTTGGTGTGCGCGGAGTACAGGGCACACCCACCCGCGACGAGCTTGTGCAGCAACCTCCCCTTGGGGGTGTCGGCGGCGATCGAGTGCACGCCCCGCAGCAGGGGCGGGTGGTGGACCAGGAGCAGATCAGCACCCAGGGCGAGCGCGTGGTCGACCACCGCGTCGGTGGCGTCGACGGCCACCACGACCGTTCCGACCTGCGCGGTGGGATCGCCGGCGACGAGGCCGACACGGTCCCACGACTCGGCCAGCCGCGGCGGGTACGCGTGCTCCAGGAGGTCGATCACGTCGGCCAGGGTGGGCCCACCGGTGGTCATCGTCGATCCCCTTCCCGTTGCGCCCGCCACGCGCGGACGAGTTCGGCCACCATCCTGCCGTCACGCACGGCCAGGCGCAGGTACGTGGCGTCGAGGCCGGGGAACGTGTCCCCGCGGCGGGTCGCGATCCCCCTGCGCGCCAGACCCGCACGGAACGCCGCGGGATCCACCCCGGCCGGGGTGCGCACCAGGACGAACGGCGCTTGGGGGGGCACCACGATCTGGATCCCGGCGCTCTCGAGAGAGGCCACCATCGCCTCGCGTTCGGCCACCACCTGCGCGCGCACCGCCCCCAGTTCCCTGTCCGCCACAGGTCCCAGGCAGGCCCGGACCGCCTCGAGTTGCAGCGTGCCCAGCGGCCAGTGCGGCCGATCGGCGGCCAGGCGGGCCAGCACCGCGGGATCGCCCACCGCGTATCCCACCCGCAGCCCGGCGAGCGCCCACGTCTTGGTCAACGACCGCAACACCACCAGACCGGGCAACCCGGCGCCGGCCAGGGTGTGCCCGGCCTCGTCGGAGACCACGTCGCAGAACGCCTCGTCCACCACCGTCACCCGACCGGGGCGGCACAGCGCCGCGACGGTCGCCCTGGGGTGGAGGACCGAGGTGGGGTTGGTGGGATTACCGACGACGACGAGGTCGGCCTCATCTGGCACGAGCGCAGGGTCGAGACGATACGGCGGGGGCAGGATCACCCGGTCGACCCCGACTCCGGCCCGCCTCAGTTCGACCTCCGGTTCGGTGAAGGACGGATGCACCACGGCGGCGCGCAGACCACACCGGGCGGCGTGGTCGGCGATCAGGTGGAACCCCTCCGAGGCGCCGCCCAGCAGCAGGACGCTCTCGGGACCCACCCCGTGACGGGCGGCGACCGCGGACACGGCCGCCTCGTCGTCGCCGACGGTGGGGTATCCACCCAGGTCGCCGAGGCGGCCGGCCAACCGTTCCCGCAGCCACGCGGGCGGTCCGTCACCGCGCACGTTGACGGCGAAGTCCACCCCGCCCGGCACGAGCTCGGCATCACCGTGGTGGCGCAGCGCGTCCCACGACGGACCCTCGGGCAGGGATCGGGGCGCAGGTCCGGGCGCGGGTCCGGGCGCGGGTCCGGGCGCGGCGGTCATGACCGGCAGCCTAGGTGGCTCGCGCGGGGGCGACGGCGAC
>JBKBUP010000230.1:0-3886 GCA_046289795.1 Dietzia sp. | reverse complement strand
CGGGAACACCACGTCGACGTTCTTGAGGTTGTTCTCACGGGCCCCGCGCACGTGGAGGATCTTCTCCGCGCTCAACTCGCGTCTCGCGTCGGGCACCGCGATCGACCGTCGGCCTGCCAGGTAGTCACCCGTGAGCGACTCCTTGTTGGCCAGCAGCCCCTCGTAGTCGCCCGAGTGCACGACCCGTCCGCCGTGTTCTCCCGCCAGCGGGCCGATGTCCACGATCCAGTCGGCCGAACGGATGGTGTCCTCGTCGTGCTCCACCACGAGGAGCGTGTTGCCCAGGTCCCGCAGCCGGACGAGCGTGTCGATCAGGCGGCGGTTGTCCCGCTGGTGCAGACCGATCGACGGCTCGTCGAGGACGTAGAGCACGCCGGCGAGGCCGGACCCGATCTGGGTGGCCAACCGGATGCGCTGAGCCTCTCCACCGGACAGGCTGCCCGCCACGCGGTCCAGGGACAGGTAGTCCAGCCCCACGTCGAGCAGGAAGCCCATCCGAGCCTGGATCTCCTTGAGGACCCGGCCGGCGATCAACGCCTGGCGGGAGTCCAACTCGAGGCCGTCCAGGAACTCCGCGCAGTCGGCTACGGACATGCGGGAGATGTCCGCGATCGACCGATCACGCCCGCCGGGGCCGGTCATGGTGACCGCGAGGATCTCCGGCTTGAGCCGGGTCCCCTCACAGGCGGGGCACGGCACCTCGCGCATGTACCCCTGGTAGCGCTCCTTCTGCGACTCCGACTCCGTCTGCTCCAGTCGGCGCTTGAGGAACGACATCACGCCCTCGAACTTGGCGTCGTAGGTGCGGACCCGGCCGTAACGGTTCTTGTACCGCACCCGCACCTTCGTCGACGCACCTCCGAGCACCGCCTTGCGCACCTTGGCGGGCAGGTCCTGCCAGGGGGTACGCAGGTCGAAGCCCATGTCGTCGGCGAGGCCCGAGAGCAACTGCTGGAAGTAGTCGGCGCTCTGGCCCCCGGACCACGGGGCGATCGCGCCGTCCGCCAGCGACCGCTCGGGGTCGGGTATCACCAGGTCGGGGTCCACCTCGAGGTGTGATCCGAGTCCGTCGCAGACCGGGCAGGCGCCGTAGGGCGAGTTGAACGAGAACGCGCGCGGTTCCAGGTCGTCCAGCCCGATCGGGTGGCCGTTGGGGCAGGCCATGTGCTCGGAGAACCGGCGACGCCGACCGGGCTCGGCCTCGTCGACGTCCACGTAGTCGATCACGATGACGCCGTCCGCCAGTCCCAACGCGGTCTCGACGGAATCGGTGAGCCGCTGGCGCGAGGACGGCTTGGCCGCGAGGCGGTCCACGACCACCTCGATGTCGTGCTTCTCCTGCTTCTTGAGGGTGGGCGGCTCCGCGAGTGTGTGGAGCTCGCCGTCGACCCGCACGCGGTTGTACCCATCGGCCGCGAGTTGGGCGAACAGGTCGACGAACTCGCCCTTGCGGGTACGCACGACCGGCGCGAGGACCTGGAACCGCGCGCCCTCCTCCCCCTCGAGGATCTGGTCGACGATCTGCTGTGGGGTCTGACGCGAGATCACCTCACCGCACGTCGGACAGTGCGGGACACCGGCCCGCGCGTAGAGCAGACGCAGGTAGTCGTAGACCTCAGTGATGGTGCCGACCGTCGACCGCGGGTTCCGGTTGGTCGACTTCTGGTCGATCGAGACCGCCGGGGAGAGCCCCTCGATGAAGTCGACGTCCGGCTTGTCCATCTGACCGAGGAACATGCGCGCGTAGGAGGAGAGCGATTCGACGTACCGACGCTGGCCCTCGGCGAAGATGGTGTCGAACGCCAACGAGGACTTGCCGGAACCCGACAAGCCTGTGAAGACGATCAGGGAGTCGCGCGGGACGTCGATGTCCACGCCCTTGAGGTTGTGTTCCCGTGCGCCGCGGACGACCAGACGGTCAACCATGGGTACTCCTTCCGAGGGGGATGTCGCCACGGACCCGTGGCGATGGCCGTACGCGCCGCATGGCCGCCGTTCCCGCACACGAAGGTACCAACGTACGCCGACACGCTTACCGCCACGAACCCCCGTTGCCGCCAGTAGCCTGCAATTATGTCGAATCCCACCGATTCCGTTCCCGACCACATCACCCTCACCGAGGGTTACTCCGGTCGCCTGGGTGGCCGCCTGACCGGCGAACGCTGGACCGTCGGTCCGGCCCGGTTGACCAAGATCTCCGTGGGCGAGATGGACAACAACGTCTACGTGATCGAGTCCGTCTCGACGGGCGAGGTGCTCCTCGTCGACGCCGCCAACGACGCCCCCCAGCTCATCGCGCATCTGAAGGCGGAGGCCCCCGGTGTGAAGGAGGTGGTGACGACCCACCTGCACGCCGACCACTGGATCGGCCTCCCCGAGACCGTCGACGCACTCGGCCTCACCACCATCGCCTCACCCGGTGACGCCGGCGACATCCACGTGTCGACGGACCGCCACGTCTCGCACGGCGACGAGGTCGTCGTCGGGGATCTCAGCCTCGAGGTGATCGGACTGCGGGGGCACACCCCGGACGGCATCGGGTTACTGCTCCGTACCGACGAGGGGACCCATCTGTTCCCCGGGGACTCGCTCTTCCCGGGCGGGCCCGGGAAGACCGGCACGCCGGAGCAGTTCGTCACTCTCATGGACGACCTCGAGTCCCGTGTGTTCGCGGTGCTCGACGACGACGTGGTGGTCCATCCCGGGCATGGTGACGACACCACACTCGGGGCCGAGCGTCCGGACCTCGGCAAGTGGCGCGACCGCGGCTGGTGACGCGCACCGGCATCAACCGGCCGGCGAATCCCAATCGTTATCTCACGCTCGTCCCGGCCGATCGTCCCAGCGCATCACCCCGGTCCGGATGGTCGGCGCCGGGGGACGGTCCACCGACCGGAGGCGCTTGGCCGGGGTTTTCACTAGGTTCAACCACGCATACCAATTCCCAGGAGGAACGATGATCCGACGACTCGCACGACCCATGCTCGCCACGGTGTTCGTCATCGACGGCGTGGAGACGCTACGCAACCCGCAGGCCCATGTCGCCAAGGCGGCGCCGCTCGTGGACAAGGCCGCACCCCTGGTGGAGAAGGGCGAGCAGGCCGTGAACGAGCACGTCACCACCTCGGTCCCGCCGATCACCAAGGACACCGAGACCCTGGTCAAGGCTCTCGCGGGCGTCAAGGTCGGCGCGGGCGTGCTGTTCGCACTCGGCAAGGCCCCCCGCCTGTCGGCCCTCGCGCTCGCGGCCTCTCACCTGCCCACGACCGTCACCCGCAACGACTTCTGGGCGGAGTCGGACCCGGCCGCCAAGAGCCGCAAGACCACCGGTCTGGCAACCGACGTCGCCCTGTTCGGTGCGCTCCTGCTCGCCTCGGTCGACACAGCCGGCCAGCCGGGTCTGACCTGGCGCGCCCGCAAGGCCGGGGACAAGGTCTCGGCCAAGCTACCCGGCGCCAAGGCCGAGTCCGTCGCCGCCGGCGCCGCTCTCGCCGGCGTCGCCCACAACGTGGCCGACCAGGCCCGTGGTGTCGCCGACACGGTCAAGGACAAGGCCCCCGAGGTCGCCGACGCCGTCCGCGAGAAGGCCCCCGAGGTCGCCGACCAGGTCCGTGGGCAGGCGTCCGGCTTCGCCGGTGTCGTCCGCGAGAAGGCCCCGGAGGTCGCCGAACTCCTCCGCGAGCGCACCGCCGCGGCCAAGAAGCAGGCCGCCCCGATCGCCGCCCATGTCCTGGACCAGGCCGGCGCCGCCGCCCATGTCGCCGCCGAGCAGGCCGCCGAGACCCGTGAGGTCGCCCGCGATCGCGCGGCACACGTCCGGGACGTCGCCGCCGCCCGCGCCGACAAGATGGACTCCAAGGAGCTCCGCAAGTCCGCGGAGTCGGCC
>JBKBUP010000229.1:0-4039 GCA_046289795.1 Dietzia sp. | reverse complement strand
GCCCGCTTGAGGCCGACCTTCCAGGTCCCGGACTTCAGCGAGGTCGGTGACTCGGGCTTCCCCGCGTCCGGGTCGGTGTCCGGGTCCGGCTTGTCGGTGATGTCGCGACTGCTACTCGTGCTCATGTAGGTGACTGTCCCATCGGTGGGACGTGCGCGCATCCTGTGGGGTCGATCTCCCCTGGACTGGAATGGCCATCGTGTGCGTTACCCTCGTAGATGTCACATCACCAAAGTGTCACTTCATCAGTGTCGCACCCACCGCGACCCCGACCCCCAACAGAGAGAACCCTATGAGCCTGTCTAACACCATCCTCCGCGGAGTCACCGGCGCGTTCGTCCTGAACTCGGGACTGTCCAAGCGCAACCTGCCCACCGAGGCCGCCCAGGGCCTGCAGGGCTTCGCCGCCACCGGCGTCCCGCAGGTCGCCACGATGGACCCGGACACGTTCGGCAAGTTCGTCGCCTACTCCGAGATCGGGATCGGCGCGGCACTGCTCACGCCCGTCGTGTCGCCGCGTATCGCGGGCGCCGCGCTCGGCACCTTCTCCGCCGGGCTGCTGGCGATGTACTTCCGCAACCCCTCGATGACCGAGTCGGACGGCATCCGCCCCACCCAGGAGGGCATGAGCCTGGCCAAGGACGCGTTCATGGCGGCCATCGCAGGGGCCCTGGTCACCAGCAGGTGACCCCTCACGCCGAGGCGATGGCCTCCAGGATCGCCTCGGCCAGGTCTGCGCGGCACACCACCAGATCGGGCAGGTAGGTCTCGGCCACGTTGTACTCCAGCGGAGAGCCGTCCACGCGGAGCGCGACGAACCCCCGGGCCAGGGCGACGCCGGCCGGGGCGGCCGAGTCCCACTGGTACTGGCCGCCGGCGTGGATGTAGGCGTCGGCCTCCCCGCGCACCACCGCCGCGACCTTGGCCCCGGCCGAACCCAACGGCACCAGGTCTCCGCCCACCGCCTCGCCGACCGCCTCCGCGAACGCCGGCGGGCGGGAGGCCGAGAGCACGATCCTCGGTCGCGAGCCCGAGCGTGGCGGGAGGAGGCCACCCCCGTCCACGCTGCCGTTGCCCACCGGGGCGGCGTAGACCTCGTCGTCGTCGGTCCCCATCACCACCCCGAGCGCCGGCAGGGACACCGCGGCGGCCGTGAGCCGCGACCGCGCGGGATCGCCCGACCGCTCCCACAGCGCCACGTGGACGGCCCAGTCCGGCCGATCGCCGAGACCGTACTCGCGGGTGCCGTCGACGGGGTCGATGATCCACACCCGGTCGGCATCGACGCGGGCGAGGTCGTCGCTGGACTCCTCCGATAGCACCGCGTCCCCGGGACGCTCGGCGGCGAGCCGGTCCAGGAGCAGGGTGTTGGCGCGCTGGTCACCGAGGTCGCCCAGCTGCCGTCTGGTGGGACCCGATGACCGCAACTCCACCAGCAGGCGCCCGGCGTCGGCAGCGAGGTCGACGGCGAGCTGTTGATCCGAGGAGCGCATGGGGGCTGTCATGCCCCCCACCCTAGGAGGCCTGAGGCGAGGGCGAACGGGAGACGTCTAACGCCGGCGCAGGCGCAGGCCCCGCCGTCGACCGTGCCCGTACTCCCGGACCACGCGGGCCGGCTCGTCCGGGCAACGGTGGGCGTCGGCCGCGACCCGCGCCGCCCCGCGGGACGGCAGTGTGCCGCTCGTCGCCCCGCAACGATGGCAACCCCACACCGCGCCGTCGGGGTTCTCCTGGACATAGCATGTCCGCTCGCCGACCTCGTCCATCTCGCTCCCCGGAGCAGGGCGCCGGCCCGGAGCCGGCGCGAATGGGCCCATTGTGTCATAAATTTCTCATGTTGACGCTCGGCAAGTCGTCGCCCGCCAGTCCGGCGCTCCCGGCACCCTAGACGGACGTGGCGCCGCCGCAGGCCCCGGTGCGACTCCCCCACCCGGCTCCACTGCCACTCTGGGAGACTGTCCCCATGAGGGTCACCGCGAAATCGGACTACGCGCTACGGGCGCTCGTCGAACTCGCGACCGCACAGCGGGATCACGGCGGCGACGGCCCCCCCGAGAACCCGATCAGCGCCGAGGAACTGGGGCGGCTGCAGGACATCCCGCACGGGTTCCTCCAATCCATCCTGTCGGACCTGCGTCGGGCCGGCATCGTGGCGAGCCGCCGGGGCAAGACCGGCGGCTGGACGCTCGCCCAGGACGCGGGGTCCATCACCGTCGCGGACGTCCTGCGCGCGGTCGACGGCCCACTCGTCAGCGTCTACGACGTGCGCCCCGAGGCCGTCGACTACAACGAGCGCGCCTCGATCCTGCAGCACGTGTGGATCGCCTCGAGGGCCTCCCTGCGGCGGGTCATGGACGCTGTGACGATCTCCGACCTGGCCGAGGGCCGACTCCCCGACGACGTCCACACCCTCACCCTCGACGACGACGCCTGGGAACCCCGCTGACCTACTGACACGCTGACCTACCGGCCGACCGGGTTAGCGACCCACTGAGTTAGCGACCCACTGAGTCGGCGATCCACCCCGCCTCCGGCCTCCCGGTAGTCGCCTGAACCCAGGAATCCGTTCGCGGGATTCGTGCCCACGCGGCGCCCAGATGTTAAAGTCTATCGAACAGCTCGGTTTAATGCCCTAATGACCTGACGTCCTCGCGACCCGGTCCACAAGACGACTCCGAGAACGACACACTCATCGACCAACGCCGGAGGATCACCCGTGCCCACCCTGATCGTCCTCGGCTTCGCCGGACTCCTGGCCCAGCTGGTCGACGGCTCGCTCGGCATGGGATACGGCGTCACCTCGACGACCATCCTCGTGGCCGCCGGGATCGCCCCCGCCGCCGCGTCCGCAGCCGTGCACTTCGCCCAGATCGGCACCACGCTGGCCTCGGGGATCTCCCACCACAAGTTCGGGAACGTGGACTGGCGCATCGTCGCGATCCTCGCCGGACCGGGCGCAGTGGGTGCCTTCATCGGCGCGACGGCCCTGACCCGGCTGTCCAGCGCGGCGGCCAAGCCCATCGTGGCCTCGCTCCTGCTCGCCCTCGGCTTCTACGTCCTCTACCGCTTCCTGCGACTCGGCGGTAAGCGGCCCCAGTTCTCCGGCCAGGTCTCGGCGCGCTTCCTCGTCCCGCTCGGCTTCGCCGGCGGAACCCTCGACGCGTTCGGCGGCGGCGGATGGGGCCCGGTGGGGACGACCACCCTGCTCTCGTCGGGTCGGGTCGAGCCCCGCAAGGTCGTCGGCTCCATCAGCGCCTCGGAGTTCGTGGTGGCGGTCAGTGCCTCGATCGGATTCCTCTTCGGCCTCGGTGCCGCGGGCATCAACTGGGCGTTCGCCGCCGCGCTGCTGGTCGGCGGCGTGATCGCCGCGCCGTTCGCGGCCTGGATGGTGCGGCACATGTCGCCGCGGGTCCTGGGGACGGCCGCCGGCGGGCTCATCATCATCACCAACACCTTCACCCTGCTCAGCGCGGCCGACGCGCCGGCCATCGTGATCGGCCCCGTGCTCGGGGCCCTGTTCCTGGTGTGGATCGCGCTGGTGGTCCACGCCGTCCGCGCCGTCCGCCGTGAGCGGACCCCCGATCCGGTTCTCGTTACCGCCACCTGACCGGGCACGGCGACGGTCGCACGGTTGGACGGTTGGACGGTTGGACCGTCGCACGGAAACACAGCAGAAGGGGCGGGCGCGGTGGCCGCCCGCCCCTTGCCGTCCGTCCGGTGACTACACGCCGAGGATCGAACTGACGATCCGCTGCGCAACCTCTTCCGCGGTGCCGTCCTCGGGACGGATGTGCAGATCGGGGGTCAGCGGCGGCTCGTACGGTGCGGAGACGCCGGTGAACTCCGGGATCTCGCCGGCCCGCGCCTTGGCGTACAGCCCCTTGGGGTCGCGCGCCTCGCACTCGGCCAGCGGGGTGTCCACGAACACCTCGGTGAAGGGCAGGTCCGCCGCGGCGTGGACGCTGCGCGCCTTGTCGCGGTCGGCGCGCATCGGGGAGATGAGCGAACAGATGACGGCGACGCCGGCATCGGCGAACAG
>JBKBUP010000022.1:0-21253 GCA_046289795.1 Dietzia sp. | reverse complement strand
GCCGACGTCCCCGTGGTGGCCGACCGCGGAGACGCCGACGCCGAGCCGTTGTCAGACCCCGCTCTCGCCACAGAGGTGACGGGGATGGAAGCGACAGGGCCCGACTCCGGGGAACTCTCCGGGAGGGAACCCGTGGCGGAGGAGCCCGACCCCTTCGCCGAGATCATGGAACCCGCAGGCCCGGTGCCGGCCCGCGGCGACGTCGCTGCCGACTTTCTCGAACCGCGTCCGCCCCTGTCCCGGCCGACCCGCGGCGCCGGCCAGGCGTATCCCGAGGATGCCTCGGTCCCGCCTCTGGCCTCGGGCGTCGCCTCGGGCGGGTCGGGTATCAAGCCGCTCGGCTCGGAGGACGACGAGGACGAGATCCGAACCGAGGTGGAGCGGTTCGACGCGGCCCGCATCGACGGAGGGTCCGATCTGGACACTGGGGCCGGTGGGCGCCACGCCCAGCCGGCGGACGACGAGACCCCCGTGTGGCTTCGGCCCGAGGTGACGCCCGCGCCCCCACGGGCCGGAAGCGGCAAGCATCGCCGCGCGGAGCCGGAGGAAGACCGGGCCCCTGCCACGGATTCCTCGGCGGCGGACCCGGGCACCACGGGCTCCGGTCGAGAGCGGCCGGGCGTGGAACCGGACGTCGAGCAGACCACCCGCCTCCAGCTGCCGCCGGATATCTGGGACTGACTCACCACGAACGAGAGGACCCGTCCGCGCTGGATGCGCGGACGGGTCCTCTCGTTGGTGCGGGGGTGTGTCAGCTGGCGGAGCTGAGCAGACCGAAGACGGTCGGGCTCGACAGCGGGGCGATGTCGTAACCGGCCGAGTCGGACAGGCTCGAGGTGAGCGAGCCGCCGATGGCGTTGTCGATCGGGTTGACCACGGAACCGGGATCCAGCGAACCGGTACCGCCCCCGCCGCCGGCACCGGGGTTGGTGCCGGTCACGATGACGGGTGACGAGGTCGCGGTCGCGCCGACCCAGGTGTCACCGAGCGCGTCAGTGTTGTTCACCACGGCCGTGTAGCGATACACCTCGGTGTCAGCCGTCCGCGGGATGTCGTCGGCGAACGCGACGGTGGTGCCGGAGGCCGGCATCTCGACCTCTCCGACCTCGACTCCATCGCGGAAGACCTGGACGGTCGTCCCCTCGGGGAAGTTGTTCGCTGGGCGGACGAACGAGGTGACGACGTTGACGGGGAGCGAGTCCTCATCGAGCACACCGGGCTGAGCCTGGACGTTCAGGTTCGTGTTCCACTCGAAGGGAACCCACGGGGCGTTGGTGATCGTGGTTGTGGTGAGCGCAGCGGCGTTGGCGCTCACAGCGCACTCGACATAGGCGCCGGTGGTACCGGTGCCGCCCGCAGTGGTGCCTCGTGTGTATTGGAACTGCGTCGACGCCGCATCCGTCGCGGCGGTGGCCCCGGCCCCGGCGAGGCCGAAGGTGATCTGCTCGCTCGGCGTGTTCGGCGCCCGCATGCTGAAGGTGACCTGAGGCAGCCGGAACGACTGGTTGTTGTTCTTCTGGAGACCCGTGTTGATGCTGGTGCCGGTCGACGTCCCGTAGCGGGCCGATGCGCCGCCCCAGATGCGGAGGACGTCGGTACCGGCCTGGGTCACCTTGGAGGTCGGGTTGACGGTCGCCAGCGAAGGTGTGCCGGCGGTGATCCCGCTCGCCCCGCCCGTCAGCGTCTGCGTGCGGTAGTCGGCATTGGTCGGCGCCTGGATGTCATAGGTCATCCGGCCGACCCGCACGGTGTTGGGCTGCATCGGTCCCGGCTGGATCGAGACGTCGAAGAACTCGCCCGGTGAGACGAACGTCGGGTAGGTGACGTCTACCGTGTTGGTCCACGTGTTCACTCCCCCGATGTTCAACGCGTTGTCGGGGGTGCAGGTGTAGGTGACCTCGACCGTCTCGGTGACGGTAGGTGAGTTCTGGGCGGTAGCCGCCGGGGCGAGGGCGATGGCGGTGGCCAGCGGCAGGGTGGCTCCGGCCACCAGCGCCGTAGCGCGTTTCAACAACATGGGGCGTCCTTTATCTCGGAGGTCTCCAGCGCCTCTCGACGGGCGGTGCTGGAAGCCGTTCGGCGGCCCGTTGAGGGCGTTCGGATTGTCTGTTCGTCAGCTGAGCGAACGTCGTGACAGAGAGAAGTGTGACATAAACCACTAGGGAGTACCAATGGTATACGCAGTCCTATTTGGACGAGGTGAAAGTTTCTGGCCTCGGCCCGATGCGCCGGTTGGGCCAGGGAACGTGCTGGCAGGTGACACATTTTGGGAAATGTGTCAAAAATGTTACTGACGTGCCAGTTGTGAAGAAAGGGAAAATTGGGGCGAAGTGTTATCGGATCTAAATAATAAGCCCGGTGTGACAATGCTGTGCGCCATGTCACACTTGGCCGGACTACCTATCTGAGACGAAGGCCGGTCGTCGTCCCCGATGGCCCGGGATCCGACTTCATCCAGATCTAAGCCAATGTTAAGGAGAACGATCCATGGCACGTACGTGGCACCCTTCAGCCAGAATCGCGGCGCTCGGACTGGCCGCGGCGTTCGTCGCCGCTGCAGCGCCGGCCGCCAACGCCCAGATCCCGGGGAACAACCCCCGCACGACGGTGTACCCGATCGACAGCACCCAGATCCAGCTCGCCGTCGACCCCGTCAACCTGGAGACCGGGACCGTGCGGGTGGTGTTGCAGAACAACACCGGCACCAACCTCAACTGCACCGGAATCGATGGTGGGCCGGCGGCAACCGTCACCACCGCCGAGGTCGTCGCCCGGTCGATCGACTACTTCAGCGAGTACCCGCTCTCCGAACTCGCTGATCTGACCCTCAACCTCCCGTCCGCCGCGGGTGGTGCGCAGAACATCGGTCTCGGGTCCGCTCAGGTCCAGGCCGGGAGCGCTGCGGAGTTCTTCAACCCGGAGTGGGATGCGCTCAACCAGAACGGCGCGGCTCTCGAGCAGGCGCGTCTCGCCGGTCACTACGGCGTCTTCGGGACGAACATCAACATCCCGGCGACCTCGGCGTTCGAGCAGAACGTGCGGCTCGATCACCCCGTCCAGGGGCAGCGCGCGGACTTCCAGACCGGCGTGTTCATGACCTGCACCATCGCGGGCCAGCGCTACGCCTTCCATGCTTACGAGGGGGGCGTGAAGCCGGCCTACTCGACGAATGACTCGACGGGCAGCCTCGGCAGCGCTGGTCTCGGCAGCTGATCGTCAATCCCCGCGGGTCAACCGCGACCAGAGCAATCCGATAGGACCCCGGTCCCTCCACGAGGATCGGTACGACAGGAGCAGTGAAGAATGATCTCAACCACCACCACAGCAGTGCGCGGGGCTGTCGCTGCGGCTGCCGCACTGGCCCTCGTGGCCGGCGCGGCCCCCGCGCTCGCCCAGGTGCCCGGCGGGAACCCCGGCGGCTACGTCATCAAGGTCGACGACACCTCCCTCGTCGTCACGGTCGACGACAAGGGGGAAACGCCCACGCAGATCACCGGGACGATCGAGAACACCACGGACGCGAACTTCCGTTGTGAGGTCCCCCAGTTCAACATCGGCGGGCAGAACACGGCCCTCGGGTACGGCCAGGTGACCACCGCGGCGGCGGCCGCGGAGGTCCAGGAGTACTACCGGACCAGGGTGTTCAACGGGCCCTCCGACACCAACGCCAACGGTGATCTGGTGTCCTTCGGTTCGGCTCTCGACGTGTTCCCCGCGGGTAGCGCGATCGGCTCGGCCGAGGCCGGCACGCGTCAGGCACACAACGAGGCACGGGTCGCCGGACGCACGGGGGACCCCCGGGTGAACAACGCACTCCAGTTCACCGTCCCGGCCGGTACCACCGTGGACTACTCGGCCGCACTCGGTCTCCCGGCCACCGGTGATCGTGGTGAATGGCGAGCTGCCGCAGTGTTCATGTGCCGCAACATGGTGACCAACGACTGGTACCTCTACACCGGTCTCGAGGACATCGTGGACCCGAACCCGGCGCCCGAACCCGAGACCACGGGCAGCCTCGGTGCCGGTTCCGTCGGCTCGTAATCCCCTCAAGACCGAAATTTCAAGGAGTCTCATGTCCACCTCAAGTGCCCTCAAGGGCTTCACAGCGGCGACCGCGAGCGCCCTTCTAGTACTCGGCGGGGCGGGGATCGCGAACGCGCAGAACGTCGTCACCGTCGTCCCCGGTGACAACGGCGACGGCCGTACCGTGGTCGTCAACAACGCGGGAATGGACGTCGACATCGTCAGCGTCGACAGGGCCGCGGGGACCGTCCAGGTCACGATGACCAACAACCTCGGCTTCACCGTCTTCTGCGAGGCGCCGAACCAGGACACGGTTGCGGGCGCCCGGCCCGGCGGAACGGTCTCGACGGCGCCCGTCGTGGAGATGTCGGCGCTGTACTACGAGCGCTACCAGAACGTCAGGGCCGAGATGGTCAGCATCTCGGCGTCCGGGTCGACGATCACCATGCCGCTCTGGCCGCTCACCCAGTTCTTCCCGCAGGGAAGCCTCGGAGACATGGCGAGCGAGGCCGTCCAGCTGCGCTCGCAGATCACCGAGCAGAACACGAGGGCCAAGGTCGAGGGACTGTACGGCACGACCGGCTCCTTCCAGATGACCAACGGGCAGACGGTGAACCGGACGATCGCGCTCGGGCCGCCGGCGACCCAACCCCGCGGTGAGGATGCGATCGGCTTCTTCACGATGTGTGCCCAGGGCACCAACTCCGCCGCCGCGCAGGGCACCGGTCAGCTGTACGCGTGGTCCACCTTCGAGGAGGGCTGGCCCCCGCCGGTCGTCATCCCCGAGGACAACGGCACCCTCGCGACCGGTTCACTGGGGTCGCTGGGTAGCAGCGGTACCGATCCCGTCGATCCGGAGCCGCCGGTCGAGGAAGATCCCCCGGTCGAGGACGAAGGGGATCCGCTGGATCCCTGATAGACACCAGCTCGAGCTGAACGAGGACGGGTCGGTCGCATCACGTGACCGACCCGTCCTCTTCTGTCGTGGCCCGCGTCTAGAGTCGACTCTGGAACTCATAGCGTCGGTGCAGCCGACGCGCCGAGAATGACGCAGCCGGAGACGACCCCGCCTCCCGCCGATCAGAGGAGACCGATGCCCGCCCCCACCACCGTCGACGCGACGGCCCGAACGCGCCTGGCCGAGTTGGTCGCCGAGCTCGCCGTCGTCCACGGCCGCGTCACCCTCTCCTCGGGTCGCGAGGCCGAGTACTACGTGGATCTGCGCCGCGCGACCCTGCACCACGAGGCGTCGCCGCTCATCGGCCGGCTGCTGCGGGAGTTGACCGCGGACTGGGAGTTCGACGCCGTCGGCGGTCTGACCCTCGGCGCGGACCCGGTCGCCACCGCGATCATGCACGCGCCCGGGCGGCCCATCGACTCGTTCGTCGTCCGCAAGGAGGCCAAGAAGCACGGGATGCAGCGCCGGATCGAGGGGCCGGACATCGTGGGGAAGCGGGTCCTCGTGGTCGAGGACACCACGACCACCGGCAACTCGCCGCTCACCGCGGTGGCCGCCCTGCGCGAGGCCGGTGCCGAGGTGGTGGGTGTGGCGACCGTGGTCGACCGCGCCACCGGCGCCGATGACGTGATCCGGGCCGAGGGCGTGGAGTACCGCGCCCTGCTCGGCCTGACCGACCTTGGACTGGAGTGAAGATGACGACGACGAGCACGTTCGCCACCCGACTGACGCAGGCGCTGAGAGAGCGGGTGCTCTCGTTCACGGACACCTCCCGCCCGGAGGGGCCCGCGTTCCTCGCCGCGGCCGCCGGGACGGAGGTCGCCAAGGCGACCGGATTCGGTCCGCTGGAGAAGATCTGCAAGCCCCTGATCGTCCCGGCCGCGCTGACCATCGCGCTGCGTGACGGGGGGCTGCGCGACGGCCGCCTCGGGCCGGTCGAGACAGCGTTGCTCTCGGCCACCGGCGTCGCGTACACCACCGGAGATGTGATCCTCATGCTCGGCGACGGGCACGCCAGCCGTTCCGGGGCCCGGCTCGTCTCGGGCGCGGCCGCCTTCGGGGTGGGGCATCTCGCACTCGGCGGGCTGATGCTCCGGTCGGGCCTGAGATTCAAGCCGGTTCAGTCGGCGGTCCACGGTGTGGTGGCGGGCGCCGCCGGCGCGATCCTGCTGTCCGAAGATCGATCAAACGCCCCGCTGGCCGCGTACGGAGGGCTGCTGGCGGCCCTGTCGGCGCTGGCGACCTCGGTCGACCGTAGCTCCGGTCCTGCGGCCTCGGTGCTGGCCGTGGCGGGACCGGTGTTCCTGCTGAGCGATTCGTTGATCCTGGTCCGACGCAAGACCGAGGGCGGGTCGGCACTCGCGCGGGCCCTGGACGTCGGCGTGATCGATACCTATGCCACCGCGGCGCTGCTGTTGCTCACGGGCACCGCGGCCGCGGCTCGCAACTCCGGGCGGTCGGCATGAGTGCCGCCGGCGAGGGCTCATCGGTCGGATCGGCGGTCCGCACCGTTCTGATCACCGGCGCCGGCCGCGGGATCGGCGAGGCCACCGCGCGCAGGTTCGCCGACGCCGGGTACCTCGTGGGCGCCTACGACCTGCAGCCGTGCGAGTGGGCCCGGGGGGATGACCGCGTGGTCACCGGCTCGCTGGACGTGACCGACCCCGCCGCCTGGGAGTCGGCTCTGTCGGAGTTGACCGCCCGCTCCGGTGGCGCGCTGCACGTCCTGGTCAACAACGCCGGACTGCTGTACGGGACGCCGTTCATGGACGCCGGCTACGAGCGGGACTCCGCGCTGGTGGACGTCAACGTCAAGGGCGTCATGTACGGCTGCCGGGCGGCGTTCCCGTACCTGGAGAAGGCCCCGGCCCCGACCGTGGTCAACCTCTGTTCGGCCTCGGCGATCTACGGCCAGGCCGAGATGGCCGTGTACTCGGCTACCAAGTTCGCGGTCCGCGGACTCACCGAGGCGCTGGACCTGGAGTGGGGTCCCAAGGGAATCCGCGTGTGCTCGGTGTGGCCGCTGTACGTGGGTACCGGGATGCTCGAGGGCGTCAACACCGCAGGGATGCGGAACATGGGCGTGCGCCTGACCGAGGCCGACGTGGCCGGCGAGATCCTCGACATGGCGGAGCAGACGCGGCGCACGCCGTCCGGGGTGCTCGGCCGGATCCGCGGCGCCCTGGGGCGCGAAGTCCATCGCCCGGTGGGCACTCAGGCCACCGCGATGTACCTGGCGTCCCAGGTCGGGCCGGGGCGGGTCATCAGGCTGGTCAACCAGCGACTGACCTCGTGAGCGAACCCGCGGCGGATGCGGGGGCGGCAACGGTGGACCCGGGAGCGGGGCCGACCGAGTGGGGCGAGGGCCTGGTCGGGGTGGGCCCGTGGGAGCTCGAGCATCCCGGTGAGCCGCGGCCCGCGGGCGACCAGTGGGACCCGGACCTGCTCGACACCGGCGACCGCCGCAACGTGGTCGACCGATACCGCTACTGGCGGCGCGAGGCGATCGTGGCCGATCTCGACACCCGTCGGCACCCCTTCCACGTGGCCATCGAGAACTTCGGCCACGACGCCAACATCGGCACTGTGGTCCGCACGGCCAACGCCTTCCTCGCGGCGGAGGTGCACATCGTGGGGCGGCGGCGTTGGAATCGTCGCGGGGCGATGGTCACCGACCGCTACCAGCACCTGCGCCACCACGAGGACGTGGCCGCCCTGATGGACTGGGCCGAGTCCGAGGGGCTGCCGGTCGTCGCCGTCGACAATCTCCCCGGCGCCGAGCCACTCGAGACCGTCCGGCTCCCACACGAGTGTGTGCTGCTGTTCGGCCAGGAGGGCCCCGGGGTCAGCGACGACGCGCGACTGCGGGCGGCCAAGACGGTGTCGATCGCCCAGTTCGGCTCGACCCGGTCCATCAACGCGGGTGTGGCCGCGGGGATCGCGATGCACGCCTGGGTCCGCGAGCACGCCGCCCGCGGGTGAGGCTCAGGCCGCCGGGGCGGAGGGCCCGTTGCGGATGCGGTCGACGAGCTTCGGCCCGGCGGTGACGGCCATCGGCAGGACCGAGACCAGCACGATCCCGATGAGGATCAGGTCGATGTGTTCTTTGATGAAGGCGAACTGACCCAGCCATGCGCCCAATGCCGTCACGCCCGCGGCCCAGAGCACGGCGCCCACCATGTTGAACAGGACGAACACCCGGTAGCGCATCCCGGCCATGCCGGCGACCAGTGGCGCGTAGGTGCGCACGATCGGCACGAAGCGGCACAGGATGATCGTGGCCGGACCCCATTTGTCGAAGAACTCGTGGGCCTCGCGGATGTAGACCTGTTTGAAGATCCGGCCGTCGGGACGATCATGCAGGTGGTGGCCCCAGCGGTTGCCGATGAAGTAGCCCACCTGGTCACCGAGGAAGGCCGCGATCGGGGCGGCCACCAGCACGACCCACAGCGGAGCGAACGGGTTGTCCTGCTGGGTGAGAAGTCCCGCGGTGAACAACAGCGAGTCGCCGGGCAGGAACGGGAACAGCAGGCCGGACTCGATAAAGACCACGGCGAGCAGAGCCGGGAGTATCGCGTTGCCGAACGGCCCGTCGCCGGACAGCCAGAACTCCGGGTCCATGAACCCGGGGCCGAGCGACAGGACGTGCTGGGCCTGTTCGGCCAAGAGGTGCGTGTTCACCCCGGGAATCGTAGACCCGCTCTCCTGGGAAACCGCTGAAGCTGTGCCCCCGCTCATGCTCCGGGGCCCGCGACCTCGACGGACCTCGTAGGATGGGGGCAATCTCAGCGCCGACAACTGGAGGATCGCCAATGCCTATCGCCACCCCGGAGCAGTACAAGGACATGCTCGACCGGGCTCGCAAGGAGGGCTTCGCCTACCCCGCGATCAACTGCACCTCCTCCGAGACCATCAACGCCGCCATCAAGGGTTTCGCCGATGCGGGCTCCGACGGGATCATCCAGTTCTCGACCGGTGGAGCCGAGTTCGGCTCCGGCCTGAATGTCAAGGACATGGTGACCGGCGCCGTCGCGCTCGCGGAGTTCGCGCACATCGTGGCCGAGAAGTACGACGTACTGGTCGCGCTGCACACCGACCACTGTCCCGAGGACAAGCTGGACACCTTCGTGCGCCCGCTCATCCAGATCTCCCAGGAGCGCGTCGACGCCGGCAAGAACCCGCTGTTCCAGTCGCATATGTGGGACGGTTCGGCCACCCCGCTCGACCGTAACCTCGAGATCGCCAAGGAGCTGCTCGAGAAGACGGCCAGCGCCAACCAGATCCTCGAGATCGAGATCGGCGTCGTCGGCGGCGAGGAGGACGGTGTCGAGAACGAGATCAACGAGAAGCTCTACACCTCCCGCGAGGACTTCGAGGCCACCATCGATGCTCTCGGCGCCGGCAACACCGGCCAGCGCTACCTGCTCGCCGCCACGTTCGGCAACGTCCACGGCGTCTACAAGCCGGGCAATGTCGTGCTGCGTCCCGAGGTGCTCAAGATGGGCCAGGAGGTCGCGGTGGAGAAGCTCGGCCTGAACCAGGGCGATCTGCCGTTCGACTTCGTCTTCCACGGCGGTTCGGGTTCGGCGAAGAGCGAGATCGAGGAGGCGCTGAGCTACGGCGTCATCAAGATGAACGTCGACACCGACACCCAGTACGCGTTCACCCGCCCGATCGTGGGGCAGATGTTCGCCAACTACGACAGTGTTCTCAAGGTCGACGGCGAGGTCGGCAACAAGAAGTTCTACGATCCGCGTTCGTACCTGAAGAAGGCAGAGCAGGCCATGTCCGAGCGCGTGGTCGAGGCGTGCAACGACCTCAAGTCGGCCGGCAAGTCCAAGGGCGCCTCTGCCTGAACAGAGTCTCCGGCCTGATCTGACTCACCGCGACCCGACGGGGTCGGTGCCACCAGCGGCGTCTCTCCTTCAGTGGAGGGGCGCCGCTGTCGTGTGATCGTCTGGCGGCCTGGACGCACTCCCCGAAGATCCATGTTCGAACTCTTGTGCTATCTCTCTGCCGCCGTTAGAATGGATCACACGTTCGATTACTGGTGGGGGGTGCGGTGGTGAATCCGATGATGACGACGACGAGCTCGGCGGCGTTCGGGGCGCTGCGCGCCGTGCCGGAGGCTCTCGACACCCTGGGCACCGAGGCGTTGAGCGAGGTGGCGCGGTCGGCCACGCTGGCGCAGAACCTGGCCGCCGCCACCCGCCTCCAGGCTGCCCACCTCTTGGTCGAGGGGATGCGGTGTATCGACCGGGAGGCTCAGGGGTCGGACCCCGGCCGGCAGCCTGCCGATTCCCGTCCCGCCTATTCCCGGCTCGAACCCGCCGACCGGGCTCGTGACCACCTGGCGGCGGCCATGTCCCTGACTGGTTGGCACGCAGCGCGACTGGTCACCGCCGGCGTGCAGATCCACACGCGCCTTCCGCTCTTGCGCAAGGCCGTCGAGCGGGGCCTGTTCCCCGAACAACTGGCCATCGACACCGCCTGCCGGCTGGCCGAGATCCCTGACAGGATCGTCGCGGCAGTGGAATCGGAGGTGATCGGTGCACTGGCCCGGCACCTGGACGGGGGCCACCGGCCCAGCCGGTCGGCACTGGACACCGCGGTCGACGCAGCGAGAGAACGCCACGATCCCCGGGCCGCCGAGGACGCAGTGGGCGCCGCCGTCGAGCAGCGCACCGTTCGGTTCCGCCCCGGCCGCGACGGGATGACCAGTATGTGGGCCTCACTGCCCAGCGGCGACGCCGAGAAGCTGCGCCGCCGGATCGAGGCCGCCGCCCGCACCGCCTCTGAAGCCGGTCATCCCCGCACCCGCGACCAGTTGCGAGCCGACGCCCTGTGCGCGCTCGGGGACCCGAGCACCGACGACATCGGCGCGGCCCTGCACGACGCGGAGGAGGCCGCAGACCGTGCCGACCGCTCCGACCGTGCCGACCGCTCCGACCGCTCCGACCGCTCCGACCGCTCCGACCGCTCAGGTGGCGAAGGTGGCGACGCCACCGGCACGAACGGGCCGCCGCCGGGGGCGTCGTGGGGCACCGAACAGCCCATCCGGATCTCGGTCATCGACAGCGTCGCCCAGGGGCTGCCCAACCGCGTCCAGTTCGTCAACGGCGCCTACTCGAGTTTCGACTGGCTGTGCGAGGAGTTGCTCTCCGGCGGCGACGCGAAGGTGCGGTTCGAGCTGATCGACCCGCAACCGGGCGCTCAGGACACACCGGACGCGGTGCTCAAGTACTTCATCACGCCGGCCCTGGCCGAGCGGATCCGGCTCCGTGACGGGACCTGCCGCCACCCGGGATGCACCGTCGACGCCCACGACTGTGAGATCGACCATGTCATCGCTTTCGACCACCAGCGCCCTGAGCTGGGCGGACCCACCGCCGAGTGGAACCTGATCTGTCTCTGCCGCAAGCACCACCGCGAGAAGACCTTCGGTCACTGCGCCTACCGGCCCGGGCCCCTCGGGGAACTGACCATCATCACCGAGACCGGACACGAACACCGCACCACCCCACACGGGCCGCTGGCCCAGGCGCGCGACCGGATCCTCGACCACCGATGGCGACAACACCTCGACCGCCTCATCGCCGACGACGGCCACATCACCAATCCGCCCGGCGCCGAGCGGGACAGCTGGCACGGGCCGACTCGCCTGAGCGGCGCGTAGTCTGCCCGCGGGGCTCAGGGCGAGCGACGGGCGGGGACTCAGCCGGGCTGATCGCCCTGAGGCACCGCGCCCATGCCCACGCCGGGCTCGCACACCTTCCAGGCGCCGTCCTCGTCGAGCATCCGCACCTGCTCCGGCGCGGAATCGTCGGATTCCGACTCCACGGTGGCGGTGGCGACATCGCCCTCGATCTCGACCCCGGTCACCACGAGATCCTGCGGGAACGAGCCCGCGATGGACTCGCGCAGCATCGCGTCGAGGTCGGTGCCGGTCTGCTCGCCGGAGGCGGTGATGTTGTCGACCAGGTCCTGCGGAACCCGGTTCTCGGCACAGAGATGGCTGTTGAACTCGGAGAACGAGTCCGAACCGGTCATGTCGCGCAGCGTCTGCTCGACCGCGCGCTCCGCGCGATCCGACGACGACATCGGCCCGGCCGCGAAGAGCCACACGAGCACAGCGACCACCACGGCAACGACGACGGCCGCGGCCACCAACGCCACACGGGGACCGCCCCGCCGGCCCTCGCCGGTACGTGCCCCGCCTGTGGAGCCGGCGCCTGCCGAGCTGGTGCCCACCGGGCCTCCGCCCGTGTGGTCCCCGTGATCGGGTTCGCCTTCGGGCGGCTGCTGGCTCGTCGTCGTCATCAATCACTCCCGGTACCGCGTCGTGACCCCGGACGGGGCGCATCGACCCGCCACCGTAGTCCACGAAGTCGTGAACTGGCTGTGCGAGCCGCCCCGCGCTGCCCGGGGGAGCAGGATCAGGGCAGCGGGCCGGCCGGTTCCAGCTGATCGGTGCCGTGCCGGACGCGCCAGCTGGCGATGGGGTAGGCGCCGCTGGCGGGGTCCTCGCGCGCGACCAGGGCCCAGTAGTCGGCGTGGGCGAAGTCGGTCGTGAACTCGACCACCGTGAAGCCGTGGCGGTCCAGGTCCACCCAGCGCACGTGGCGGTTGACCTGCGTGAGCGCCCCCTGTGCGGTCTGCGACAGCGCGTTGCCCTCGGGGAGGTTCACCATGTCGTCGATGTTGTTGCTGGTGATCGACGGGGTCACGAAC
The DNA here is from genome assembly GCA_046289795.1 of Dietzia sp. Taxonomy (GTDB): domain Bacteria; phylum Actinomycetota; class Actinomycetes; order Mycobacteriales; family Mycobacteriaceae; genus Dietzia. The sequence continues at coordinate 8,541 of JBKBUP010000022.1, read as the reverse complement.
TCGATCGCCCCGACGCCCGCGCCGGGGTAGTTGGCCGGCTCGAACGGCACCTCGTTGGCCCACGAGGTGTGGATGTCGCCGGTGAGGAAGACGGTGTTGCGGGTTCCGGAGGCGCGGATCACCTCCATCAGCCTGCGGCGCTCCCCGGCGTAACCGTCCCACTGGTCGGGGTTATAGGTGATGCCCTCGCGGGGAACGCCCAGCAGCTCGGTCAGCGCGGCGGTGGTCTGGGGCTCGAGCGGGGGCAGGAGCACGGGCGTGATCATGACCGAGTTGCCGATGACGTTCCAGCGGGCGGTCGACGAGCTCAGCCCCCGGGCCAGCCAGTCGAACTGTGCGGCGCCGGTCATGGTGCCCGTGACGTCGATCGCGTGGCCGTCGAACCGATCCGGCCCCTTGGTGCGGTAGGAGCGCAGGTCGAGCATGCTGATCTCGGCCAGCGAACCCCACCGCAGCCGCCGGTAGAGGTGCCCGCCGTCGCGCAGGGACTCCGGCCGCACGGGCATCCACTCGAAGTAGGCCTGCGAGCTGGCGGCCTTGCGGTCGGAGAACGGCCCCTGGTGCGGATGGTGGTTCTCGGCGCCGTCGGACCAGTTGTCGTTGGCGAGCTCGTGGTCGTCCCAGGTGACGATCCACGGCACGTGCGCGTGCAGAGACTGCAGGTCCGGGTCGGTGCGGTACTGGGCCAGGCGGATCCGGTAGTCGGCCAGCGTCACGATGTCGTGCGGCGGATCGTGGGGCCGGACCGCGCCGAACTTGCCGGTGTACTCGCCCCGGCCGTACTCGTAGATGTAGTCGCCCAGCTCGACGATCGCGTCGAGGTCACCGCGCGCCTCGAGGTGGCGGTAGCCGGAGAAGTAGCCCGCCTCCCAGTTGGAGCAGGAGACCACCCCGATGCGCCAGCGGCCGGTGGCCGGGAGCGCACCGTCGGCGGGGGCGGTGCGGGTGCGGCCGACGCGCGAGGTCTGACCGAGTGCCCGGAAGCGGTAGTGGTACCAGCGGTCGGGAGCCAGGCCGGTGCAGTCGAACTTGACGGTGTGGTCGCGGCCGGCATCGGTGACGAGCGAGCCGGACCGGACGATGCGCGCGAAACCTGGGTCGAGGGCCACCTCCCAGCTGACCGCGACGGGGGCTCCGAGGCCGGACCCAGCAACGGCCTCGGGGGAGGGCGTGACCCGCGTCCACAGGATGACGCGATCGGGCATCGGGTCGCCGGACGCGACGCCGTGCCCGAAGACGCCCACCTGGGCACCCGCGACCGCGGACCGGCCCGCGACTGCGGTGGTTCCCACCGCGGCTCCGGCGAGTGCTCCAGCCTTGAGGACGGTCCGGCGGTCGAGGCCGGTGGGGGAGGTCTCGGGTGATGAAGACACGGTCATGTGTCCAGCTTGACGTGTTTTCTGATCGGGTGGAAGCGAATGCCCCGACTGGTCACCGGGTCTTCACTCCTGAGTGGCCGCCTCTTCCTTCTCCGCGTCGGGTTCCGTGCCGTCCATCATCGCCTCCACCTCGGACGTCTCCGGCGTGGAGAGGTATCGCTCGAGGGAGTCGTCCAACTCCTGGAGCCACGTGGTGTGGTGCGTCGTGGCCATCGTGCCGGTGATGACGGAACGATGAGACTTGTCCCGGTACGTGATGATGTTCTCTTTCTTCTCCTGCTTCCAGGCCAGGAAGATCCGCACGACCTCGTCGAGGTCGAACATCGGGTAATCCGTGGAGTCGATGAGGTCCCTCGTGTATTCGGCCTGGAAGCGCACGTCGTCCGCGTCCCCGTCCAGTTGCTCGAAGCGGTGACGCCAGGTCCTCATGTGCTCGGCTCGCTGCTCGGCGGAGGGCAGGGCGGCCCGGCCGAGGATCAGGTCGCGGGCGTACCAGGCCTGGGCGTCGAACATGTTGAACGTGAACCACTGATCCTGGGCGCCCAGGTAGTAGACCTTGGGGTTCTCCTGCCACACCACTCCGCGGTACAGACCGGCGGGGTAGATGTTGTTGGGGGAGCGCAGGGCCAGTTCCGCGGGCAGGAACGGATACTTGTGCAGGTAACCGGTGCACAGGATCACGGCGTCGAACTCGCGGGTCTCACCGCCTGTGAAATGAACGGTCTCACCCTCGAAGCGGTCGATGCACGGCAGTTCTTCTATGCCGTCGGGCCAGTCGTATCCCATCGGCCCGGTGCGGTAGGAGATCGTCACCGAGCGGGCGCCCATCTTGAAGGCCTGCACACCGATGTCCTCGGCGGAATAGGACGCCCCGATCAGCAGCACGCGCTGGTCCGCCAGGTTCTCCGCCCCGCGGAAGTCGTGGGCGTGTTGCACCGACCCGCGGAACGAGGTGATCCCCTGGAACTCCGGGACGTTGGGAAAGCTGAAGTGGCCCGTGGCCACGATGATCCGGTCGAACTCGGAGGTGGCGGTCTCGCCGGACTCGAGGTTCTCCACGGTGACGGTGAAGTTGTCCTGGTCGCGGTCGTAATCCACCCAGCGGACGGCGGTCGAGAACTGCACCTTGTCCTTGACCTCGGACTTTCGGACCCGGCCGTCGATGTAGTCCCACAGGACCTCGCGCGGCGGGTAGGAAGAGATCGGCCGACCGAAGTGCTCGTCAAAGGTGTACTCGGCGAACTCCAGCGCTTCCTTGGGCCCGTTGGACCACAGGTTGCGGTACATCGAGGAGTGCACCGGCTCGCCGTACCTGTCCGTGCCGGAGCGCCAGTCGTAGTTCCACTGCCCGCCCCAGTCGTCCTGCTTCTCGAAAGCGACGATCTCGGGAATCTCCACCCCGGCTCGCTGCGCCGATTCGAAGGCGCGCAGTGCGGCCATGCCGCTCGGTCCGGCTCCGATGATCGCGATTCGCTGTCTTGACAAGTGAATTCCTTCCGGCCGACGTCGGCCTGGCGTTCGTTTCTCGGAGGGGAACCGGTGGAAGCACATCCGCCGCGGAACACAATCCACGAGATGGGGCCTCGACACCGAGTTCACGAATCCGCCCCGAAGCGGCGGTCATTCCGACCAGCCTGCACGAGGGCCCGGCGCGCCGATCGGGGCACCGTATGTCCTCACCCTAACAAGCGACGCCGTCGGCCGGGGTCGGGGCGGCTCCGGGGGCCGCTTAGGGGTCGGCTGGCGGTCGGCTGTCGTAGGTTCGTGGACAATGGGGGAATGACCCAGTTCGGAGATCTCCTCGGCCCCCCGCCCACCCGTCTCACCGGCGACCCGGAGGCGGAGGACGCCATCGCCGCGGGTGAGGATCCCCGCACCGTGGCGGCCTCGCATCCCACCGCGTCGATCGCCTGGGCCGAGCTCGCCGAGCGCGCGCTCGACGCCGACGACGTGATCAGCGCCTACGCGTTCGCCCGCACCGGTTACCACCGCGGCCTGGACCAGCTTCGCCGTCACGGCTGGAAGGGCTTCGGCCCGGTGCCGTTCGATCACGAACCCAACCGCGGCTTCCTGCGGTGCGTGGCCGCGTTGGCCCGCGCCGCGCAGTCGATCGGCGAGGAGGAGGAGTACATCCGTTGTCTGGACCTGGTCAATGAGTCAGACCCGCACGCCGCCGAGCCTCTCGGCCTGGCGTGACCGCTTAGACGCCCGCACGCAGGGCGTCTACGGTGCGCTGCCCGTTCCGCTGAGGACGCGGACGCGACGACTGGCGTACGCGTTCCTGCCGATCCTGCAGTGCGGCTTCGCCGCGGGTATCGCCTGGTTCTTGGCGCACGACGTGCTGGGCCACCCCGCGCCGTTCTTCGCGCCCATCGCCGCCGCCCTGGCGCTGGGCACCGGGATGGGGCGGCGTATCCGTCGTGGCATCGAGCTGGTGATCGGCGTCGTGGTGGGCGTGGGCCTGGGCGACCTGCTGATCGCCCAGATCGGCTCCGGCCCGTGGCAGATCGCCGCGGTGGTGGTGCTGGCCATGTCCGCGGCGGTGTTCCTCGATCGAGGTGCGCTCGTGGGGACGCAGGCGGCGTCGTCGGCGATCCTCGTGGCCACGCTCCTGCCCCCGGGCAGCGCGGGTGGCTACGAACGGATGATCGACGCCGCTGTCGGCGGTGCGGTGGCGCTGGTGGCCATGGCGTTGATGCCCGTCCACCCGCTGCGCCGCGCCCGCCGCGAGGCAGCGTCCCTGCTGGGCGTGGCCTCGTCTGTGCTGGCGGAGGTCTCGGACGGCCTGGACCGCAGGGACTCGGACCTCATCCGCTCCGCGCTGCAGGACGCCCGCGACACCCAGCCGGCGGTCGACGAGATCTCCGAGCAGCTCGCGGGAGCCCGCGAGCTGGTCCGGATCTCGCCGTTCTACCGGCGGCGTCGGCCGGAGGAGATCGTGCTCACGAGCGTGCTCAACCCGCTGGACAACGGCATCCGGAACATCCGCGTCCTGGCGCGGCGGGCGATCGTGGCGGTCGACGACCAGGTGGACGTCCCGCCCGCCCTGAGTTCGTTGATCGCGGGGCTGGGGGAGGCGCTGGAATTGCTCACCCGGCGCGTGGCCGCGGACCCGGACGCGCCCACCGACGCCGAGGTCCACCGGGCCCTGCGCGCCGTGGCGTCCCGGGCCAAGCGCGAACTGGTGCCGGGGTCGGGTCTGACCGAGACCGTGATGCTGGCCCAGATCCGGTCGATCCTGGTGGACATGATGCAGGTGGCGGGGCTGAGCAAGATCTCGGCGCTGGCCACGCTGCCACCCACGGTGCGCACGCCCGCGGTGGAGCCGGAACAGCTGGAGGAGTGGCCCGAATCCCCGGACCGGCCGGCCACCGTCATGCCTCCGCTCAGGGCGACACGAGCTTCCATGGCTCGGTATGGCGATAGAAAGAAGTCCTCTTGACCGCGCGCCGACCGGTCACGCCGTCGCGGGTGACCATCCCCGCCTCCGTGCCCAGCTGAACTGCGCGGGCGGGCAACCACGACCGCCGCAGCAGCCTGCGGGGCCGTGCCGCGGTGGCGCGGACCCCGGGCATCTCCGGAGTCGGGCGGACGGTGAGCTTGTCTATCTCCCCGGAGAAGATCCGGTCGTCGTCGGCATAGGCCTCGCCCACGAGGTGGGCGCCCTCCGGCCCGGTGACGGTGGCCTCGCCCACCAGGACGGTCCCGGTCTCGTCGCGGATCAGCGGCACCTCCCGGGCCTCACCCCGCACCCCGAGTTTCGCCGCGGCCGAGCCGGTGGGCAGGTCGTAGGCGCGGGTCGCCGGCGTGGGATTCTCGGCGACGTACGCGATCTCCATGTCCAGGTTCTCGGTCCGCATCAGTCTGGTGAGCAGGGCGGCCAGGCCGGCGTCGGTGCCGCACACCAGCACCCGCCGGCGGTGCCCGATCTCGTAGAGCGCGCGGTTGACATCGTCCTTGGTGGGGACCTCGCTGCACTCCACGCGCGGGTGTTCGCCGAGGACGGTCGGGACCGGTGCCGAGCCGCAGCGGATGACGATCATGCATCCATCATGGACTCATCGGCCTCGCCGGGTCGAACCTGGGGCACGATGACGGCAGGATGGACAGGGTGCACCGCATCGACCTCAACTGCGACCTCGGCGAGGCCCGCCGGGGGACGCCGCGGTGGTCCGAGTCGCTGGCCGCGCGGTCCGGGGCGCACCCCGACGACGCCGCGCTGCTGGACGTGGTGACCTCCGCCAACGTCGCGTGCGGCTTCCACGCGGGCAACCGCCCCACGATGTCGGCGACCGCCGCTGCCGCCGCCGAGCGGGGCGTGGCCCTGGGTGCGCACCCCTCCTACCGGGACGCGGCGAACTTCGGGCGGACGGAGCTGGAGGTCTCGCGCGCCGAGCTGGCCGAGCACGTGCACTTCCAGCTGGTGGAGCTGGACATGGCGGCCCGGCGGCGCGGGACGCGGGTCCGGTACGTCAAGCCACACGGCGCCCTCTACAACCGTATCGTCCGCGATTCCGAGCAGGCGGCCGGCGTGGTGGACGCCGTGCTGCGCTACGCCGAACTCGCGGGCGAGGAGCCCCTGCCCATCCTGGGATTGCCCGGTTCGGTGGTGCTCTCGCACGCCCGGTCGGTGGGCATCCCCGCCGTGGCGGAGGCCTTCGCGGACCGCGGATACCGCGCCGACGGCACGCTGGTGCCGCGCGGGCGACCCGGGGCGGTGCTCACCGATGCGGACGAGGTCGCCGCCCGCGTGGTGGCCATGGCGAGCGGCCGGGAGATCAGCGCCGACGACGGGTCGCAGGTCGTGGTGTCCGCGGAGTCGGTGTGTGTACACGGGGACACCCCGGGTGCGCTCGACCTGGCCCGCCGCGTCCGCCACGCGCTCGAGGCGGCCGGGGTGGAGGTGGCGCCGTTCGCGCAGCCAGCCGTCCGGGCGTCCGGGCCGGCCGGGAGGTGGGGCACCAGGTGACGACGACGAGGATCCGCCGCTGCGGAGAAGCCGCGCTGCTGCTCGACTGTGCCGATCTGGCCGAGGCCGTCGAACTGGCCGGGCGGATGGAGCAGTTGCGCCCGGAGGCCGTGGACGTGGTCGCGGCGGCCCGCACAGTGCTGGTGACCGCGCGGGGAGCGTCGGCGCTACCGGCTCTGCGACGAAGGGTGGAGGACCTGCTGCACCAAGATCCGCCCCGCCATCCAGCCCGGCATTCGGCCCGGGATCCGGCCCGGGATCCGCTACCCTCCCGCGCGGTCCGCTACCCCGATTCGGGTAGCGGATGTGGCGGGGGAGTGGCGGATTCGGGGGAGGTGGCGCAGTCGGCGGCCCGGGAGGTGGCGCAGGCGGTGGCGCAGGCTGCGGTGCGGGAGGTGACGATCGTGGTCCGCTACGACGGCCCCGACCTGACCGCCGTCGCTGACCACGTCGGCGTCTCGACCGAGGCTCTGGTGCGTCGGCACACCTCGATCACCTGGCGGGCCGCCTTCGGAGGGTTCGCGCCCGGCTTCTTCTATCTGGTCGACGAGCGGGAGCTGGCCGGCAGCGCAGGAGCCGGCAGCGCAGGAGCCGGCAGCGCAGGAGCCGGCGGCGCGGGTGGCGGCAGCGCGGGTGGCGGCAGCGACCGTTTCTCTGCCGCCGAGCCGCTGCCGTCCGTGCCGCGGCTGGGGTCTCCGAGGCCGCGGGTCCCGGCGGGATCGGTGGGCCTGGCCGACCGATTCTGCGCCGTCTACCCGGGAGCCTCGCCCGGTGGGTGGCGACTCGTCGGGACCACCGACGCCCTGCTCTGGGACGCAGACCGGCCGGACCCGGCACTACTGGCCCCCGGCGACCGTGTCCGATTCAGGGCCGCGGACCCACGGGACGTGCGGCGATGAGCCTGATGGTCCTCCGGGCCGGCCCGTCTGCGCTGGTGCAGGACCTGGGCAGGCCGGGCCACGCCTCGCTCGGGGTCACCGCCTCGGGCGCCGCGGATCGCGCCGCCGCCGCGCTCGCCCTGCGCTGCCTCGGCACCGACCCCGGCGCTGCGGTGCTCGAGTTGCTGCTGGGTGGGTTCGTGCTGATGACGGACGCCCCGGCAGTGGTCGCGGTGACGGGGGCGCGGGGCCTCGTCGTCGTCACCACCCCCTCCGGTTCCCGACGCACCGCCGCCACCGGCGAGGTGCTGCGGTTGGACGCCGGCTCGACGCTCGAGATCGGTCGGCCCGACGTCGGGGTGCGCAGCTACCTGGGCGTGCGCGGGGGGATCGAGGTGCCGCCGGTGCTGGGGAGCCGCTCGCGGGACACGCTGTCCGGGCTGGGGCCGCCGCCCGTCGTGGCCGGAGACGTACTGGCCGTGGGCGACGCCGTGGTGGGCCCGTGGGCGGATGACTGGCACGCGGCGGGCGGAGTGCCGTGGGCGGGCACGGGTTCGGATGGTTCGAGCAGGCGGCCGGACCCCGTCGAGTTGGACGTGATCCCCGGCCCGCGGGACAACCTGTTCCCTCCCGGGGCCTGGCAGGTCCTGGCGGAGACCGGGCACGTCAGCGGGCACGCCGACCGGGTGGGAGTGCGCATCGATCCCGCCCGGCCCGTCCCCCGGTCGAGCGCCCGCGAGATCCCCAGCGAGGGCATGGTGCGCGGCGCGGTGCAGGTCCCGGCCGACGGCTCGCCGGTGGTGTTCGGGCCCGACCATCCCGTCACGGGCGGCTACCCGGTGATCGGGGTGCTGACGGCCCGGTCGTCGGACGTGCTGTCCCAGCTCCTGCCGGGAGCGCCGGTGAGCTTCCGGAGGGTGTCGGACTGACCGACTAGGGTGTGCGAGGCGGAACCAAGTACCCTGGGCCGTTGGTGTGCGCGGAATCACCGCCTGCGGGTCGGTTCCGTCCCTCACCGGTAGACGACTCTTTTCGAGGTGAAAGCGAACCATGCCAGCGATCGTCCTGATCGGCGCCCAGTGGGGCGACGAGGGCAAGGGCAAGGCCACCGACATCCTGGGCGGCCGCGTCGAGTACGTGGTCAAGCCCAACGGCGGGAACAACGCGGGTCACACCGTGGTGGTGGGCGGCGAGAAGTACGAGCTCAAGCTCCTTCCCGCCGGCATCCTCTCGCCCACGGCCGTGCCCGTGATCGGCAACGGCGTGGTGGTCAACCTGGAGGCTCTCTTCGAGGAGATCGACGGCCTCGAGGGCC